>JBEKMU010000011.1:0-43835 GCA_049523555.1 Verrucomicrobiota bacterium | reverse complement strand
GATCAAGGCTACGGCCAAACCGAGGCCGGTTGCTCGCGCCGCTTGAAACTGTTGGTTAGTAGTTGACCGTAACGTGTTTCAAAAGCCAATCGCGTTGCAGGGTAAAAAAGTCAGGCAGTGTAATCCAGTTTCGCGTATCGGCTATGCCATGATCCGCATGCGGAACAATTTTAATGACTACATCTTGATTACCCGCCTCCGTTAGCGCGGTTTTCCAAATGTCCGCGCTCTTTTGGGCGGGCACCAGCGAATCCAATTCGCCAAAGATTGACAGAACCGGACAATACACTTTGCGCAGCGCCGGAACCGGATCATAATCCCATATCAACTGCCACTGTTTCTCGGCACCGGAAGCGCAGCAACCCAAATAGGGGTTAGCGTTATACCAGGGCTTGTTCTGGGCGGCTTTACGTACAGCTTCGAACTCATCCCAACCGCTGTCCGTCCGTGTACAACGAGAGTTCAACAGATATAAGGAACGCGCTTCGCGAAGATCAGTTTCAGAAAAGCCTGCGGCTTTCATCCAATGTTCAACGGCAACAACCCCCTGTGCTTCCGGTGTTATGCCGGGGCCAGAAACGCTGATGATAAAGGCGACGTTTGTGGAACGGGAAGCGGCCAAACCGACAATCCATCCGCCCTGGCTGACGCCCCAAAGGCCAATCTGATGGGGATTGATGTCCGGCCGATTCTTCAGCAGTTCCAACCCGGCCAGCGCATCACCGGCAAAGTCATCGAAACCGGATTTGCGCCAATCGCCCGTTGAGGTTCCGCAACCCCGTTTGTCATACATCAAAGCGGCCACACCATTCAGCGCAAAAAAATCGGCAAGAAAACGAAAGTTGCTGCGGATGCCCGGACCTGCCCCGTGGACAAGCACCACTGCGGGATGCGGACCTTTTGTGGGAGGCAACACTAAAGTGCCCGACAAGGTTGTTTCCCCGTTTTTAAATGAAACTTCTTCCTCCTGCAGCTCTTTTATCGGGGTGCCGACCAAAGCCGGAGCGGTCTCCTCTTTCCATTGCATGGCCGTGACTCGTCCGAGCTGGTTGGTCGTGAAGTGGATGGTGGCTTGCACTGGATATGCCTTCGCTCCCGGACCGCAAACGAAATCAGCCTCGGTGCGGGGAAGTAAAAATCTTAATTGCCCTGACTGGGTATCAAAAGAAAACAGCGAAACAATGTCCGGTCCTATTCTGATGAAATGTCCCGATCCAACGTGATAAATACCGGTATATCGGGAAGGATCGATTTTGATCACAAAATCCAATCGAAAAGGAAACTTCTTCCCTCTGTCTTCCACCAGGCCAGTCATAACGCCATTCGTTACCTGTCCTTCAAAGGAAAGTTGACTGGCTTTGTCGGCTAGCTCGAAATGCACGCGTGACGGGTTCAATTCCAGCTTATCCAGCGGCTTGCCCATGAGCTGCGTATTTATAGGGTAACCGAACCGCGGGTCGATAACCGGCGGCTTGCCCATGGGCCGCGTGTTTATAGCTAGGTCAATAACGTCAATCGTTCCGGTTGTTCCGTCATTTGCCGCCCCGAAATGCGTATGGACGAAAACCCGGCTTTCCGGACGCTCAAAACCGCCAACCCAGTCTCCGTCGAAGGATGCAGCCGCCCAAATCGAGGGCACGAAGAATAGTAATAACAGGGCGAATATTATTACTCCTTCATATTTTAACATAGCCGCGATTGAGTAAGATAAAGAACACACATCGTCAAGCCCCAATGAGCGAGACGCTTTTGAAGGATGATGTATGGACGATTGTTTGGTCTGCCCCAGTTGAGATTTGGACAGTTTGAAAGGCCTGTTTAACGTTATGCAAATGAACCCAAATCCCCCCGTCAAGAGCGGACGACGCAGCCGCGTTTCCACCGAGCAAAAGCTCTCGGTCCTCCAGCAATGGCAGGCGGGCACACCGGTGGCTGAACTGTGTCGCCTCCACGGGCTGAAAGCCAACGCCATCTATCGCTGGAAGAAACAACTGGATCAGGGCTTGCGCGACCACGGCGAACTCATTCCCAAGAGCCGTCGGCTCCCGCTCCAGCGCAAGCTTGACGAGTTGGAACGCGCTCTCTGCTGCTGGTAACGTGATGACGTTGGGCAAGCCTTGCAGCAGCAGTTCCAATTGGTGCTTGTCCAAACCTTCGTTGCGCTGTCCGCCGAAGTAATGACGGATATATTGGTCGAGCTTCTGGCGCAGCAGCCGGTTCTCGTTTTGCAACCGGGTGTTCTCCGTCTCCAACGTGGCGACACGCGCACTTATCGCTTCGTACTTTTCGAGCAGCTTGGTGTCGGTCACGTCACTCTGACGCGAACAAGAAATATTTGTTCAATCGTGACAAAACTTTTTTCTCAACGCCGATACCAATCCTTTTTTGAGTGAATTACCAGCCCGTGAACCAACGCGCTGAACTCCTCCCCCGCAAACTTACCTGCCCGTTTTCACTCACAGGCTAGGTGAAACGGCCCTGCTCCCAGCCGCTTGGCACAGACCCACAGCCCCGACCCGTCCCACCATAATACTTTGATTCGATTGCGCCGCCGGTTCGTAAATAGAAAGAGATTGCCCGACAACGGATCCCCCTTCAGATGGTCTATGACCAGACTGTAGAGCCGGTTGAAACTGCCGCGCAAATCCACCGAGTTGGTGGCCACCAGTACCCGCGTCGTGCCCGACACGTTCAGCATGGCAGCGCCCGCAATAGTGTGGACAGCATCTGTGCATCCGACCCGTTTTGCAATCGCACGATCCAACCTTGCGGGCTGACGAGTTCAACCGGCCAGCGTGAGGTTGGATTGGGCAGCCGCACTTCTTGAAACTTCATCTTCGTGGGCACGGCGTCACGTTCCAGACGCAACCATTTGCTCAGGGTGGACAATCCAACGCCATGACGAGTGGCAAAGTCCCGTAAAGTCAAATGGCCTTGGTGGAAACGCACCAACAATCGTTGCCGCTGTTTAGAAGTCCAACGCCGCCGTCCTGATCCGGTTTTTGATGAATCCATGGCGCCATGATTTCATAATCCAGCACGGGAAACTAGACGTGGCGGCTCAGACGCATACGGAGGTGGACCTTTTAAAAAAGTTCTGCGAACTCAAGGAACTCCGGTTACCCGAAGGGATGTAAAATGCCTGGCGCAACAACTCAACGCTTCCATCGCTTTGACCTGGCACACGCTGGGCATGGCACGCAGTTGGTTCTATTACCGCAAATGGCCGCGTCAACCTCGGCCACTGCGCCGACCACAACTGGCCGAAGCGATCCACGCCCTTCTGGTTCATTGTCCACCCAGTTATGGCTACCGGCGCATCCATGCGCTGCTCTTGCGGCAGGGCATCCACTGCTATCGCAAAACGGTCTATCAATACCTCAAACGCAAGGCTTGGCTGGCCTCCCATCGCCGGCGCACCCTGCGCCCGGGACGCCGGCACGAGGGCAAAGTGGCCGTGCTTCACTCCAATCAGCGCTTGGGCCTGCGACATCACCACCCTCAAACTCTGGAACAGTCAAAAGCTCCGGTTGGCCGTTGTCATCGACTGCGCCGACCGCATGGTCCTGGCTTGGAAATTACATCCGCGTTTGACCACGCAGGATGTTTGCGAACTGCTCCGCGAAGCCTTATTCCTGCGCTTTGCTCATCAACGACATCGCGCCAAAGGTTTGGAGTTCCTCACCGACAACGGCCCGGAGTTCGTCGCCCAACCCTTCCAACAGCTCCTAAATCAACTGGGTTTGATCGCTTGTCGCACACCTTGTCGCAGTCCCCAATCCAATGGCTTGGTCGAATCCTTTTTCGGCAGTTTCAAGCGCGATTACCTCGCCCATCAACCCTTGGAAACTTTGGCCGAGGCTATGAAGAACATCCCCAACTGGATCGTCCATTACAACGAGGTCGCTCCTCACAGCGCTCTGGCCATGTTGTCTCCAACCATTTTCTATCAACAATCGTTGACAGAATCACACACAAAAACTACAACAACCCCTGTCCAGTTTTAACTGGGTCACACCACGGGCCTGGTGGGTATATTCATGTCACTTCAGGAGCGTTTCCTTGTGCGCGATACAGGCTTGGTGCCTGATAGGTCTCTCTCAATCTGATCAAGTTCTTGGAGAAGATCAGTGGCATGCTGACGAGCCCTCCGAATTCGAAAGCGAGTTGGTGCAGCGAGATCGCTCCGTTGCTCTCGAGGCTGCTTGGACACCGCCTTGGCGAAGATTTCACCCTCACCGGTGTTCAACCATGCTTCGTTAATGGCTAGAGCTTGAATCCATTTCGAAAGCAGGCGTTTGCTGGGCTGGTCATGGTGGTTTTCGACGCTGCTCAAGGTCGTCTGGGCGTAACCTGTAGCTGATGCGACGTCGGCGAGGGTGAGTCCTGCCATCTCGCGCGCTTGGCGCAGTCTGGTTATTATGGATTCCGAAAACATATATTGCAATAATCGGAAACCGATGTTATGGTTTCCTGAGATATGTACGAGATCAACGCGGATTTGGAAAGGTCGAAATCGCTTCGAGGCGAGGACGCGACGGAATCAAAGATGCAGCGTCAGGAACTGGACGCGGCGGAGCCTGCGATCGGCTCGAACGCTCTCGTCCAATGCATGCGCGGTCCTTGGGTGCGGGCGTCACAACTGCCAGATCTGTTCTGCAGTTGGGATCTCGCGTATCGCTGCACGAGAAGCGGTTGGCTCAGACCTATCGTGCAGGGCAAGCGGCGCACGATCTACCGGCTCGGTGATGTCCTAGCCTGTATGCAGCGTATTGAGGCTGGTGAACTTCCGCTACCGCGACGCAACAGGGTGGCGCAGTAACACGGCGACTGATTCACACGTCAAAAACTCACTGAATTATGCCCCTGCGAATCAAACCTAGGAAGGAGCGCCGGTCGAACGGTGTCTACTGGGTCGTCTCGCTGGGGCAGAAGTACACGGGCGGATGTCGCCGGCGTCGCTACTTCGGCAGCCGCAAGGAAGCGAAGCAGTTCCTCGTGCAGTCGGAAGAGGCTCGCCATAGACTGGGCTGCGAGGCGTTCGTTCTTCCAATGGCACTGCGCGCAGAAGCAGTGGCGTGCTCGCAGCGATTAAAACCGTTGAACGCCACATTGACGCAAGCTGCCGAGTTCTTCATTCGCAACGCCCCGCGGGCCGAATCCGCCAAATCCATCGAGGAACTAAAAGAGGAGTTCCTCAAGTCCCGGAAGGCCATGAACTGTCGGCCGCGGACCATCGCGCAATACGAGAGTTATCTCAGGGTCATCGGTACGGATTTCGGGAAGGTCGATGTCGCCAGGATCCTTCGGCAGGACATCGAGGACTGGTTGGAGGAGTCCGAATGGTCGCCACGGACGCGCAAAAACTACCTCGTGACACTGACCACAATCCTGAACTTCGCGGTGGGGAAGGGGTATCGTGCCGACAACCCTGCAGCGAGCATCGACCGTCCCATCCTTGACGACCGGCCTGTTGGCATCCTCACTGTAGAGCAGGCGAGGGGGTTGCTATGCGTGGGGAAGAAGTTCGATCCTGAGATGCTTCCGGCGCTGGCGATCGGACTATTTGCAGGACTTCGACGCTCCGAGCTCTTCGCTCTCGACTGGTCGGAGATCAACCGTCAACACCGAACCATTGAGGTGAAAGGGATCAAGGCGAAGACACGCCAGCGTCGCCTGGTGAGTATTGCCGACAATCTGCTCGCGTGGCTGAATCCGCATCGGAAGACGAGCGGCGCCATTAGCCCCGAGCGCAACATTGATGTCTTCTCGGAGCGTTTGCACGAATTGGCGGTGAAGGCGGGGATCACGCTCTGGCCGCACAATGCGATGCGCCACAGTTTTGGCAGCTATTTTCTTGGCAAGACCAAGGATGAAAATCTCACCGCCTCAGAGATGGGCAACTCGCCCGAAGTGATCATAAAGCACTACCGGGCCCTCGTGCGGGATGCTGACGTTACACGGTATTGGGGCCAGGTGCCGAGGAATGTCTAAAAAGATACCGCCGCAGGCTTGCATCTCCAGTATAAGCTGCCCCCATCCTCAAACGAGCGTCCTCGTCGCGGTAGATTTTCAGGAGTTGATGACCCAGAGCGACGGGACGTTCGAACCGGAATGAGATCTCCCGTGGATGCCGACTCCCCGGCAATCGCCCCAAAACGCCGTTAGAAAGTGGCGACAAACCGGCTGGACACTCACTTCTTATATTGTTAACAGCTTGAAACCCCCGTAAATTCAAAGCGAATCGCGGGGTGGAGCAGCCCGGTAGCTCGTCAGGCTCATAACCTGAAGGTCGTAGGTTCAAATCCTACCCCCGCAAGATTTCAACCCCGCCGCGCGGCGGGGTTTTTTATGTCTGAGACAATCGCCTATCAGGTTTATGTAATTCGGAATGCGGTCGGGAAGTTTTACATCGGCCTGAGTGAGAACGTTTCAAGACGCCTGCAACAGCACAATCAAGGAGTTTCAACTTGGACGCGGCATCGCGGGCCATGGTCGCTGATTTGGACAAGTGAATCCTTGTCGCTTTCCGATGCACGTAAACTGGAAAATCGCCTCAAACGACAAAAAGGAGGAGTTGGCTTTAGGTTTCTAACCGGGCGGCAAAGCTCGTCAGGCTCATAATCCCGCCGTGCGGGATCGCTGGTCCCGCTTTGCGGGATCCAGCCCCCGCAACCAATTTCAACCCAGTCTCGCGCAGGGTTTTTCATGATCGTCAAAACTTTGACAGTTCGCCGCCAATCTTTATGCTTAACCCGTGCGCACCGTTCACGTCTCACTGGGTAACCGCAGCTACGCCATCAAGATTGCGCCAGGTTTGATTGACCGGCTCGGTCGCGAATGCGCGCGCCTGAAACTCGGGCCGCGTTGCGCCATCATCACGGACACCAACGTTGGCAAACGTTATGCCAAATCCGTTTTCAACTCCCTCGCCACGGCGGGCTTTTCGCCGTCGCTGATTATTGTTCAGCCGGGTGAAACGGCCAAAAGTTTGAAAACGGTCCAGACTTGCTACGACCAGCTCGCGGTGCACCGGCTCGAACGCAAATCGTTCATCGTCACGCTTGGCGGCGGCGTGGTAGGCGATTTGGCGGGGTTTCTGGCGGCGACTTATCTGCGTGGCATTGCGTTCGTGCAGGTGCCGACGACGTTGCTCGCGCAGGTGGACAGTTCCGTCGGCGGCAAGGTCGGGGTCAATCTCAAGGCCGGGAAAAATCTGGTCGGCGCGTTTTACCAGCCGCGGCTGGTGGCGTGCGACCTCGACACGCTGAAAACCTTGCCCGACCGCGAATTCCGCGCCGGCCTCGCCGAGGTCATCAAATACGGCGTCATTTACGATGCAAAACTGTTCGCGCAGATCGAACGCGACCTGCCGAAGCTGCTCAAACGCGAACCGAAAATGCTCGCGGCGGTGGTCGCGCGCTGCTGCGAAATCAAGGCGGAGGTCGTCGGCCGGGACGAGACCGAGGGCGGGTTGCGGGCAATTTTGAATTTCGGCCATACCATCGGCCACGCCATTGAAGCCGTTTCCGGTTACGGCAGATTTTTGCACGGCGAGGCCATTGCCATCGGCCAGGTCGCTGCCGCCAAAATTTCCAGCCGCGTTCTTGGCCTGCCCGAACGCGATCGCGAACGGATTGTTCGACTGTTTCGGCGCGTCGGCCTGCCCACGACCGTGAGATTGCGTGCCGGGCAGCGCCCGAAACTCTTTACCACCATGCGCCTCGATAAAAAGGTCAGTGGCGGCGAAATCAAATTCGTGCTGGCAAAGAAAATCGGCAGGGTCGAGTTCGGCCACAAAGTCCCTGCTGCGCTGATCGAACAAACCCTGAACCTGCAACCCTCAACCCTCAACTAAGGCAGTGGCGGCTGTCAGCGAAACCATAGTCCGGGAATACTTCGAGTTGCACGAGTTCCTGGTGCGACAGCGCCGGAAGTATATCGCGCAGACGAAGCGCGAGGAGGACGACATTGACTTCTTTGTGCTGAATCCGCATCCGCAAAAGCGTGAGGCCGGGCTGCCGTTCATTTTGTCGTCGCCGGACCTGCGGTTTATCGAGCGCGCCGTGGTGGTGGTGAAGGGCTGGCACACCGAGACGTTCAGCATGGCGGTGCTGGCGCATGCGCCGGAGATTTTCCGGTTCGTGGAGCCGAAGGTGTTTCAACAGGCGGCCCGCGCGTTTGGCGCGGACGGCGCGCCGACGAAAATCCTCGTTGTGCCGGCGTTGCCGCAGGGCGAGGACGCGCGCAAGCAGAGCGTCGAATTGCTGCGGTCGAAGGGTATTGACGCCGTGATTCCGTTTCACGTGATGCTCGCCGATCTCATCGGGCACATTGAGGTGAATCGCAACTACCAGAAGTCCGACCTGCTCCAGATGATCCGCATCCTGAAAAACTACGATTTCTTCAAGGAACCGCAGTTGGAATTGTTCAAAAGCAAGCGCCGCAGGCAGGCGCCTCGGCCTAACTGATGCGAGTGGCCGTCTCTCCGTTCAACTCCTTGATTTCCTCCGCCAGTTGTTCCGCCTGCTTTTCCAATTCGGCGCTTTCCTGATCAAGCAGCTTGGCACGTTCCGAAGCCAGATCATCCAGCACACCGACTTTTTGCCCGCTCAATTGGCAAAGCTCGTAATCAGGGCTTTCGCGCAACTGGTTCAGTGATTCGATCACACTAATGATTTCCAGTTGCAACGTCTCATACAGCCGCCGCAACTGACCGATTTCCGCCGCATCGCTGAAATCGAGGCTCGCCCAGCCCTGGCGCAGGATGAAGCCGTGCGGGTCTTCCGCAATTTCGCGCAGCGTTTTGATGTCGCCACTGTCCTTTGCCCGATTGATGGCAGCCGTCAGCTTGTGATACGTTTCCAGCTTTTCCGGCTCATGCGCGAACCGGTCGGGGTGATACAACTTGACCAGCTTCTTCCACAGACGGTTCAACTCGGCTTCCTCTTCCGGGGTCAACTGCTTCTTCTCAGCCACGGCTACCGCCGTTTCCTGATAATCCTTCTCGGTTTGCGCTTTGGCTTTTGCGTAATTCTCTTCCGCCTGCCGGGCTTCCTCGTCACCGCCGCGAATCAGCGAATCCAGATACTTCTTCCGATAATCCACAATCAGCCGGAGCTGGTCGCGCTTCTGGTAATGCTCTCGCAAACGCCGGAAAAGAACCGCCTGCATGGCGTCAACCCGCGATTTCTCCTTGGTGTAACTGGTCTCCAATTCCGCCAGCCGCGCCCGCGCGCCGCCCACAAGCTGACGGAGTTGTTCCAATTCCGGATTGATGTAAACGACGATTGCGGCGACTCCAATTCCGGGTGGCGATTTGACCCGCTTGGTTTTGCCTTCAATTCCCGGCGTGGCAAACATGGAGCTGTCAATTGCCGGTTCCGTTTTTACTTCGAGTTGCCGCAAATACCAGCGCCCCATTCTTGCGCTGCGGGCATTGGAAGAATTGGCCAGCCAGTCCAGCCAGCGACGCAGTTCCTCATCTTTTCGGGCTTCCTGAAACAACCGCCCCTTGTGTTTTCCGAAAGCAATCCGGAATGGATACCATTCCTCCGCCGCATACGCCGCCAGTTTTTCCCACGTATCCAAACCGCGATGTTCGGCGATTGGGCGAAGTACCTGCGCGAACAAATCCACGACCGTTTGCACGTCGCCCAATGCCGTATGCGCGCCGCGTTCGGACAGGCGATAATACTGCCGCAACGTTTGCAGTTTGCAGTTGCCGGCGGGCACGGGATCGAGAAGACGTTGGGCGAGCCGCAGAGCGCAGAGACCCTGGCTGCCGATGGGCGAAATGCGCAGTCGCTTCCACTCCGGTTTCAGCACTTCGTCCAGATCGTATTCCAGATTGAACGAGACAAGCGGCAAACCGCCCACGTATTTCGCAAACTCTCGATAGACTTTCAGCGGCGGCTCGCCATCGCGCTCCAGAATCTCGCGCGTGTAGCCGTGGACACGCGAAGCCTCGGCAGGAATCTCCTGATTTTGATTCAGCAACTTACGGAACGGTTCGCCATCCGGTAGCCAGTCACGCATTCGTTGCGCCGCCAGCTCAACCACGAAAATCGGCGCGGACAAGCCGGTCGTTTCAGTGTCCAACAAAATCCAAGGTTCACTTTTCATGGTGCGCGTCGTGCGGGTATTTGAAGCGCGGCTTCCACAGCCGTCCGAAACGTCTTAATGGCAAATGGCTTTTCTAGAAACGTGACGTTTAAGTGCGGGCCGGCACATTCTCTTGCCTCAGCTTCCATTGATGGCACGTTGCCTGACGCAATCAAAATGGGATACTTCACTTTCCTCTCGGCTAAAAAACGAAGCATTGTGAAACCGTCCATGCCAACATGCACCAAATCTGAGATGAGAAAATCGGGGGCTTCCCGTAATAGTTCCCGCCTAGCTTCATCCCCATTTTCAAATTCCATTATTGTTGCATCTTTTACCCAATCTCGGAGGGCCTCTTTGTATAAATTTCTTGTCTGAGAATCATCGTCCACAACAACAATTCTCGGCGCTCGCTCGTTGCGGGACTGAGGCGCGGTTTCCACCGATTTTTCGATTGTGACGCGCTGGATTTTCAGAGCAGTTTCCACCGCCTTCAAAATACTTTCGACGTCGCACGGCACTGGCAGAAATGACACATTCAACCCTTGATTGGCCAACTCCCGCACTACTGTTCTGTTGGCTCCCAAGCGGAGTCCACAATTATTGGATAAGTGACCCGCCTCTCGAACAAACGTTGGCATAATTCTCCACCACTCATGACGGGCATTGTGTCATCCGTAATTAGTAGGTCGGGGTCTGTTCGCAACAATTCATCCAAAGCTGCGGCCCCATTGTCAAAAAACAGCATCGTGACATCTTTGAACCAACGCTGAATAACGAGTTCGAAAGACCGCAAGACACCTTCTTCGTCATTCACCATAACGATTTTTAGCGGGCGGGACTTGCGCGGCATCTTCCCTTTTTCCAAACACGCCTTCAATACCTTTAGAAGTTCTTCGTTTTCGAAAGGCTTCCCCAGAAACGTAATGTTTAAGGGTGGACTGACGCGCCGAAGTAAATCTTGCACATCATCCGCCGGGGTATGCATTACTTCATACATGAATTCTTCAGACGTCATTTTACCCTGTTGATACATTTCTTTTACCGGGCCAGGAACTTTTGTTCGGCCAGTTAGCAACACGATAGGGTATTTAACTTTTCTCTCCGCGAGCATCGAAATCATTTCCCAGCCATTCATAGAACCAGGGCGAATAAGGTCAGTGATGAGAATGTCAGGGTCTTCCCGTTGTAATTCTTGCCACGCCTTGTCGCCGTCTTGAAAAGTCAACACCGTGGCTTCTTTGAACCAATCACAAATGACTGACTCCAACAATCGAATGGTGTCGGCCTCATCATCCACTAAAAGAATTCTGTGTTTGGGCCGCAGCTCCTTTTTCACTAGCGCGAGCGTATCCGCTACCATGCCGGACAGAATGCGCTCCTTGCCCAGTTTAGGTTTTTCAACCGCGCTTGACGGCCTCGGCACTAACGCAAATTTGTTTCCCTCATTCATTTTTATGGATTGCTTGGGTGAGCGTCTGCAAAACCTGGAACGTGCTGTCACGTGTCGAGCCTTGGCACGCGGAAATTTTCTGCATAACGGCAGATTTCTTCTCGACATCCAAGGCTTCGACCAAGGTTGAAACAATATCCTGAACGAAGAGAACGACCTCATTCAATTCTTTAACGACCATAGCTGCATCCTTAACGACCTGTTGGGGGAATCGATTCCTGTCGCGGTGCGCGGAAACCTTATGGCGAATGGTCTTGATCTTGGTCAACACGGCAAAATTTTTAATCTTATTCCGCATTTCATCGGCAAGGCGTGCGTCCGTTTGCGCGACTTGGTCAATTCGGAAATGAATGTGTTTGGAATCCGGACGCTGATCGAAAAGCTGGTAGCAGATCACGAAAAATCCTTGCCACAACAAAATGTGAGTGACCGGCTCAAAGAAATCCCGATATTCTTGCAGGACTTTATCGTAGCGTTTTACGTTTTTGGAATTCGCGATTTCCCACCAAATTTCATAACATTGAGTCAAGCGCGCCACTTGCTCGACCATTTCATGCATGCCCAAATGGGTTTCAAGCCAGCGGAACAATTCTCCTTGCTCATTTTCCGAAAGTTTAGAGATGGCATCTTGAATTTCTGCAACTGTTCTCATTCCTGGAGTTTGGGCGAAACCGCCCATGATTTCAAGTTAACCGGGTTGGCAACACAACGACATAGCGCCGCCAGTGCCTGCCCTTGTCAGGCGGGTTTTGCGGGTGGATGGTTCCGGCATGAAAAGCCACTACGCTTCCGCGCCGGTCCCGCCGGAGCAGCTCAAGCTTTTATGGACTGCGGTGACATGTCACCGCTTTCAAAGCGCCGACATGTCGGCGCACTCCAAAGACGAACCCGCGCCGGCATGGAGTTGAACAGAAGGCAACGAAGAAAGACATCCCCGGCCTTTGGAGACTGTTAAAACTGTAGCAGCCGACGTGAGGAGGCTTCAATTTTCTTGATGAATGAGCCTCGTTACATCGGCTGCTACGAAAGAAGACGTTTTTGAACGGACTGGTAGGGCGCGTCAGTCCCCTGCGCGCCGCTTTTTACTTTGGACGACGGCGCGCACGGAGTGACGCGCCCTACCTTTTTGCGATTCGTGGCCGCACATTTTCCAACTTGCCCGCGAAAATAAACGCATTATCTTTTCAGCATGAGCACAGCGACCGCGCATTTGCTTGAAGAATTCGAGCGGCTTTCTCCCGGCGAGCAAAGGGAGTTCAGCCGCGTTATTCTTCACCGCACGGCCAATCTCGATTATGCCGCGCCCACGGACGAAGAATTGACCGCCGCCGCCGCCAGTGTCTTCGCCCTGCACGACAAGGAAACCGAGTAGCGTTTTGACGCGGCGGATGTCGCGCAGCCCGATTTCAAAGCTGCCGTTGGTGCTCCCGTTTCGCGTGCAAAACGCGAAAGACAATGACGCGGTCGCCTTCAATGCGATAAAAAAGTTTGTAAGGGAAACGGCGCGTGAGCAGGCGGCGGAAATCGCGATAATAAATAGGACGGCGTTCGGGGTCTTCTTCCAGCAGGCAAACCGCCGCGCGAATTTCAATCAGCAGTTTATCACCCAAACTGGGGCGTTGCGATTCATACCACGACCACGCTTCCCGCAAATCCGCCTCCGCGTTGGGCCGGATGATGACGTGCCAGCTCACGGGCGGGACGGTTTGCGGATTCGGGCTTCGACTTCATCCCAAGTCGAGCCAGCTTCGGGATTCCGGCGATATTCCTCCAATTCACGGTCGAGCAAAGCTTTTTCAGCCTCCGTTGTGTCGAGCATTTGAAGCCGTTCGAGCGCCAACCGGTCACATTCCGCGAGCGTCTCGGCGTCCTGCTCCACCTCAAGAAGGTGGCGCATGATTTCCCGGCGCTCGGCGTGCGACAGTTTCGGGATTTCAGACATGATTTCCGCTCTGCTCATGGTTGAAATCTAACCCCGCCGCCGCGCATTGACAACCGTCAAGTCGGTTTTTTTCCTGGTTTCCAAAATCGCGTTCCGTGCTAACTTGAAGCCGACATGGTGCTGGTCATAGACAATTACGATTCGTTCACCTACAACCTCGTGCAGTATCTCGGCGAGCTGAACGTCGAGATGCAGGTGCGGCGCAACGACGAAATCACGCTCGACGAAATCCGCGAGTTAAAGCCGGAGCGCATCCTCGTGTCGCCCGGTCCATGCTCGCCGCGCGAATCGGGGTTGTCGAACGAGGTCATCCGCACATTCGGAAAGGAAATGCCCGTGTTCGGCGTCTGCCTCGGTCACCAGTGCATCGGGCATGTGTTCGGCGCGGAGGTGGTGGTCAATTACCGCATGATGCACGGCAAGACCTCGCCGATTAAACACAACGGCAAGGACCTGTTTGTCGGCATGCCCAATCCCTTTGTCGCCACGCGTTATCATTCGCTCGTCATCAAACGCGATACCATGCCGGATTGCCTCGAAATCACCGCCGAGACCGACGAGGGCGAAATCATGGGGGTGCGGCACAAGGAACTGCCGATTTGGGGCGTGCAATTCCATCCCGAAAGCATTCTCACCGAAAACGGGCGGCAGATTATGAGGAATTTTCTCAAGTTGAAGTAACCGCGCGGTGCGTTATACTCACCCCGTTTTCGGACCGGCAAGGACCCGGACAAAATTGTAATGCAAATAATTTTACTCAAATCAAAAATTCACCGTGCCACGGTCACAGGTGGCGATGTCAATTACGAAGGCAGCCTGACCATCGCCGCCGATTTGATGGACAAGGCCGGTTTGCGGCCGTATGAGAAAATCCTGTGCGGAAACATGGCCAACGGTGAACGGTTTGAGACCTACGCCATCCCTGGCAAACGCGGTTCCGGCGAAATCATCCTCAACGGCGCGGTGGCGCATCTCGGCAAAAAGGGCGATCGGCTGACGATTATGAACTTTGCGACCTTCGGCAAGGTGAAGGCGAAAAAGTGGAAGCCGCGCGTGATCGTGCTCGGCAAGGGCAACCGCATCGTGGAACAGCGGAGGATTTGAACCGCCAGCTATTTCCGATTTACGATATACGATTTACGTCATCCCCCGCACGGTTATGGAATGACTCGTAAATCGTAAATCGCATATCGTAAATTTAGTCAGAGCCTCGTTACCTCGGCTCCTACGGATTGGGATTAGAACTTTTTGGCGACTTCGGCCCAGTTGATCACGTTCCAGACCGCTTTCAAATAATCGGCGCGCTTGTTCTGGTATTTGAGGTAATAGGCATGTTCCCAAACGTCCACGCCGAGCAGCGGTTTGCCCTCGCAGCCGGCAATGGCCTTGCCCATGAGCGGATTGTCCTGGTTGGCGGTGGAAACGATTTCCAGCTTGCCACCATTCGAGACGAGCCAGGCCCAGCCGCTGCCGAAACGGCCAATGCCCGCCGCTTCAAACTTTGCCTGAAAATCGGCGAAGGAGCCAAACGTGGCCTTGATGGCGTCACCGAGCTTGCCGGTGGGCGCGCCGCCGGCCTTGGGCGCGAGGATTTTCCAGAAGAACGAGTGGTTCCAATGGCCGCCGCCGTTGTTGCGCACCGGGCCGCGGATGTTGTCCGGCACGGACGCGAGGCCGCCGATGAGCGCTTCGAGCGATTTGGCTTCGAGCGCGGCGTTGCCGGCGATGGCCTTGTTGAGATTGTCCACATAAGCCTTGTGATGGCGGTCGTGATGGATTTCCATCGTCAGCGCGTCAATGTGCGGTTCCAAGGCTTCCTTGGGATAGGGCAGGGCAGGTAGTTCATGTGCCATAATTTTTAATCCTTTCTTTTCGTTTCGTTAATGCTTGAAAGCCAAATTGCTTCAACGGCAAAGGAAATGCAAGTGCAGATGAAAATGAAAGCCAATTGCCATGCAACACGCCAAGCTCGCGTAAAAATTGAAGTACATCCAAATGTTGATAGGCGTATCGGCTTGGCCTCAAATTAAAACGATGACGGTGAGAAATTTGATTGGATTCAGCATCGGTAAGGCCAAATGAACTACCAATGATTTGTTTCGAGGCTAGGGGGCCAATCCGACAGTTTTCGGCTCCAAGTCTTTCCATGTTCAACGGGTGGTAGCCAAAACCCAAAAAGCAAATCACCTCACTTTTCGAAAGAATTATTTGGGCTTGTTGAAATTGTGGCTCATTTGCAATGCCCTCGTGGATAATTTTAATTCTTTTGGTGGCGATGTTCAGGGCCATTGCCGTGGTATCTGTATTGTAAGGTCGCGCTAGATCATTTCCAGTATGAGGCAATGCACCAAGATCACCGTGCAAATGTATGATGGGAATTGATTTTAATTTTTCGGCACATTCGTCTTCTGATTTACCTGACGAATTTTTCAAGGCCGTAAAAAGAAAGTGTTCCAGTGAACGGTCATAATTAAACGTCAATATTCTCAATTGATTTTGGTTAAAATCTTCAAATGATACATCGAGTTGATTGAATAAATATTCATACCAACTTGCCAACGGGAATAAATTCTGGACGGCGTTCCAAAAAAGCATCGACAGAGGTTTTACCGCTTCTTCGCAAGGATTCTCTAAATTCATCAATTTCTGTCTTACTGAAATTAGAAAATACATTTGGATTGGTGTGACCTGGGTTTGTGTCGGCTTGGTTTATCACTCGACGCAATAATTCATAGCCAGTGGGAAAACCAAATGGCGCACTAGCTCCTGCACCAAGAATAAGGGTGGTGGGTCTTGTAATCATTCTAACTTTACGCCAACTCCACAAAATTCTTCAACAGTTGCAGGCCGACGCGCTGGCTTTTTTCACCGATAAACTTCCCGGCGATGGCGCACGCGATGCACGCGCACGACGCGAATGACGTCCGCGATTTCGTAAATCACGCGATAGTCGCCGACGCGAATGCGCCAGTCGTTTTCCGTCCCCACAAGTTTCCGGCAGCCCGGTGGTCGGGGATTTTGAGCCAGTTTTTGGATGGCAGCAATAACCCGGCCGTGAACGTCGTGCGCGAGCCGGCCCAAATCCCTCTCGGCAGAACGTTCAAGCAGGATTCTATACACGGGACTTGGATTTTCTTTCCGCCAGATATTCAGCGAGCGGACGGTAGCGCATGGGTTTTCGGCGGGCTTGTTTAAGCCAGGCCGCATCCGCAGCGTCTTCCGCGCGCTCCAACAGTTCTTCGTATTCCTTGATGGGAAGAATGACGGAAACCGGCTTGCCCTTGCGGGTCACGATTTCGGGTTCAGCTAAAATTGGCATAAATTGTAATCGTTTGCTTTAATGTCCATCGTTCATTAAAAATTGCCAAGTCATTTTTGGCTATTCGCCAGTTCCGCAAAATTAAAAGCAGGCCCGGACCACGCCGCCGTCCATGCGCAGGGCTGCTCCGTTGTGGTACCGTTCAATCGTCGCTCCGCGACGAAACAGACCATCGGCACCGGATCCACGGGATGAATCCCGTGGCTACCATTAAAGCATCGCTCCGCGATACATCAATTTGTTTGGTGTCCAAAAACCGTGTTACTACGCCAGTTCCACAAAATTCTTCAGCAGTTGCAGACCGACGCGCTGGCTCTTTTCCGGGTGGAATTGCGTGGCGAAAACGTTGTCGCGCCATACCGATGACGCGAAGGCGTCGCCGTATTCCGTGCGCGTGGCCACGATGTCCGCATCCACCGGCTGCGGATAAAAACTGTGGACGAAATAAACGTAGCTGCCATTCGCCACGCCGCGGAACAGCGGGCAGTCAGGTTTCACGATTTCAAGCTGGTTCCAGCCGATTTGCGGGATTTTCAATCCATGCTTTTCCGAGAAGCGGGTGACCTTGCCTTTGAAAATCCCCAACCCAGCGGCGCAACTGTTGAACTCCTCGCTTTTCTCGAACAGCGCCTGGTAGCCGACACAGATGCCGAGGAATGGTTTGCCGGACTTGATGAATGCACGCAACGCTTCGAGCAATTTCTGTTTGCGCAACGCGTTGATGCAATCGTCGAAGGCGCCGACGCCGGGCAGGACCATGGCGCGCGCGTCGCCGATTTGATCGGGCGTTTGCACGATGCGCACGTTGGCGCCGACCTTGAGCAGGGCCTTGTGGACGCTGCGCAGGTTGCCGGAGCCGTAATCAAGCAAAGCAATCACGGTGGGAATATATGTGAACCGTTGAATCGTTAAAATGTTAAATCGTGACGACCTATTCGCGGTTCAACGGTTTAACGGTTCAACAATTCACGCTCCGTTTTCAGCTGCAACTGGCCGCAAGCGGCATCAATATCGTGGCCCTTTTCGCGCCGGAGCGTGGCGGTGACTTTTTGTTTTTCCAGCGCGGCAAGAAATGCTTCGCAGACATTTTCCGCCGGTCGTTCCCATGGCAGGCTTTCAACCTGGTTGTATGGAATCAAATTCACCTTCGCGAAAAGTTTTTTGGCAAGCGCAGCGAGCGGCCTGGCCTGCTCAACCGAATCATTCACACCCGCTATCAAAATGTATTCGAACGTGAGCATCCGACCCTTTTGCGCCTGGTAATGCTCGCACGCCGCAACCAGCTCCTTGAGCGGATACTTGCGGTTCACCGGCATGATTTTATTTCGCACTTCGTCGGTCGCGCCGTGCAACGAGATGGCGAGGCGAAATTGCAGCGGTTCGGCGGCCAGCTTGCGTATTTGCGGTGCAAGGCCGCTGGTGGAGATGGTGATTTTCCGCGCACCGATGCCGCCGCCCCACGGCGCATTCAGAATCCGCAGCGCGGTGAGCAGGTTGTCATAATTCGCCAAGGGCTCGCCCATCCCCATGATGACGATGTTATCCACGAAGCGTGATGCGTGACCGGTGACAGATGGCAAGGTCTGGTTTCGTGTCACTTGCCACTTGTCACTTGTCACATTTCTTTCCACTGCCAACACCTGTTCGACAATTTCATCCGGCGTGAGGTTGCGTTTCCAGCCGTCGAGGCCGCTGGCGCAGAATTTGCAGCCGTAGGCGCAGCCGACCTGGGTGGAGACGCAGAGCGTATGCCGGTCGCTCACCTCACCGTAAAGCGCCGGGTTGGCTGGAATCAAAACGCTTTCAATGAGCGAATGGTCGCACAGCCGCCAGAGGAATTTTTGCGTGGCATCGTGCGAACCCTGTTTGCGGACCAGTTCCAGCGTGTGCAGCGAAAAATTTTCCTTCAGTTTTTCGCGCAACGGCTTGGGCAGATTCGTCATCGCGTCCCAAGATCCAACGCGATGGACGTAAAGCCATTCGAGCAATTGCGTGACGCGATAAACCGGTTGTTCCCATGCCTTGAACCGGGCCTCCAGTTCCTCGCGCGTCAGGGATTTGATATCAGTCGGCACGCTGGTAACTTAGACCGCGTAAACCGGGGAATCGAAGCATTTATTCGTCAGAAAATTGTTTCATGGCGTTCCGGATACGATCATAGTCCGGCATTTCTTCGGGTAGGACCGATTGATCGTAGTAGTAAAAGATTTTTGCAACTTTCCACCTCCAATATTCGACGTGACCGTCGGCGAACGAGAGGTTGGCGCCCTGATTATGACGATTTGCCGGTAAATCCAACCACAATCCATCAGCAAACGAACCTACAGGCGGATTGCCAAATTGTGAATCCATTATGGCGTCTTCATGCTCATCAATGAATACAAAGACGTCGCTTGGCACCGGGTGGCGGATTTCAGTCAACTTCTTCCAGGCCGGGATGGTTGCATAAACCCACGAATCGAAATCCGGGTAGCCGTTCACCGACTGACTCATGTTGTAGCTGCGCCAGCGCAAGTCAGGCAGATTCTCTCCACTGGGTGTTTCCAAAACGGATTGATCCGACGGGCAATGATAGATGGCAATCTGGCTGTTGTATTGAAACAGCATACCTCCCATGATGTTGGTGGGGATGATTTCCGTGCGTGCGTTCTGGTCCAGGCACCAGGCTATTCCCAGCGCCCATATACTGCCGGTGCCGGTGTCGGCGGTAACAGCGTCAACGGAGTTGTTCGGAACCAGAACATCGTTGTTGTCGTTTTCGTAAAGATGCCAGCAGACTTGAAGCTCCATCAAATTGTTCTTACAGGCGAGGCTTTGAGCCGCCATTTTGGATCTCGTCAGCGCAGGCAACAACAGGGCCGCGAGAATCCCGATGATGGCAATGACGACGAGAAGTTCGATGAGCGTAAACGCGGACGGTCGAGAGTCGAAGGTCGAGAATCGAGGGCTGGTAAACAGCGAAGCCCTGCTCCCATTGGTCTCGGTGCCCGGCTTTTGATCCTCGACTCGTGTGCGCATGGTGGCGATGCGTTAAATTACGCTGCTATGGGCAGAGTGCCACTGGAATTTTTAACGTGCTTTAACGGGCTAATACGTCAGCAGTTCCAGTTCGCGCAGGCCGTTATTCGCCAGTTGCCAACGACCGCCGCGTTGAACCAACAGTTTGCGGCAGTGATGGGCCTTTTCCTCCTCTTCGTTAACGGAGAGCAACTGAAACTTGGCGAGCCCTTTGATTTCAGAAACGGCGCGCGGCATCAAGGCGAAGGCCACGCCGTTGTAATTCAGCGCGATTTCGTAACCGGCCACCCCTTCCTTTTCGGCGACCGGATTTGTCAAAATGAGCATTGGATAACGTTTCAAATAGGGAAAGTTGGTCACGCGCACGAGCACCCGGCAAAGCTCCGTCTGGCCCCGGATGAAATTCAACAGGCTGAAATCGCCTTTGGGATTGTGCTCGGCGAGCAGGATTTCACGCGGGTCGAGGCCGTTCAGGTTCTGGCCGTTCCATTCCCCGTGATCGTTGCGTTCGCCGGGAGATTTTTTTTTGAACCAGGCCGCGAAATTGTCATTGACGAGCACGTTCAGTTCAAAATGAACGTGCGCGCGCCATTTGGGAATGGTTTCGGCGTTTGAGGTGCGGCCCATCGTGGCAATCACTTCGCCGGCCTTGACCGGGTCGCCGACTTTCAGTCCGGGGCGGATTGCGCTCAAATGGGCGTAGAGCGAATAAATTTCCAGGCCTTCGACGACGTGGCGGACAACGATGTAATTGCCGTAATTTGAGAGCGATGGTCTGGTATTGAAATAAACCACCGTGCCGTCAGCGGTGGCCATGACGGGGTCGGCCGGTTCGCCGTGCTTGTCGCGTTGGAGGCTGCGGATGTCAAGACCCTCATGCATTTGCCAGCCGTCGCTGCGAACGCAGCCAAATGAACCGGTCGTCCACGGCTTGTCCGGCTCGGTGGGTGCAAAAAATTTGAGTTCGTTGCCGATTTCATACAAGGCATGGTTGGCCGTGGGGAATTGAAACGGCTGCTGCGCGAACAGATTCGCGCAGAGAAACAAAGCAGCCGTAAAAAGGAGGCGGCGAACGGCGGGAAAAATCATTTCAGTTCCCTTTACGGATTTTGGCGGCGACGTGGTTGAGGCCAAGCACGAGTTGGTCGGCTTCGGCGCGCGAGGTGTCCGGTGTGAATGCCAGCAGGCCATCGCCGAGGCGACGCGTGATGAGCGGCGCGGCGAGCCAGCGCCCATTGGCGAGTTTGTCGCCCCATTGACCGAAGATGGCGAAATGTCCGCCCGGATTGGCGGCGGAGTATTGTTCGAGCAGCCAGGTGCCGTTTTCATCGAATTGGATTTCAATGGCGAAGCCGCCGGGTGTGTCCATGACTTTGGCGGCGACGATGTTGGCTTCCGTCAAAATGGGATTGTGCGCGATGGTGACCAGCACCGGGTCGGAACGCACAACCGAAATGGTCTGACTTGTGCCGAGGGAATCGGGATTTACCTGGATGTGGACGCGCAACGCGCCAGGCAGACCTTTCTGCCGATGGGTTTGACAGCCGCAGAGCAGCGCCAGCGCCGCCGCCAGCGCCAAATAGAGATTGAATCGTTGCGTCCAAACTACCATAGTGCGCAACACCAAATCGGAATATGTGACCGATGTAAAGACACTTATGAGCAAACAATACAACAAAGCTGAAAAACGAAAACGCCGGTTGCGCTATCTCAAGCGGAAACAACTGGCGGTCAAAAAGAAAAAAGCCGAGGTCGCAAAAGCGCCACCGCCGGTGTAAAGGCGAAGCGCAACTTCGTTGTTCAAAGCCGCCCAAACGGGCGGCCTTTTCGTGAGCACAGCCAAACAAAACTTGTTCACCGCTGCCGTTTCGAGTCGGTAAGACTGTTAATAATTCACCATCGCAAAACGCAAAATGGTTGATTCCAGTGGCGGTTTGGTCTTGTGCACACGTTTTCGCGCGCGCGGTTTGGTGAACAACGTGTGCATATCAATTCATTGTCGGTTTGGCGATTTGAGTTATGCTATGGGCAGTTCATTGAAAGAACGAAGCGGGCAGTGGCAATCAACAGATTGAAGCTGTTCGTTTCCAGGATAATCCCAGGTGACTGGGGAAAAGCCGGGTCAGGCTGGTTGGCCGGGCTCCTCTTAAACCGAACCGAAAGGTGCGGCAGCAGAGGCAGAATTCACCAGTTCCTCTGGCATGTTCGCACATGCCAAATGCGAATGAGGGACTTGGCGGCAAGGGGCGATGAGAAACTGCTCCGAACCGAGTCAAGTAGTTCAGGCCGGTTTCGAGCCTGAGCGAATCGCAGTTACCCAGAGGGTATCCGGTTGCGACTGTGCATCAGCACGGTGCGGGCAACTCTGGCCGGTCAAGGCGAAAGCCGGATCAGCCTGGCAAAGCCGCCGAAAGGCGGACAAAATGAGAGCGCGCGCCGGGAAGAACACGCGGACAAGGCAAATCCCGTGAAAAACTTCCGAGCGCCGGCGATATTAAAAACGATGTCGCTGGACTGTGAGCAAAAGGCAACCTGAGAGTGAAGAGGCGAGACCCGTGGCACCGGGCGAACGCGCCGCCAAAAGCGGTGGCTGACCCGGAGCTAAGTGGTAAAGACGCGAAGAAAGAAGTCATAGGCGTGTCTTTATCTGGTTCGCAAGCCGGTGGCGCAACCATCAGCCCAAGCGAGCTGAAAAGCCTCACTCGAAATTCAGTGGCCGAAAGGCACTGGACGGCCCTGCTACGAGGCCGAAGACTCCGCTTGCCGTGGAGAATGGCGTCGGGAAGCTGGCAGCCCCCGCGAGGGTGGCGCCCAATGCCAGCCCGGGAAAGAGAGATTGGCGAACTCCCATCCCCCATTTGTCCCTGCTCGACCGAAAGGTCGGGCAGGGACTTATTGTTTTCTGAAATCGTTCTCGTCGTCCTCCTCGTGCTCGTAATCGGAAAATCTTGCATTCGAGAACGACGACGAGGAGGATAAGGAACAAATTTCCGCTTGCTCTTGCCCCAAACTCGTCACAATCTTGGCTAACAAAATCAATTAAACGAGTTTGGAAAGGATTTTTATGGGACGCATCTACAACAACATCGTCGAAACCGTCGGGCGCACGCCGCTGGTCAAATTGAACAAGGTCACCGCCGGGCTGCACGCCACGATTCTCCTCAAGTGCGAATTTTTCAATCCGCTCAGCAGCGTCAAGGACCGCATCGGCATGTCCATGATCGAGGACGCCGAGAAGCGCGGCATCCTCAAGAAGGACACCATGATCATCGAGCCGACCAGCGGCAACACCGGCATCGCGCTGGCGTTTGTTGCGGCGGCCAAGGGATACAAGCTCATTCTTACGATGCCCGAGACGATGTCGGTGGAGCGCCGCACACTGCTGGCGATGCTGGGCGCGAAACTGGTTTTGACTCCCGGCGCGGAAGGCATGAAAGGCGCGATTGCCAAGGCCGAGCAGTTGGCCAAGGAAACGCCAAACTCGTGGATTCCGCAACAATTTGAAAATCCGGCCAATGTGGCAATTCACAAAAAGACGACTGCCGAGGAAATCTGGACCGACACGGACGGCAAGGTGGACATTTTGGTCGCGGGTGTCGGGACGGGAGGCACCATCACCGGTTGCGTGGAGGTCATCAAGCCGCGCAAACCGTCGTTTCAAGCCATCGCGGTGGATCCCAAGGATTCACCGGTCATTTCCCAGACACTGGCCGGCCAGCCGTTGAAACCCGGCCCTCACAAAATCCAGGGATTGGGCGCCGGGTTTATTCCCAAGAACCTTCATTTGAAAGACGAAAAGGGCAATCCGCTGATCACAGAATCCATTCAGGTTTCAAACGACGACGCCTTCGCCATGGCGCGGCGGCTGGCCAGAGAAGAGGGAATTTTGTGCGGCATTTCGTCCGGGGCAAACGTCGCGGCCGCGATTGAGGTTGCCAAACGCCCGGAAAACAAGGGCAAGCTCATCGTTACCATTGCGCCGTCCACCGGCGAACGCTATTTGAGCACGCCGCTGGCCGCCGAGGCGCGCGCGGCGGTGGGTGGGTGAAGCTGTCGGGGTGTTGGAGTATTGGAGTGACGGAATGTTGAAAGCCCGCCATTACTCCAATTTCTTGAAAAAACTTGTTGCATTGGGGGCGATTTGCCCGTAATTAATCGAAAGTCGAAGGTTTGAGGGCCGCGAGTGGCATTGGCCATCGTAGTCGCTTCTTCAGTTCAAAGTTCAATACCGGCATTTCGGGATTCGCTTTAGCCTTCGCTACAAATACAGTCTATGAGCAGCGCAAAAGAGAACGGTGATAATGCACCGGACTACGGCTCCGGTTATCTGGAAATTTCGGAGAAAGGTTTTGGTTTTCTGCGCACCGCGCAAAACCATTTCCATCCGAAGCCGACGGACATCTTTGTCACGCCCGACACCATCCGGCGCAGTTTTCTCCGCGAGGGCAGCTTGGTTTACGGGACGACGCAGCCGCCGCACCGCGGCACCAGCCCGCAGCTCAAAGCCGTCGAAAAGGTCAACGACATGCCGTTCGAGGAATACGTCAAGGCCGTCCGCTTCGAAAATCTCACGACGATTGACCCGATTGAAAAGTTCAAGCTCGAAACCAATTCCGACTTGATCGAGACGCGCGTCATTGACCTCGTCACGCCCATCGGCAAGGGCACCCGTGGCCTGATTGTGTCCCCGCCGCGCAGCGGCAAGACGACCATTCTCAAGCAAATCTGCAATGCCATCACCACGAACCATCCCGACGTCCACGCGCTCGTGCTGCTGATTGACGAGCGACCGGAGGAAGTGACCGACTTCCATCGTTCGGTCAAGGCCGAGGTCGTCGCGTCGTCAAACGATCAGGATTTGGAGACGCACGTCCGGCTTTCGCGCTTTATGATTGAGCGTTGCCGGCGCATCGTGGAGAGCGGCAAGGACGTCTTTGTGCTGATGGATTCGCTCACGCGCATCGCCCGCGCCTACAACAGCGTCCACGGCGGCAGCGGTCGCACGATGACCGGCGGCGTGGACGCGCGCGCGCTGGAAATTCCGCGCAAGATGTTCTCCTCGGCGCGCAAAATCGAGAACGGCGGTTCGCTGACGATTCTGGCCACCGCGCTGATTGACACCGGCTCGCGCATGGACGAACTGATTTTCCAGGAGTTCAAAGGCACGGGCAACATGGAGTTGATCCTCGACCGCAAACTGTCCGACCGGCGGTTGTTCCCGGCCATTGACATTCCCAAGAGCGGCACGCGCAAGGAGGAAAAGCTTTACCCCGCGAAGCAGATTGAAGCCATCCGCAAATTGCGCCGCATGATGGTGGACCTGAATCCCATCGAAGCGATGGAAACGCTCACCGCCGCGCTCAAGAAACACAAGACCAACGACGAATTGCTCGCCAAGCTCGAAAAGGGCAGTTGAACCGGAACGCGGGCGGGCGTTCGGGACTGGCATGTTCGGATTTTTCAAAAAACGCCGCCGTGACCGGGTTCGGAACCGGCCGTTCCCCGTCGAATGGCGCGACATTCTTATGCGCCGTTATTCGATGTATTCCCGTCTTCCCCCGGCGGATCGCCGGGAATTGGAAGGCCACATCCTCGTCTTCCTTGAGGAAAAACGGTTCGAGGGCTGTGACGGGCAGGAGATTACCGATGAGGTCAGGGTATTGATCGCGGCTCAGGCTTGCCTGTTGCTGCTGCACCGGGACACGGACTATTATCCCCGCCTGCGCAGCATTCTGGTCTATCCCTCCAGCTACATTGCCAAAACCTGGCGTCTGGAAGAGGATGGGAGAACGATTACCGAAGGCGAGCAGGCGCGGGGAGGAGAATCTTGGCCGCACGGAGCGGTGGTCCTAGCATGGGATGGGGCAATCGCCGGGGCGTTGGAATTGAACAGGAACCGGAACCTGGTCATTCACGAGTTTGCCCACCAACTCGATCAGGAGGACGGCCTGGTTGACGGCGCGCCGCTCCTTGAAGGGGCAACCTTCTCGCAGATGCGCCACCGTTACCAGACTTGGGCCAGGGTCCTGAGCGCAGAATTTCAGCAACTCCGCCGGGCGGCGGAGGACGGCCGGGAAACGGTCCTGGACACCTATGGCGCCCAAAATCCCGCGGAGTTTTTCGCCGTGGCCACGGAAAGTTTTTTTGAAAAGCCCGGTCAGTTGAAAGAACAGCATCCGGAGTTGTATGCCGAGTTGAAAGAGTTCTACCATCAAGACCCATTGCTCTATGCACCGGCGTGCCCGGAATAAAATGAATATCCAGCGTGAAAACAAATCCCGGTCGGGAATGACGGTTGCGAAATCGCTCCATTCGCGTCCGCCGTTGGAGCGGATGTTGCGCATCCATCAGGCTGTTTCAGCCGGCAAATTTCCGAATGCCTCCACGCTCGCCCGCCAAATCGAAGTCGCCACCAAGACGATCCACCGTGACATCGAATTCATGCGCGACCGGCTGAACCTGCCGATTGAATTCGACCCGCGCCGTAATGGCTATCATTACACCGAGGAAGTCAGCGCGTTTCCGAACATCCAGATCACCGAAGGCGAACTTTTTGCGCTCATCGTGGCGGAAAAGGCGCTCCAGCAATATCGCGGCACGAACTTCGAAAAGCCGCTCTTGAGCGCCATCAGGAAGATGGAGCAATCGTTGCCCGACACGATTTCGCTGAACCTTGCCGACATTGAACAGACGATTTCCTTCCGCACCCGCGCCGAGCCGATTTTGAATCTTGAAATTTTCGACGCGCTGGCCAAGGCTGTTTCCCGACGCAAACAACTGGAACTGGCCTACCGCAAGCCCGGCCAGCGGCAGACAGAGAAACGCCTCGTTGATCCATATCATTTGGCGAACATTAATGGCGAATGGTTCCTGTTCGCCTATGACCACGCGCGCAAAGACATCCGCACGTTCGTGCCCGCGCGAATTCAATCCGTCCAGCCGACCGGAAAAACGTTTGAGCGCCCGCAAAAGTTTTCCCTAGAAAAAAGATTGCGCGACAGCTTCGGCGTCCATTCCGGCGAAGGTGAATACAAAGTCGTGATTCGCTTCAACGCCCGTGTGGCCGATTACATTCGCGAAAAGAAATGGCACGAATCACAGCAACTGCGCGAGCTGAAGAGTGGGGGAGTGGAATTGCGGATGAAACTGTCGAGCCTGGTGGAAGTCGAGCGCTGGATTTTGAGCTGGGGCGGGGATGCCGAGGTTTTGAAACCGCGCGAATTGGCCGAAGCAGTCAAGCAGTCGGCAAAAAAAATCTTGCAAGCAACCGATTAAAAATTAGCCTATAGTTGAACGACGTGAAGATAAAATTCGTATTTGTCGTCCTGTTCATTGTGTTCGGAGCAGCAGGCCTCCGGTCGCAGCAATACTCGGTTGACTGGTATAAAATCGCCGGTGGCGGTGGCACGAGCAGCAACGGCCAGTATTCCGTGAGCGGCACCATCGGCCAGCACGATGCCGGCGGGCCAATGACCGGTGGCAGTTATTCATTGACCGGCGGATTCTGGAGTTTGATTGCCGTGGTGCAAACGCCCGGCTTGCCGAACCTGACCATCACTGTGGCCGGACCGAACAGCGTGGTGGTTTCCTGGCCGGACACGGGCAGTTACACGCTCCAGACCAACAACAATCTGAGCACGTCGAACTGGCTCGGTTACGGCGGCACGATCAACAACAGCAACGGCACGAACAGCATCACCATCACACCGCCCTCGGGAAATTTGTTTTTCCGGCTGAAACAGTAGGCCGCACTTTGGCCAATAATTTTCCGGAGGGCGGAGTTCCACGACGCCCTGACTTGGAAATGGAGTCTCGCAGAGCTCGCCCCTTCGAAACTTTGGGAAATTCTCGGCGGGCCGTCCCTGCCTTGAATTCCCGACACTTCGAGATTGAACTGCCGCAGATATTGGTTTAGAATAACCCCATCGTGAAACAGAAAATTGTTTCTTTGTCGCTTCTTTTATCTGGCATGTTCCTTGTGGTGGGCTGGATTCTGCCCTCTTGGACTGCTTTCACCTACCAGGGAAAGCTGACTGATGGAGGGAACCCGACGAATGGCATGTATGACCTGCAATTCACCCTTTACGTTTGGACCAACACATCGCCCACGGTATGTGCCGGGCCGATAGTCAACAGTGCCGTGGCGGTGACCAATGGGTTGTTCACCACGACGCTGGACTTTGGCAGCAGTGTGTTTAACGGCAATCTGCTCTTGTTGGAAATTGGCGTTCGGACCAACGGCAGCACCAACGCATTCATCGTGCTCAGTCCGCGCCAGATGTTGACTCCGGCGCCGTATGCCATCTTCGCCAACACCGCGAGCAATTTGTCGGGCAGTTTGCCGGCGACCCAGTTGGCCGGCACATTGCCGGCGAGCGCGTTTGCGGGTTACACCAACACGGTGGCCTTGACCAACAACGGGAACATGTTCAGCGGAACTTTCAACGGCACGTTCATCGGCAACGGCGGCGGAGTGTTCAATGTTAATGTGGCGAATTTGACCGGGATACTGGCAGACAGTCAATTGCCGTCCAATACCGCGTTTGTGAACAGCAACCAGACGTTCAGCGGAGCGAACACTTTTACCGGCACCAATTTTTTCTCCGGTGCCAACAATTTCACCAATTGGGGTAACAGTTTCATCGGCAGCTTCTTCGGCAACGGCCTGGTGGGCTGGATTCCCACAAACGGGACGGCGGTACAGGCAGACATCGACCACGGTTATCTTTTGACCAACACGCAAATTGTGACCGTGACACTTCCGCCGTCGCCGAACGTGGGTGACATCGTGCGCATCTCCGGCGCGGGGGCGAGCGGGTGGCAAGTTGCATTGAACACCGGCCAATCCGTCATCGGAAATTTTTCAAGCTTTGCCAAATCGTCATGGACGCCCGGTGGTGCGTCCACCACGCTAAGCTGGCATTCCATTGGTTCGTCTTCGGACGGCAGCCATCTGGTAGCGGTGGCCAGCGGCAGCGGCGGTGGAATCTTCACCTCGATTAATTCGGGGCTCACTTGGTCGGGACCTTACGGAACCAGCGGGGCATTTTGGAACGCGGTTGCCTCGTCCGCGGATGGCACCAAATTACCCGCGGCGGTCTATGGCGGGGGGATTTTCACGAACTCGGGCACGGCTTGGACTTTGGTTGGCGGCACCAGTCCTGCGAATTGGATTTCCATCGCTTCCTCCGCGGATGGCACCAAATTACCCGCGGCGGTCTATGGCGGGGGGATTTACACGAACTCGGGCACGGCTTGGACTTTGGTTGGCGGCACCAGTCCTGCGAATTGGATTTCCATCGCATCCTCCGCGGATGGCACCAAACTGGTGGCGGTGGTGAGTGGTGGCGGGATTTACATTTCGATCAATTCAGGTGGCAGTTGGGCGCAGTCGTACGGCACACCTGCCAGCGGAAATTGGGCTTGTGTGGCTTCGTCCGCCGATGGCACCAGATTGGTGGCGGTGGCAAACGGCGGCGGGATTTACACCTGGAGTAATTCGGGCGGGACCTGGACGCGGCAGACCAACGCACCTAATGCAAACTGGACTTCAGTTGCTTCGTCGTCCGACGGTAGTAAGCTCGCGGCAGTGATCAACGGCGGTGGGATTTACACTTCAAGCAATTTTGGCGTCACCTGGGCGCAGCAAAGCTACGCGCCCGCTAAAAACTGGAGTTCCATCGCCTCGTCGGCGGATGGCACCAAGCTGGCGGCGGCGGTCAACAGCACTTCGAGCGGTGGAATTTACGTTTCGCAGGCTTCTTCACAAATCACTACGACAACTGTGGGAACAAATGGCTATATTACTGGTGGTCAAGGCACGGCGGTGGAATTGCAGTATGTCGGCAACGGCCTGTTCATGCCGGTCAGTTCGGCGGGAATAATTTGGGCATTTTGACCGTAGCGGCGTCCCGGCAGAGCGCCGCATTTTTTCACAATCGTCCGTCCCGCATTGCGGGATGCCGAAAGCCGCTACGTTAAATTTTGAACTTCGCGCACTGGCCCAGAAATTTTTTCGGGTTCTGAAAAATCACCTTGTCAATCGCGGCGGCCAGATACCCGCGTTTTTTCATTTCCAAGGCCGTTTTCGGCACGGCCAGCGGATCGCTCACGCCCCAATCGCACGCGCTGTTCAGCCAGATGTGTTCGTTGCCGTAAGTCTCCAGGATGTCAATCGCCCGCGCCGGCGTGCATTTCGTTTCGGGATAAAGCGTCATGCCCGCCCAATGGCCTGCGTCCAGAACCAGCCCAACCGTGTGTTCCTCGACGTGGTCAATGATGACACGCTCCGGTCGGATGCGTTTGTCGGCCTTCAACACGTCCAGAATCAGCCGCGTGCCTTTCAGTTTGTCCTCCAGGTGCGGCGTGTGGACCAGAATCAACTGGCCGTGCCACGCCGCGAGGTCCACCTGCATTTCCAGGACCTTCAGTTCGTTCCGTGAATTTTTGTTCAAGCCGATTTCGCCGATGCCGAGTACGTTCGGCCGGTTGAGAAATTTCGGGATTAACGCAATCACTTCTCCGGCCAGCTTCACGTCTTCGGCCTCCTTGGGGTTGATGCACAGCCAACTGAAATGTTTCAGGCCGGACTTCGCCGCGCGCTTCGGCTCGTGCTCGGTGAGTTGGCAGAAATAGTCGTAAAACCCGGAGGCCGAACTGCGGTCGAAACCCGCCCAAAACGCCGGCTCGCAGATTGCCTCACAACCGGCAATGGCCATGCGTTCGTAATCGTCCGTGACGCGGCTGACCATGTGGGCGTGAGGCTCGATGTAGCGCATAACCGAAGTGCGAATTTATTCTACGCCATTCCAGGCGCCAACCGCGCCTTTACCCGTTGCGGCGGGAATGGGTTCTTTCGTTGGATCGCTGAACGCGAGCAAAACGCGCCGGGTTTTTTCTTTTTGCTTGCCGCTCAGTTTGCCGAGCGCGGTGCGAAATGCCTTCAAACGAAAATCGTCTCTGCCACTGGCCCGCTCGACGCGGTCGAGGAAGGCGGCGACTTCAACCAGTTTGTGCCGGGCATCGAGGAAATAAAGGCCGAGAACTTGTTGTCGTGTCATATTAATTTGTGATTTATGATTTACGATTAATGCATACCTATCAAATCGTAAATCGCAAATCGTAGATCGTAAATTCCGACGCCATCCACTCCAAAACCTGCTCCGCCGCTGCGCGCGGTGCGGTGCTGAGAACATTGTGGTCTGCTCTCGGCAGGACTTTGTAAGCACGCATTGCCGGGCAATTTTTCCTGAGCCAGCGCCGCACCCACGGCCACGGTACGACGGGATCAAGCCAGCCACTCAAGCCGAAGACCGGCAACACCGTCTGGCTGGCGATGTGACGCGGATCGTTTTCGGCAATCAAATGCAGGCGATGCTGCGCCGCCCGGCGGTCCAGTCTCTCCGCCCGGCGGGCGATAAATTCGTCAATCGTTGCCAGCACCTCCGGCGAACGGCGATACCTGAACCGCGCCACCTTCGCGTAGCTGAAGATAATCCAGACGAAGAACGTGTTCGAAATCCTGCCCGTCAGTTTTTCTGCCAGCCGCACTGCCCAGCGCATAGGGTGTTTCGCAAAACCGCCGGCCAGAATCACACCCTGCACCGGAAATTTCCCGCGTCCGACCAAGGCCCACAACGGTTGCGAGCCATACGATTCGCCGAGCAGCCAGCCGCCGGTGATGCCGTTTTCCATCAGCGCGGTTTCGATGGCCGCCGCGTAATCGTCCAGCGACCACCTGAGCGTGCGCGGGTACGTCACCTCCACGAAGCGCGCCCGGCCGCCGAGGGCATGGCGGAAGCCGCTGATGAGTGTCCAATCACCATGCAAGCCGGGCAGATAAATCAACGTCGGTGACGAAGCGTTACCGTGGATGCGGAGTTGCAGTTCCTCTGCCATCGTTCCGGCGATTATCAAGCAGCCGGAGCCAGTGGTTCAATGAAGAAAGGCGGCGAAGCCTTGCCTGGCAGCTTCCAAGCGGGTTAAGCCGCTCCTGCTTTATCAAAAGTATTCGGTGAGGGTTGTCAATCCTTCGGGGTTGGCGACGCCTCTGCCTTGAAGGAAGACAATGTGTTGATATCCAAGACTCCGTAACCCAACAAACCAGGGTGTGCCGCGGTCACGGTATTGCCAGCCAATCCGTGGCTCGGTGTAATTCTCAAGAATCACCACGGCCGTCTGGCGTTGGGACAGGCCCATGGCTTTTGCCAAAACTACATCGTTTTCCTCCCTGACAGAGACGGTTGGTTCGAGCATCTGGCCGGTCTTGTCATCCAAAGACTCAATTACCACCGCGTTATTATCGGTATTGTGAAATGCCTGTGGCGGCCTCGGGGTTGCGCAGGAGGTCAATACGATTGCCAGGGCGGTCAGTGTCAGCGGGGTGCCGATTTTCATAAATTATCTCCTCCCGTTTGCTGGGAGCTTTGCGAATTGTCCATGTGTCTAACTGTTCGTTACGCCGTCAATATCAACACCGGGTTATGCAAGTTCGATGCCAGCGGATTCTGAGGCATTTGAGTTCCGTGTGTTGAAGGTGGTTTTCGTCCGTGATGACGCACGGCCATTTAACCATCGGCTGATGCCGGAAATGCTGAAGGAAATTATTGCTTTGCCGTTTCCGTCTTGGGTACACCTGTCCGGAATTTGGATGGTCGGAAACATGACTTGCCGTGGATGCGCAGTTACAGTTTGTCTTACATCACTTCGAAGAATCGTTTCGCGCCTTGGGATGATTTTCTCGAAGCGAAATTGCCGTGAGCAAAATCAAAATTGCCACAACGACAAAGACACAAAGCGGCGCGAGAAATCGGTCCAACGGAAGAGAACCTTTTCTTGGCAGCCAGAGTTTCGCGGACAGGATATCACCATTGCCAGGAAAGGCAGTTTGAGCAACAACATGGCCTCCGCCACCAACTGCCTGTGAAATGCCGGAACTGGCGAGGCGGAAAATTGGGATGCCGTATTCGGCTGCGCGAACGGGGGCGACCAGCGCATGCAATTCATGTTCGTGCCGGCCCCAGTCTTCAACATCCATCGTTGGAACAATCAGGAGTTGCGCGCCTTCTTTGACGAGCCGGTCGGTGACGCGCGCATAGCTCAAATCGTAACAAATGCAGATGCCGATTTTCCCCCAGGGTGAATTCCAAACTTCCTGTTTTAGTGCGGGGAGGCCGTCGTTGAAGAACTGAATCGGCACGCTCTTGGCTTGTTTGAAAACGACCTCACCATTTGTTCCAACCACAAAGGCGGTGTCATAGAAATTGCCATTCGTCGCTGGGTCCTTGCCGCCGACAATCAGGTAGCGCGAATGATCGCGGCACCATTGTTTCAACGATTCGGGAACCGGGCCGTCGAGGGTGTATTCGCTCAGGACCAGCAACTGCGTTTCCGGGTGTTTCGTGACCACTTTGTCCAGGGCTTTGGAAAGGATGCCTTCACTGGGGAATTCCATTTGAATGCCGGCAATGGTTAGTGGTGTTTTCAGAATGTGACTGGATTTCGTTTCGGCAAAAGCCATCAACAAAGCCCATAAGGCTATGGCTAAAATCGCGGCAAATAAAAGTGTTTCGACCAGGGAGACTTTAACAAAAGATTGGTAAAAATAAATTGTGACCGCGGCAAATACCAAAAAGCCAAGTCCATACATTCCGAAGAAATGGTCTGCAACAGGCATTGCATACCCAACGTTCAGCCACGAAAATTTCAGGTAGTAGAGTTCACTTCGAAAATACTCCAATCCCGTCCAGATGAATGGAACCAGCCACGTCGTTTTAATCTTTCCCCAGCGCCGGATGCAGGCACAGACAATCGCTGCAAACAGCCCAATCCAAAATGCCATGATCAACCAAAGCACAATCGCGGCGGTGCTGAAAATTTCCCCAAAACATTGTAACTGCGGTGCAACGGACAAAAATCCAACGGCCAGACCGAAATAAAACGCGCGGTGAACTGTTTTCTGATTTGTCAATTGCACCAGGCAGAAGGCGTAGCCGAAAATGAACAAACCAAAGGCAGGATGTTGCAGCGGAGCGTAGGCCAGATGAAAACAAACAACCGCCAGTGCGGCGAAGAGAAAAGATTTCCCCCAGCTTAACGGCTGCTGCGGGCCTTTCAGGAGTTTCATTTCTCCGGAACGGATACAGGAAAGGCAAAACGATGACGAGTCGCTAAATGTGCAGCGATGCTTCGTAGTGACCCGGCAGTCAAGGCCGTTGCTACCTTAGCTTTTGGAAAAGTTCCCTGGCCGTCTTGCACGTCGCTGCGCTCAATTCGTCGAGCGAACAGCCTTTGACCTGCGCGACGACCTCGGAAATTTCTTTCACGTAGGCGGGTTCGCAGCGTTTGCCGCGATACGGCACGGGGGCAAGATACGGGCAATCGGTTTCCAGCATGAACTGGTCGAGCGGCGTCGCGGCCACGGTGTCGCGCACGTTCTGGCCGTTCTTGAATGTGACATTGCCGGTGAAGCTGACGCGCGAGCCGAGTTCCAACACCTGGCGCATCCGGTCGGAGCTCTCCCCGAAGCAATGAAAAACGCCGCGGACCTTGCCGGCGAACGGCTTGAGTTGCGCGAACGTGTCGTCAAAGGCATTGCGCTGGTGGATGATGCAGTTCAGTCCGGCTTCGATGGCGACCTCGATTTGTTGCTGAAAAATGTCGGCCTGCTTTTGTTTGTAGCGCTCATCGTCCTCGGCGGTGCCACCTTGCGAACAGGGCAAATGGTGATAATCCAGGCCGATTTCACCAATGGCGACTACTTTGGGGTGTTTGGCGAATTCGCGCAGGGCAGGGCGCAGGTCGGACGGCGCCTTCATCGCCTCGGACGGGTGCCAGCCGACGGCGGCATAAACGGACGGAAACTTTTCGGCAAGACGCATGGCGCGTTCACTGCTGCTGAGGCTCGTGCCGATGGAAATAATTTTGGTGATGCCGGCGGCCTGGGCGCGGGCGATGACCTCCGGCAAATCCTTTTCGTAATCAGGATAATCGAGGTGCGCGTGCGTGTCATAAAACGTCGCCATGAGGACAGGGTTGAACTCTAAACTAAAAAAAGCAAGCCGCCCTTCAAACAAACCATCCCGGCAAATTACTTGGCTTCCGATTCATTTTTCGCCGCGTTGTTCGTGTTGGCGAGTTTTTGTTCGAGCGCCGCCATTTTTGCTTCAACGGACGGTTTGCCGGGGTAGTCGGGCGATTCCTTGAGAAGTTGTTTGTAATTTTCAATGGCGTCGCTTTCGCGTCCGGCGGCAACGAGTTTATCGCTAAGCGTAAGGCGAATGCGAATGCGCTGTTCCGGCGAGGGATGGCGGGTGAGGGCGAGTGCGTAAGTGTCAATGGCCGAGGACGGTTTGCCTTCCATTTCGTAAAGGTCGGCGAGTTTTTCAGTGAGCACGGCGCTGTTGGTGGTGACGGGAAGATTTTCAACAAAGTTCGCCAGTTGCGCCACGTGCACGCCGTGGACGAGGTCCAAATCCACGAGCCGCAAAAAGGACCATTCGATGATCGGGTTATGGGCGCGCGCGAGTTCGGCGTGCAATTGCGCAGGCGGTTTGCCGAAAGGCCGGTAGAGCGGGTCGCCCACAACCGTCGTCTGCCAGGACAACACCGGCTGTGCCGCCCAAGCCGCTTCGCCGAACGTGAAACCGTTGGCAAATCGTCCAAGAAATGCCGCCACATTCGGTGTGCATTGCAAATAAGGTTCATACACACAGCCCATCGTGCAGGTCGCGCCTTTGGCGAGCAGCGGACCGCACCAGTATTGTGTCGTGCTGCGCAACGTCGCGGCGCTGAAGGAAAACAAGTGATAGGCAAACGCGCCGGGCATGAATTCAACCTTGGGCAACGTAAATGGGCCGGAAACATTTTCGTCATGCCAGCCGGCGTAGATGGCAATCTGGCTCATGGGAAAATCGGCGCGGAACGTGCCGGGGTTTTTGTCCTCGGTCGTTTCCAGGCCGATTTCACGGCTGATTTTCGCCGCGGTCGAAATCCATTCGTCACCCAGCTTTTTGGCGGGATCGTTGACGCTGAAACCCTCGTCGAAGTAGGCGCGGCCCCAAAATCCGTCGCGTTCCGCCTCCAGCGCCTTGTTCACAAGACCGCGCGCAACTTCCGGTGACGGGCCGTCGATTCGCGCGACCAGCAGAATGCCGTTGGTGGGATTGAGCAGGGCCGTGTTGGTGGTGCCATAGACCCAGTTCGGCAACGGGCCGGACAGCGTCACGTCGTTTTTGCTCAACGGCAGCCAGGCCAGTTCGGAATCCACGGCGGCCCCATTGCGGCGCAACTCCGGTCGCATATTGTCTGCGGCCAGCTCGTGCAAATTGGGGTCAACCGCGATTTTCAACGGCACGCCATAGCACAGGACAGCATAACGGATTTTAGATTCGGCGACGCGGTACTCGACGTGCATCAGGCCGTTTGTCGCGGTAACAATCCTCTTGGCGAATTTCCACAGACCGTCCGCCTCCAGTTTTTCCACGAGCGGCTCTTGCAGTGAATCGCGGAATTCGGCACGCGACATCTCCTCGTTGCCGGTCAGCGTGAAGCCGTAGATTTGCTTTTCCGGGACCTGCCGCATCCTGGCGTAATATTCCGCGATGGCCTTGGACTCCGGCACGCGCGTGTTGTAAATCACCACCACTTCGTCGCCCCCTGCGCGAACCAGCAACGGCGCAAGCGCGAAACCAAATACCGCAAATCGAATCAACAAAAATTTCATGCGTCGGTCATTTGACCTTTAGAGGGCCGGAACGTTGGAAAATTTCTCTTAACTGCCCGTCGCCTTGAGGCCATCATACGCGAGCGCGACCCCGGATGGCAATTCCGCTTGCGCCTGGTCGTGATCGTAATCGTGCGTGAGATGCGTGAAGAACGTTCGCGGCGCGCCGATGCGTCGGGCGGCGGTGAGCGCTTCGTCGAGGCACATGTGCGTCGGATGCGGTTTGGGGCGGAGCGCGTCGAGCACGGCGATTTCGACGCCGCGGACTTTTTCGAGCGCGTCAGCGGGAATTTCCTTGCAGTCGCTCAAATAGGCGAGCCGCTTTTTACCATTTTGCTCGAAGAGATAACCGTTGGTGCTTGTCGAACCGTGTGGCAAGGGCAGGGGAGTGATCGTCAAATCGCCGAGCACAAACGGCCCGTCAATCACGTGCGGTTCCGGTCGAAAATAACCTTTTGGAATCGGCCGCCCGTCGAAGGCGTAAAGGAAAACGCGCTTGAGCGCCGCCATGGTTTCCTCGCTGGCGTAAATGGGCAGTGCGCCGCCGCGTACATCGCAGAAACGGCGGCAATCATCCAGACCCATAATGTGGTCGGCGTGGGCATGCGTGAAAATCACCGCGTCGAGCCAGCGGATGTTTTCACGGAGCATCTGCATGCGAAATTCCGGCGTCGTGTCCACGACGAGTTTGGTTTTTTCCGTTTCGACGTAAATGGAAGGCCGCGTGCGGTGGTTTTTGGGATTGGCCAGAAATTCCGGCGGATATTCCTTGCCGATGACCGGCACGCCTTGCGACGTGCCGCTGCCGAGAAAAATGAATGAAAACACCATGCGCAAATTTTCTTTTTCCGGAAAATATCACAACCACCGGATTCGGCGAATGAAAACGCAACCTGATGGGAAGCTTGAACCGGAAAAATTTGGATGGGTGATGCAGCCCATCCAGGTCTTGAGTGTACTCACATCAGTCCTCAATCGGCAGATACCGGTCAAAAAACCACGTCTTCTTTGATGAATCTGGCAAAAACCGAGCCTCTTATTTCTTGCGGGTAAAGATTCGTCGGACTACGAGCGCTGCCAGAATCATACAACTCCACCCAAATCAATCGCCGTGACGATTGTAAAAAGTCGGCGTGCTGCTCGCGATGCAGTTTATCGGAGTTCGCTCGGCTGATCTGGTTGGCCTGTGTGGTCTCCTCGATCATGAAAAGCAATGCCGCCTGCTTAAGTCTTCGCTCAAGGATCGCAACACACGCTGACAGACCTGGGGGCAGACGTGTCGGAAGCGAGGCCTGCAAGCGACTCGCCTGGCCGGCTGGGAGTCTGTCTGAGTTCACCGGCGGGATTGTAACCCCGCCTCCCAAGTTTATCGAAGGCGATTTTGTAGCCCAAATTCCTGGGAATGTTCCACCACAAACCGGTCCGGGACTTGGCCAGAAGTCGCCGGGAGATGGAACTCAATGCGTAAAACTGTTTCGTTACCCACTCGACTCCCGCCTGCAGTTGATCCGGAGTCATTCGCCGTGGTCGAAAAACGACATCCGTCCTCGCGTTGTATTTCGACCAGTCGTAGCTGAGAATCCGGCCTTCCTCCTCCAGCTTGCGAAAGATCGGCGTTCCCGGAAACGGAGTGAGACTTCCAATCGAGGCAACATCCACGCCCGCCTGCTCAAGAAACGCCAGCGTGCGTTCGAAAACGGTGACGTCGTCGTTGTCAAAACCGAAGACCAGACCGGTCTGGACAGCGATTCCGGCGTCGTGGAGTTTTTTTATGCCGTTCAGGTAGCGCCGGGGTTTGTTGAATGCTTTGCCAGTCTCCCGGAGGCTGGCCGCCGAGATGGACTCCAGACCGATGAAGAAAGCCTCGCAACCGCTGGCCGCGGCGAGATGGATCAGATCATCGTGATCCACGATGTTGAATGTGGCTTGGCTGGTCCACCGTTTACGTAACGGAATCAGGCGGCGAAAGAGCTCGCGGGCGTAGTCAATGTTTCCGATGATATTGTCGTCCCAGAAGATCAGCGTTTTCTCTTGGATCGAGGCGGCTTCAGCAATCACCTCTACGCTGGGACGCCAGCGATAACGATGATGGTAGAAGTGAGGCAGCATGCAGTAACCACATGCGTTGGGACAACTCCGCGTGGCGATGAGAACTCCGCGTCCATAGGCCCGGCGCTCGATGAGCTCCCGGCGTGCCCAGGGCAACCCTGCCAACGACGGTGGGACCGCCGCCCGGTAGAAACGTTTGAGCCGGCCTTCCTGGAAATCGCGTATGACGGTGGGCCAAACCCCCTCCGCTTCGCCGATCAGAACGCTGTCCGCATGCCGGACGGCCTCGTGTGGCAGCAGCGTGGGGTGCGGCCCGCCAAGAACGACTGCGACGCCGCGCCGGCGGAACTCATCCGCAACATCATAGGCGTGGAGCGCGGAACAGGTGGTCGTCGTGATGCCGACAAGGTCAACGGTGCGGCTGAAACTAACTTGACTGACAATCTCATCAGTATGATGGATCTCAACGTCCCGGGGCGTGAGTGCCGCGAGGAGCGGCATCGTCAACTGCGGAAACCGGATCAGCCGCCCCTTGCGCATCCACAGCGTCGCTGGCCCTTCCGCGGTGATCAGTTCCAGCTTCATGGCAGGATGCACCGGCTAACGTTCCGGACCAGCGACCCCGCGCCAATGACGCCGGGCGTGAAACCGAGACGCTATCGCGGGGTTCGACGGCCTGGGGATGTCGGCGGTTGGATTCATTGTGCTTCAACTCATGTTTATTTGTCCGGACAGGGAAGCGCAGCGCGGGATGTCAGTCGTTTTAATGCCCATAACCGTGCAAGCTTCTGCGGCTATGCGCACGGAGTTGTTGCAACTTCGCTCATCTGGATAGACATGTGGCATCGCCGCCAAATACATTCGTTTGAAGGGAGCACGGCTGGCTGGCACCTTTTTGGAAAAATTCAGATCACACACCACGGCGGCGGTACGGCTGGAGAAAACGCGGACCTTGAGAATGTTTGCTTCGGGTAAATGCGGGTGAATTTTTTCCAATCCTTCCAGCATGACGCGTTGTATGGCGCCGGGCGTCATTTGCGCCAGCGGGTCGCTGATAGCAAAGTAGCGGGACAAATAAACCAGGTTCCGCCCCTGGTATTCCCCGGCGGGAACGAGGTTGGTATGTTCAATGATTCCGCCAAAAGGCAGTCTCGGATCGGCAATGTTCAACCAATACGTTGATGAGAGCGGTCGGCTTAATTCCAGCACGGTGCAGACGGCTCCGAAATATTCGATCTGCCGCAACTGGGCGGCATACGGTTCAGACACCGGTTGCATCAGTTCCGCGAGATGCAGGGTCGGAATGGTGAAGAGGAAGGCATCCGCCTCAAACGGTCCAGACACTGTCTGTAACACTTTCAATTCGCCATTCTGAACTGTCACTCCACTGACCCGTGCGCCGGTCTGCACCCGGGCACCTTTTTGCTCCAACGCCTTGAGCAAAGCCTCCAGCAGAACGTGCAGGCTGCCCTGCAAGTAGCCGAGCTTTTCCTGATTGCCGTGCCGGGAGTTGACCCGCTGTCGCAGCCGTCCGATCATCCAGGCCAGGGGGGTTTTGCTGGCGTAAGGCCCAAATTTTACCCGTAGCAGCGGTTCCCAGAGCGACTCTGTCGCCCGGCGGCCGGCATGGCGATAAAACCAGTCCAGCGCCGGCACGCCTTCATAATCCCGCCATTTGGCCATTCGTGCCAGATACAAACTGGTAAGGGCAAAACGCGTTTTGTCGCCCAAGCCCATCGGCTTAAATCGCAAAAGATCCGTCGGTGTGTTGAAAGGGTAAGTGTGTCCGGCGTGATAAACACCCATGGTTCCGCGGCGGAATTGCATCCGATCCTCAATGCCCAGTTCGCGTAAAAGCCAGAGCAGTTCCACATCGTGCGTGAACGCATGATGATAAAAGGATTCCAACCGGTTTCCGCCCACCTCAAACGTGCTCAACAATCCGCCCACGGTATCGGACGCTTCCAGAACCGTGACGCGGACCCCGGCCTTGGCGGCCAGATAAGCCGCCGCCAGTCCCGTAATTCCGCCGCCAACGACAACCAGACTATTCATTTTTCAATTGATAAAGTCGCCGCCAATTCAACCCCATTAAAGATGCCAGCACCACGCCAATCAACGTGATGGGAATGAATTGTGCGGCGTGGACGGCTACTCCGAATGCCAGCCCGGTGGAGATGTCTTGCCCCATGGCCATAAAGGCGGCCACGGTTCCAGCCTGAAAGACCCCCACGTAACCCGGTGCCGAAGGCACCAGGATGCTGAAATTGACAATGGCCAGACAAAAAACCCCTTTTGACCACGCGCCTTCGATTCCCATTTGCTGCAAAAAATATATGAAGCATACGGCTTCCAAAAACCATACCAGAATCGTCAGACACACCACGGCGAAGAACGTCTTCCCTTGTTTGAAAATCTTCAGGGCGTTGATTCCGGCTCGGATGATTCGGGCCGCCAGTTGGGGGAGCCACCTTTCCGCCAAAGGAACAAACTGCCGGCCCCAGAACGCCAGTGCAAAACAGCTTGCGATCGCTCCTCCAAAAACAGCCGCTGCCAACAGGAACATATGGTTGAAATTTCCCGTCGAGTTGCTCTGGATGGCAATAAAGGGAAGGCTGGCGGCGAGCATTCCAAGCAGACAGCATCCATCCAAAACCTTTTCCGCTCCAATCGTGGCCAGACAGGTCAATTTAGACAGATTAAAACGATTGCCGACGATGTAACTTCTGACGACCTCACCCAACCGGAACGGCAGCAGGTTGTTTGCGGCATAGCCGATCACCACCGATTTTGTGATCCAGCCCGTGGACAATCTCCGTGATTCCGGCAGCATTAGTTTCCATCGCAAACCCCGTGGGAAAAAGGAAGTCAGGTAAATCATTGAGCCAATCAGCCAATGACCCCATCCCAGATGGCGCACATTCTCGACCACTTCTTTGAAATTCACGCGCGAGAAAACCAGCAGCAGGATCAAAAAACTGATCGTGGCTCCAAGCCATGCGAGCCATTTTCTCATGTCAGGTGATCCGGGTGAACTGGCTCGACCCGTATTCCATGCTGCTCTTTAACCACCCACATGGGTCTGCGCTTCACCTCCTCGTAAATCCGGCCGATATATTCCCCCAAAATCCCCAGGCAGAGCAACTGTACCCCGCCCAGGAAGAGAACGGAGATGACGATGGTTGCGTAACCCGGCACCGGGGCGAGGCCGAGTTTCTCAAACCAATCGGCAAAAAGTCTTTGGGCCAAAGTGAAAACAATGCCCAGCAGGGCAATCGTTGATATAAACAGTCCCAGGTAACTGACCAAAACCAGCGGCACCGTGGAAAACGAAAACAGACCATCCCATGCCAGCTTGAGCAATTTTCGAAAACCGTATTTGGGTTCTCCGGCGGCCCGGGCGGGTCTTTCGTAAGCGATGCCAATCTGCTTGAAACCGGTCCAGGCCCGCAAACCTCGCACAAAACGGTTCCGTTCGGGCATCTGTTTGATGATGTCCACCACCCGGCGGTTCATCAGACAAAAATCCCCTGAATCCAAAGGGACATCAAACGACGCAATTTGAGCCATCAGCCGGTAAAAAGACCAGTAACAAATTTTCTTGAAAACACCTTCTTTTCGATTTTGCCGGATGGCATAAACCACATCGTAACCCTGACGCCATTTTTCAAAAAAGCGGCAGAGTTCTTCGGGCGGGTCCTGTAAATCAGCATCAATCACGACCACCGCATCTCCGATTGCGTAATATAACCCTGCGCTCACGGCGGTTTGGTGGCCGAAGTTTCTGGCAAAGGAGAGAACACGCCAGTGCGGGTCCGCTGCGTGTTGTTCCTTGAGTAATTTCCAGGTGTCGTCACGCGAGCCGTCGTCAACACAGATGATCTCGTAGTCCACGCACCATGTCGCCGCAGCCTCACTCAACCGCTTGAATAATTCAGGCAGGACGGCTTCTTCATTAAAACAGGGCACGACGACAGAGACAGTTTGCATGATCGCGTATTCGCTCCGATTTCTTAACATTCGGCGGAAAACGTGCAAGACAAAACCACTCCAACCATCCAAGCCATGCGCGTCAATTTTGCAGGCTGCGCAGCCGCGTGTGAACTTATGGAAAAAGGTTGCCGATAGGCGATGCCGATCAGGTCTTCGTTGCCTCACGATTGAGGTTGCCAAGTGAGTGGAGAAAGATTTGAGTTTCCCCAATGTTTTTCATTTGGGTAAAGGGGCCAAGGAGCTGGAATCGGGCGCGGGCTGCACTCGGCGGCAGAATGGGTTGAAGGCAGCGTGTATCCGTATCTCCCCTGTTCGGATTTGACATCTAACGATCCAAAGCTGAACCACGGCCATGGGCGTCCCGCAATGCGGGATCACACCTGCAATCTGGACTCTCAAATCTCATAACTCAATCCCGCAACGCGGGAGGCAGTGGCCGTTGGCTCCAGCGCGGTGTTAGGCGCACTCATCGAATCAAATCGTAATGCGAAATCGAACCTCGTGCAAATCGCTCCCATCTGTCGTCTTGTCCGTTTTCGTAGCTCCATCAAGGCTGAACCCCATCGCTTCATAAAAACACCGCGCACCACCATTCGAGGCTAAAACCCAAAGCGTGACAACCTTGTAATTTTGTCCGCGAGCCGCCGCTAGAGCACTATCGCAAAGGGCCCGGCCTGCTCCCTTTCGCCAGTGCTGTGGAAGAATGTAAATCGCCGCGATCTCAGCAACCGCTCGTGCGTCAGCATTCTTGTCCCGTGATGGAATAAGGTCACAAAATCCCACGACAATGTTGTCGTCCTCCGCCACAAAAACTGAACCTCTGGCTTGCGTGAGTCGCTCACGCCAGAACGCCGTGCGGCGCTCCACATCCAGCGCATCCAAAACGGTATCAGGAATCTGACCCCGGTAAGCAGTGCGCCATGTCTCGACGTGAATATGAGCAATCTTTGGTGCATCGGTGGCTTTTGCGGTGCGAACTATCATGTGATGTCGAGTGCGCCTAACGATCCAAACCTGAGCCATGGCCACGGGCGTCCCGCCACGGCGGGATCACACTGCAATCTGGACTCTCAAATCTCATAACTCAATCGAAAACTCACTTGTCGCGCCGTAGCGAATTGACTCAAAAAGAAAGTTACCGTGGGAGGGGAGAAATGGTTTACGTGAACCATACGTTGACTCAAAAAGGGTGTTACCGAGCTATGCACCCGAAAATGAGTCAAATTACCCGTCA
>JBEKMU010000010.1:0-65871 GCA_049523555.1 Verrucomicrobiota bacterium | reverse complement strand
CGCGCAATGCCACGCTTTGTTTGCGCTGCCATTTCCAACAACAAAAGTCCAACGGCCATATTTACATCGCGAGCCAGGATCACACCTCATTCCTTCCCCGTGGCACCTGCTGGAGCGCGGGTTGCCATGAAGCCATCCACGGTTCGCAGGTCAACGATCATTTGCGTTTTTAAGTTGAGCAAACCAATCCGGAAATACTTGTGAAGGCACCTTTCGAACTTGGCAATGGACGCCGGCGTTTGGCGATAATCAGTAATCTGGCTCTGGCAGTTTGTCTGCTTGACGTTTGGCCCGCCGCCGCCCAGGGGGCGCCGGCAACAAATACAAACGCGGTGAGCAGTGATGCCTCTCCCACGGATTATAACAACTGGATCACCCTCGGCGCCGGCGGGATGTTGACGAGCGGAGACAGGGCGCAGGCGGAACATCAGCGCCGAATCCCGGACGGTGCGTTTGGTGGCGTGCAAGATTTTCACTACCAACAATTCGTCGGAAAGAAGGGTTTGTTTCAAGTGGACGGCCATGGAATTTTCGATAACCACGATTATTCCATCCGGCTGGAATTGTCCGATCCGGACAAAGGTTATCTCCGGGGCGGTTACACGGAATTCCGCACCTGGTATGATGGCAACGGCGGATTTTTCCCCCAGAACAACCAGTGGTTCTCATTGTATAACAACGAGCTTCATGTTGACCGCGGCGATGCGTGGTTTGAAGCCGGGTTGACCCTGCCCGACAAACCGGTCATCACCTTCCGTTACGACCACGAATTTCGCCAGGGTGAAAAAGATTCAACCTCGTGGGGAGACACCACCCTTACCGGCGGTTTTGGGCAGCGCAACATTGTGCCGACGTTCCTCAACATTGATGAAACGCGCGACATTTTTCAAGCCGACATCAAAGACAAACTGGGCAACACCGACGCGGGTCTGGGACTGCGTTACGAGATTGATCACAACAATGATTCAATCAATATTGATCGTTCTCCCGGCCAGCCTGCCAATCGTTTTGTGACGCAGGACAACGTCGAGCAGAACGATTTGTTCAACGTTCATGGTTTCACAGAAACGTTCTTCAACAAAAAGGTCACGTTCTCGCTGGGCGGCTCCTTCACGACCATAGATACCGACCTGTCGGGCAGCCGGATTTATGGACCAAGTTACAACTCTCCCTTTTCAACCACCTATCCCAACAGCCAGAACCGTGATGAAGGTTTTAGCGGACTAACCGGCGGCGGCAACACGAAGGAGTATGTCGGGAACATGAACCTGATGCTGACGCCGATCGAGAATCTGGTGTTGGTTCCCGCGTTCCGCTTTGAATACGACGGCAGCGATCTTTCCGACAATTTCAGCGACAATGGTGTGCATGCAAATGGCGGATCGGTCACTCCCTATCCGAACCCGACATCGGCCAGCAGTGACAATTGGAATCTCGACGTGGCGGAAAGTCTGGAAGCCCGTTACACCGGTTTTCGCAACTGGTCACTCTATGCCAGCGGTGAATGGTCGGAAGACAGCGGCAACGAGGTCTGGAATCAAGAAGCCAACGCTGTTTTTACTCCTCTCCTAAATCAGGATTGGACCCGGCTCGGGCAAAAATACACCGTCGGCGCCAATTGGTACCCGCTCTATCAACTGAACTTCGGCGCGCAGTATTACCACGAGATTCACGATTACGATTACGACAACACTCTGACCAACAATCCAACCAGTTATCCCGGCTATCTGACCCATCAGAAATTCACAACCGATGACATGAATATCCGTGCCACGTGGCGGCCGTTCAGCACGTTGTCGTTGGTCACGCGCTACGATTTTCAACTCTCGACTGTGGACACGACCGGGGACTCTCTGGGTTCGGTCCAGAGCGCGGAAATCACCAGCCACATCATCAGCCAGAGTGTCAATTGGACGCCGCTGCCCCGTTGGTATGTGCAGGTCAGCGGCAGTTACGCTCTGGACAGCGTTGACACGCCGCCAATATCCATAACGGGTGTCACCAATTTCGTGCTTCCCGGCAAGAATGATTACTGGACCGTCAGCGCCATGTCCGGCTTCGCGCTGGACAACAAGACCGACCTGCAATTGCAATACTCCTACTACCGCGCGGATGATTATGTAAACACTTCAGTTTATACCCAGCCCTACGGCGCCGGAGACGAAGAACAGAGTGTCACCGCCACCATCACCCGCCAGATCACCAAGGCCATCAAGGTCAGCTTGAAATACGGTTTCTTCCGCAATCAAGATGAAACCTCCGGCGGGCACAACAACTACGATGCCCATCTGGTTTACGCGAGCATGCAATACCGGTTCTGAATAATTCGGCCATCGTTCGGTTTGACAAAATCAGTTCAGCATCTTTTATTAACGGCATCATGAAAACAAAGCCTCTCGTAAAAACAACCGTCCTCGCGTTTCTGTCTGGGTTTGCCCTTTGCCGGCTGGCCGGGGCCGCAGACGTGACCGATAATTGGAATATGAATTGTGCCGCCTGTCACGGAAAGGACGGCAAAGGCCACACGATGATGGGACGCAAACTGGACATCAAGGATTTGACCGACCCCAAAGTCCAGGCGTCCTTTGACGATGCCCAGGCCGCCAAAACCATCAAGGAAGGTGTCACTGAAAATGGCAAGGACAAGATGAAGGCTTTCGGCGACAAGTTCAGTGACGATGAAATCAAGGCTTTGGTGACACAGGTCCGATCTTTCAAGCCGGCGCAGTAAAAAACTTTTTCAGTTCCTGCGAACGGGCGGCGGAAAGAAATCCGAAACACAACGACGGTTGAACGGATAGCGGTTTATTCCGGGGAAGGGCAATGCCCCGGCTGGTTCGCCCCATGCAGCAAAACGAAAATCCAACATTCCTCCGGCGATTGGGCCTGTTTCAGAACTGGCTCAGTCTGAGCGGCGTCGTGATGGCGGTGGGCAGCGTGTTTGCCTTCCTGCTGCTGTTCGCCATCGAATTATTTCTCCCCCGCAGCAATCCCTACATGGGGATTCTGGTCTATGTGGTGGCGCCCCTGTGCTTCTTTTTTGGGCTGGTGCTGATCCTGGGTGGTCTGTGGGCGCAACGGCGTCAAAAAATCTCCGGTCGGCTGCAGATTGATCTGTCGCGTCCACGCGACCGGAAATTGCTGGTCGGCTTTGTCCTCGCCTCGCTGGGGTTTCTGCTGGTGACCGCGTTTGGCAGTTATCAAACCTACCAATACACCGATTCCGTACAGTTTTGCGGCTTGGCCTGCCACGTGCCGATGAAACCGGAATACACCACGTATCTGCACTCGCCGCACGCCCGCGTCGCCTGCGTCGAATGCCACGTCGGGCCCGGCGCCGATTGGTATGTGCGGACCAAGCTTAACGGCCTCCACCAACTTTACGATGTGCTGACCGATTCCTATCATCGGCCCGTCGGGACGCCCATCAAGAATCTGCGTCCGGCACGGGAAACGTGCGAGCAATGTCACTGGCCCGAACGATTTATCGGGAACATGGACCGGACCTATTACCACTACCTGTCTGACGAAACCAACACACCCTTCGCGGTTCGCCTGCTGCTCAAGGTCGGCAGTGGCGGGGCCGACGGCCAGCCGAGCGGCATTCACTGGCATGTGAGCCGGAACGACAAGGTCGAATACATCGCCACCGATGATCAGCGGCAGGTCATCCCGTGGGTGCGTGTCACCGAAAAATCCACCGGCAAGATCACGGTTTACCGGACCAAAAATTTTCACGAGGACCCGGCCAAATACACCATCCGCACGATGGATTGCCTGGACTGCCACACCCGTCCCTCGCACCGTTTTCTTCCGCCCAATGAAGCCGTGGACGACGCCATCACCGCCGGGCTGCTGGATCATTCGGTGCCGTGGGTGAGGTCCAATGTCGTGGCCGTCCTGATCGCGCCTTACCAGACCGAGGACGAAGCCATGCAGAAAATTTCATCCAGCCTGCGCGCCGATTACCCGAAACTGGCCGGTGTTGACGGGCTCGTTGCCGAAGCGCGGCAGATTTACCGGAACAACTTTTTCCCGGAGATGAAGGCTGATTGGCGGGTTTATCCAAACAATATCGGCCACGAAATCTGGCCCGGTTGTTTTCGCTGCCATGATGGCAATCACAAGACCGACGACGGAAAGAAAGCGGTTCCCGCCAGCGATTGCAACCTGTGCCACATCATCCTGGCGCAGGGCAGCGGCGCACAACTGGAGCAGCTCAAGGCCGGCGGCTACGATTTTTATCACATTGACTCCACCTATCTGGACTTCTCCTGCGCCGATTGCCATACTGGAGCCTTTCCGAAATGAAATGTTCATCATTAGTTCGGCGATTGGCGTTCCTTGGGTTGTGGCTGTGGCTGTGCGTCGGGCTTTTGCCCGGCTGCAAGCGCGAGAACAATCAGGTTTATTACGCGCCGAAGGAAACGCCGCCAACCCAAACGGTCACGCCCAATCCGAGTGACAATGGCGGTGAGATGGCCGCGCCGGAGGCAACGGCATTGCCGACGCTGGCATGGACGCTGCCGGAGGGCTGGCAGGAAAAACCGCCGAGCGAAATGCGCGTGGCCAGTTTTTCCGTGACCGGCAAGGACGGTCAATCCGCGGACGTGTCCGTCATCCCGCTGCCCATCGTCGGGCGCGATTTGGAGTTGGTCAACATGTGGCGTCAACAGGTGCAGTTGCCGCCCAGCACCGACCCGGACGCGGTCAAGCAGGCTGAGCCAGTCGCCATTGGCACGGACCAAGGCAAATTGTTTGACCTCGCGAGCGAGCAGCCGATGATTGGAAAATCCCGCGAACGGATTTTGGTGGCGATGGTGACGCGCGGCACGATGAGCTGGTTTTTCAAAATGACCGGCGAAGAATCGTTTGTCGCGTCGCAAAAACCCGGGTTCATTCGGTTCCTGAAATCGGTCTCCTTCAACGAGTCATCGGCGGCCCCGCCGCATCCGCTGACCGTCCCGGAAGCGCCGGCTGAGAATTCCGGGAAACCGGCTTGGACCGTGCCGTCGGACTGGCAGGAGATGCCGCCGGCGGAATTTCTCCTGGCCGAATACGCCATCGCCGGTGCGAATGGCGCGAAGGCGGACGTGAACGCGGCCATGCTGAACGGCGAAGGCGGCGGCATGCTCCCCAATGTGAATCGCTGGCGCGGACAACTCGGCCTGCCGCTACTCACCGAAGAAAATCTCCCGACGGTGACCAGCACATTCGAGGTGGCAGGCGGGCAGGCCACGATGGTGGACCTGACGGGCACCGACGCGAAGACCGGCCAAAAGGCGCGACTCATTGGTGTCATCCTGCCGCAGGCGGGCCAGACCTGGTTTTACAAATTGATGGGCGACGAACAACTTGTCGGACAGCAGAAGGAAGCCTTTACCAAATTCATCCAGTCGGCAAAATATCCCCATGTTCGTTGACCGGCTGCTCAAAGTTTTCACGTCGCTCCGGCTGACGGTCGTGCTGCTCGCGTTCGGCATCGTGCTCGTTTTCATCGGCACGCTGGCGCAGGTGGATGAGGGGCTTTACAACGCGCAGGCGCGCTATTTCCGCCAGTGGCTGATTTTCGGCGTGGACCTGTTCGGCCGGCGGGTGCCGCTGTTGCTGCCCGGCGGTTATCTCATCGGCACGCTGCTGCTCATCAATCTCGTCGCGGCGCACATCTACCGGTTTGAACTCACGACCAGAAAAATCGGCATCCAAATCGCGCACGCCGGCGTCATCCTGCTGCTCGTCGGCCAGTTGGCGACCGACATGCTGGCGCGCGAATCGCAAATCCGTTTTTCGGAGGGCGAAACCAAATGGTATTCCGAAAGTCCCCGAAATTACGAACTGGCTTTCACTACCGGGGCGGATTCGAACCGCGAGCAGGTCATCACCTTCCCGGACAAACTGCTCGCGCGCGGTGGCGAAATCCAAAACGCCAACCTGCCGTTTGTCATCCGCGTGAAAAGTTTCTGGAAAAATTCCGAGCCGACGTTTCGCGCGCCAATGATGCAAAACGGCCCGCCCTTGACCACCAACGGCGTCGCGGCGAGTTTTGATTTCTCTCCGCGCCCCGACGTAAAAACGATGGACGACAAGAACGTGCCGACGGCGCTCATTGAAATCGTCGCCGGTAGGGACGCGCTGCCGCGCGTCCAGGCCGACCGGCAGGTCGGCCCTACCATTTCTTTGGGCGAATGGGTTGTCTCCGGCTGGACGGCCGATGCACCGATGATTGAGGCGGTGAAGGAGAGCTATGTGCAACAGGCGGGACGGCAGATGGCGGGAAAAATCATCAGCCAACTCACCGCGCCCCAGTCGGTGGAGATCGGCGGCAAGACGTTCACCTTCACGCTGCGCCCGACGCGCTTCTACGACCCGTTCTCATTGACGTTGCTCAAGGCGACGCACACCGTTTATCCCGGCACGGACATCCCCAAGGATTTCCGGAGCCGCGTGCGCATTGACAATCCGCAGACTTGCGAGAACCGGGAGGTGGAAATTTACATGAACAACCCGCTGCGTTACGCCGGGCTGACTTTTTACCAGTATCAAATGGACGCCGGTGAAGCGGTGCGTCAGGCGGGTCGCGCGCCGTCGTCGGTGCTCCAGGTCGTGCGCAATCCAAGCTGGTTGACGCCTTACATCGGCTGTGCGATGGTCGCCGTCGGACTCGTGATTCAATTCACGATGCACCTCGTCGGTTTCATTTCAAAAAGGAAGACGAAATGAAAAAGTGGTTGCCGCTCATTTTAACCGTGGTCATGGCCGTGTGGTTTTTGGGCACGCTGCGCGCGCCCAAGGACAAGGGTTTTGACTACGCGGGGTTCGGGCACCTGCCGCTGCTCGCCAACGGCCGGTTGCAGCCGATGGATTCGCTGGCTCGCAACTCGCTGCTGGCATTGCGCGACAAGCAGACGCTCAACCTCGAACCGTGGAAGGATTGGAACGAAAGGCCGGAAATCATTCCCGCCACTGAATGGCTGGCGACTGTAATGATGAACCCGGACCAGGCCGATCAGTGGCCGGTCTTTCGCGTGGACAATCCCGAACTCGTCGCGCTGCTCAAGCTGCCGGGCAAGGACAAGGCCCAACATCAAGACGGCAAACATTATTCCTGGAACCAGATGCAGCCCGCCCTCGACGTGCTCGATCAGGAAAACCAGCGCGTTCAAAAAATCGAGGACGTGCGGCGCGACGCGTTCCAGCGCGCCGTGGTGAAGATGCACGACCGGCTTTTGCTTTACGTCCGGCTCAAAAACACGTTGGAGCCGGCCGATGCGCAGGACTGGGGGGCGGAACTTGCGGATTACGAGCGCGTGATGTCGGTGGGCGCGGCGGCCTTGCGGGCGCAGGAGACCAACCAGAAATATGATGAGACGGCCTACAACCAGTTTATGGTTTTCGCGCGGAAGTTTGAGTTCATGGCGGAGTTGGACCCGCCGTTACTGGTACCGCCGACGCATTCATGGCAATCGCGCAATGATTGGTCGCCCGTGGGCAAGGCGCTGATTTCCGATGCCGCCATCGGAACCATTGATTCCTCCGTCCAATATTATGCGGCAATGGTGACTGCCTTCAAAAAAGGCGACGTGAGCGGCTTCAACCAGCAACTAATCGAGTATCGCGCGTCTCTCCAGCCGAATTTTTCCCCCGCGCTCAAAAAAATTGGCTACGAAACTTTCTACAATCAGATGGAGCCGTTCTACAAGGCAATGGTGATTTACGTCCTTGCCGGGCTGCTCGCCTGCCTGTCGTGGTTCAACCTTTCCGAAACGTTGCGCCGCTCGGCGGTGTGGCTGGTCGGGCTGGCCTTTGTGGTTCACACGACCGGCTTGATTTTCCGCATGGCGCTGGAAGGCCGCCCGCCCGTGACCAATCTTTACTCATCGGCGATTTTCATCGGCTGGGGCGCGGTCGTGCTCGGTCTCGTGCTGGAACGGTTTCACAAGAACGGCATCGGTGCGTTCGCTCGCCGTGCTCGACACCAACTTCTGGCTGGCGACGCACGTCGTCGTCGTCACGCTCGGTTACGCCAGCACGTTCGTGGCCGGGTTTCTGGCGCTGATTTACATCGTGCGCGGCGTGTTCACCAAAACGCTGGACGCGGCCACGGGCAAATCGCTGGCGCGGATGGTTTATGGCATTGTCTGTTTTGCGACGCTGTTCAGCTTTGTCGGCACGGTGCTGGGCGGCATCTGGGCCGACCAATCGTGGGGCCGGTTTTGGGGCTGGGACCCGAAGGAAAACGGCGCGCTTATCATCGTGCTGTGGAACGCGCTCGTCCTGCACCTGCGCTGGGGCGGGATGATTCGTGAACGCGGACTCATCAATTGCGCCATTTTTGGAAACGTCGTCACGAGCTGGTCATGGTTCGGCGTGAACATGCTCGGCATCGGCCTGCATTCGTATGGTTTTACGGAAGCTGCTTTCCGGTGGCTGATGCTTTTTGTGGCAAGTCAGATTGGATTCATCGTTCTCGGCCTTTTGCCGAAAAGCATGTGGAAAAGTTCCGCCGTAAGGACGGCTTGACGCCGTGTGCCGGGATTTCGTGCCCGGCAAAGACGGGGATACAGGTCCCGCGCTTATTTTCTTGAATTTTGCCGCTTTCTCTGAACCGCCGGTTGTATTGCCAGCACTGTAGGAAGCCTGCCAAGTCGTTCACATGCTCGTCGAAGGCACGGGCATCAGAGCTTGCGAACGCCTCACAGGATTGAACCGGCGCACGGTCTTGGGGATTCTGGCCGTTGCTGGCGAAAAGTGCGCTCGCTTGCTGGACGCCAAAATCTGCAACGTGGAAACCGAATCCATTCAGGCAGATGAATTGTATTGTTTCGTGAAGTGTCTTGAAAAGAATAACCCATCCCAAGCCGATGAGATTGGCGAGCAATACACATTTCTGGCCGTTGACCGGCAATCCAAATTGATTTTGGCGTACCTCACGGGCAAGCGCAGTTGCGAGAACACAATAGCCTTCATGCTGGATTTGAGAAAGCGGGTGAAGGGAACTTGCCAAATAACCAGCGACTCATTCAACGCTTATCGGCCAGCGGTGCGCAATGCCTTTGGCCAGAATGTCCACTTTGCACAGCAAACCAAACTTTATGCTCACGATGCCTTGATGCCCAAAATGATGCGCCGCCGATTGAATCCACAAGACTGCATCGGGGTTAAAAACTACGTTCGCATCGGCAATCCAGACCGCACTAGAATCACCACTGCTCACGTTGAACGCACGAACCTGTCCGTTCGCTTGTTTAACAGACGATTCACGCGCCTTACTCTTGACTATTCAAAGACGCTGGACAACTTGCGGCACGCCGTTGCCCTATTTGTGGCGCATTTCGACTTCTGCCGCGTTCACAGCGCGCATGGCTTGACCCCCGCCGCTCGCGCCGGTTTGACGGACAGGACTTGGACAATCGCCGAATTGTTGGGCATCACAACCTAGTCCTACACGACCCAGATTCTGGTATTCGGGGTGGATTGGGCGCTTTTCCCAACGTCGTATTGTATTGCATCCCTCAGGGTTCTTTTGGCCTCTTTCTTGCTCTAACCGGGGCAATAGTTACCGATATGAACGACATGGACATCATACGTCTGACATCGGGGCTACTGCAGTTCGGGGTGGCTTGGTACGCGCTGCGCCTGGGCCGGCTTTTCAAGTCAACGCTCATGGGGTGGCTGCTTTTTGGTGCGCTCTCACTTCTGGCGCTGCTGAGCTTGTTCCTCTCGGTAAAACCATTTAGTGCCGGTGCCCAGTGGGGAATCACAGTGGACATCATTTACGCCCTGATTTCCCTGCTGCTGCTTGCGGGCATGATGCGCTTTTATTCCGCCCTCAAGAACTTTTTGCGGGTAAACGGGGCGGAACGACAGGCGCTGGACAAATGGGAATTGCAAGTCAAGGAACAGTGGGTGGAATTGATCAAAGCCAACGAAAAATTGCGCCAGACGGTCAACCGGCTTGAAACGGAAATTGCCGAACGGAAACGGGCGCAGGAACAGGGTGAGAAAAATTTACAGGCCCTGCTGGCCGCGTCGCGCCAGGACGAGAAGGCCTTGCCGCCAGCCATAACCGGGTCGCAAACCGAAGTGGTTGAACCGAAACCCGCACCGACACCGGAGCCGGCAGAGAAGAACAGCGAACCCCCGCTGACCGCCCCGCGCAGTAACGGCGGGGAATCGCGGCCGGTAGTTGCCGGATTCGACACGAAAATCGTCGCGCAGAAACCAGCATCGGAGCCGGCAGAGCAGAACGGCGGACCCCCGCTGATCGCCCCGCGCAGTAACGGCGGGGACTCGCGGCCGGTAGTTGCCGGATTCGACACGAAAATCGTCGCGCAGAAACCAGCATCGGAACCGGCGGAGCAGAACGGCGAACCCCCGCTGACCGCCCCGCCCAAAAACGGCGAGGACTCGCGGCCGGTGGTTGCCGGATTCGACACGGAATTTATCGCGCAGAAACCGGCACCGGAACCGGTGGAGCAGAACGGCGAACCCCCGCTGACCGCCCCGCCCAAAAACGGCGTGGAATTGCGGCCGGTGATTGCCGGATTCGACACGGAATTTATCGCGCAGAAACCGGAACCGGAACCGGCGGAGCAGAACGGCGAACCCCTGCTTACCACGCCGCGCACACACCGGGTGGAACCGTGGCAAACCGTTTTCGTGCCCGACCGGAAAATTACCAGACGGAAACCAAGCCGGACGAGGCGGAAAAAACCTGCCAAGACGCGTCGAGCACCCCGGCACAAGGTCCAAAAAATCCGCCGTCTCCGACTCCACAGTTTAAAATTTGACCACGCGAAACAGATTCGCTGAGCCGGGATATCGTACCCAGCAAAGACCGGGGAACAGGTCCCGCGCTATTTGCTTTTCTTGAATTTTGCAGCTTCCTCCGAGCCACCGGTGGCATTGCCGGCACTGTAGGAATGCGCGCCGGTCCCGGCCAGTTTGCCGCCATCTACAATCAGGTATTCGGGCCGGATCGGGCGTTTTTCAAACCAGCATTCCAGAATTTCACGGGTGCCGGCGGCGTAACGCGCCTGCGCCGAGAGGCTCGTGCCCGATGTGTGCGGCGTCATGCCGTGGTGCGGCATCGTCCGCCACGGATGATCCTTCGGCGGCGGTTGCGGGAACCAGACGTCGCCGGCGTACCCGGCCAGTTGGCCGTTCTTCAGCGCGCGGGCGATGGCGTCGCGGTCGCAGATTTTGCCGCGCGCGGTGTTCACGATATACGAGCCGCGTTTCATCTGGCTGATGAGTTTCTCGTTGAACATGTGCTCGGTTTCGGGATGCAACGGGCAATGGATGGAAATCACGTCGCAAACCTTCACGAGTGATTCGACGTTGGGATGATAGGTCAGGCCCAGTTCCTTTTCGATCTGCGGCGGCAGCCGGTGCCGGTCGGTGTAATGCAGTTTGACATCAAATGGTTTCAGCCGTTTCAGCACGGCCAGGCCGATGCGACCGGACGCCACCGTTCCGACGCTCATGCCTTCCAGATCGTAAGACCGCTCGACGCAATCGGCGATGTTCCAGCCGCCTTTGACGACCCACTGGTAAGACGGGATGTAATTGCGCACCAGCGCCAGTATCATCATCACGGCGTGTTCGGAAACGCTGATGCTGTTGCACCAGGTGACCTCGGCCACGGTGATCTTGCGTTCCATCGCGGCCTGCAAGTCAACGTGGTCGGAGCCGATGCCCGCAGTGATGGCCAGTTTCAACTTGGGTGCCTTGGCGATGCGCGCCGCCGTCAGGTAGGCCGGCCAGAACGGCTGTGAAATGACAACTTCCGCATCGGCCAGTTCTTTTTCAAAAACGGAACCCGCGCCGTCCTTGTCCGAGGTGACGACGAGCTTGTGCCCCAGACTTTCAAGAAATTTGCGCAGGCCGAGTTCGCCGGAAACACAGCCCAGGAGGTCTCCCGGACGGAAATCAATTTGCTTCGGCGTCGGTAGTGTCTGGCCGTCGGGATAGCGTGCCAGCCTGGGAATATCGTTGCGCGCGTAGGATTTGGGATACCCCGTCTCGGGGTCGTCGTATAAAACACAGAGGACTTTAGACATGGCTTTTATTTGGTTGATGTTCGGTCAAAACGTGGAGGAAACCGCTGCATGTGTCCAGCTAATTCGCCATGTGTGTCCGGCTAATTCGCTAAGTCAGCCAATGACTGGCAGTTAAACTCTTGCGAGAAATATGAATGTGAACGCGTTCAACGTGAGGCCGGCTCGATTTCGACGTAATCAATGGGGGCCTTCTCGCCGCCGTCGGCGATGGCATCAATGCGAATTTCATCGTTCGGACGCAGCGCAATGCCGCGTGCGGTGTGCCGCGTGGAGGTGTGACCGTTGGGAACAGACGGAATATTCCGGGAAGGCAACATGTCGTCCGCCAGCCATTGGTCAACCTTCTGTCCGGCCACGAAAAGTTTGTACTGCGAAACACCGTTGGTCTGGTCGTAATATTGCACTGCCAGATCAAACCAGCCCGGTTTGCCGGTATAATTGAAACTTGCCGAGCCGTGGCCATCGGCGCTGGTAATGCGGATCGCTTTGCCACCGGACGCAGTCTCCCACGGCTTCACGTCAAAAATTTCGTAACCGTCCAGTTTCATGGATTCGGCTTCGATGCGGTTTGGGTCGTTTTCAACACGGCCATACTTGTCGGGGATGCCGGACATTTTGAAAAACCACTGGCAAACGGCATCGCGCCACTCCATGGCGTGGCCGACTTGATATTCAAGGCGCACCAGCGTTTCATTGTAACGTTGTTCGTCAATTTTGCCTTTGAGCGATTTCCACTGCTCAACCAGTTTTTGCACCTGCTCCGCGCCTTTGTAATGTGTGTCATAAACGTGCTGAATCAAGGTTTTGCCGGAATGCAAAACGTGGTTGTAGGGCACGTGATGGAAGAACAGCAGCAATTTGTCAGGGCAGGTTTGCAACGACTCGAACCTGTCCGAAACAGGCGAATGATATTGCGCGGTGTAACCGGTGCCGGTCGCGACGGTGCGGTCCATGCCAATGCCATGCTCGTCACCGCGATGCCATTGCCCCCAGCCGTTGCGTTCTGACGATTCGATGCCCGGGCCATAATGGACTTCGATGATGTCCGTCAATCCGCCGACGCCGAGCGGGCCGGTGCAATTTTCGTAAATGCGCCACGAATTCAATTGCATGTCGGAAATCGTTCTGACGACCTGTGGGTCGTGACCGAAGGTCAACTTCGTCCATTCGTTGGCAATTTGTGTGCTGCTCAAATCCGGATCCCACGCGAGGCGGCCGAAGCCGTAGAGATTCGCCAGCGCGAGCGGATGGCCGAGCCAGTTGGTGTCGAGGCCGACATTGGCCACGCCGGCAATTCCACCGGTTGTTTGGTCGAAAACCTTTCCGGCAACCAGCGCCTTGACCGGTGTATTTGTGCCTTTCGCATGCAGGTCGAAATCGAGCGTTTCCTTCCACATCGGCACTTCAAAGCACAAGTGCCGCTGTTGGCCGAGATATTCCTGGGTGATTTGCAGTTCAATCGCCATGGCCGTTTTTTCCAGGCCGCCGAACAGCGGCGACGCCGGTTCGTGCACCTGAAAATCAATCGGCCCGTTTTTGATCTGGATGATGACGTTGTCGTCGAATTTCCCGTCGAGCGGGTGAAAATTGTCGTAAGCGGCCTTGGCGCGGTCGTTCTTCAAATTGCGCCAGTCCGCATGATGGTTGTAAACGAAACCGCGATAGAAAACGATCCCGCCGTGAGCTTTGAGCGGGCGGGCGACCACGTTTGCCGCATCGGCATGCGTGCGGCCGTAGGCCGACGGGCCGAGTTCGCCCTCGGAATCCGCCTTCATGATGAACCCACCGAAATCGGGAATCGCCGCGTAAATTTCGTCCACCTTGTTTTTCCAAAAATCAATCACGCGCGGGTCGAGCGGATCAAACGTGTCCAGCCCGCCGATTTTTTTCGGACTGCCGAAATTGACGGAAACAAACAACTTCACGCCCCAGGGGCGAAACGCGGCGGCCACCCGTTTGAGTTCCGGCAAATAATCGGTTTGGATGGCCCGCGCGTCGGCATTGACATTGTTGATGGAGCAGCCGTTGATGCCGAGCGACGCCAGCAGGCGCGCGTAATCGCCCGCGCGCGTCAGGTCTTTGACGATGTGCCCGTTGTTCCAAAAAACAGATCTTCCGGCGTAACCGCGCTCGATGGCGCCGTCGAGATTGTCCCATTGATTGATGATGCGGACCGGCGCATAAGGGCTTTCCATTTCATCGAGCGTTGAAATCGGTTCATACAGCGACATTTCCCGCAACAAGGTGAACGTGCCGTAAAGCACGCCGCGCTCGTTTGGCGCGGTAATGATGAGCACTTTGCGTTCATCAACCGAAACCGTTTGCAAATAAAACCCGTCCTCCTTCAAATCCGCCGGCGCGTTGAAAGTCGGAACCGCTTTTTTGATCTCGTCAAACGTGCCGAGCAGGATGGCATTTTCATTGGGCAACGCCGTTTCAATTCGCAAGGTTCTGCCCAGCATTCTGCGCACACCGCGAATCAACTCGTTTTGGGCCGATTGGGCGACCTCGGAACTGCCCAAAGTCACTACAACTGCGGGCAGTGATTCGTCGTAATTTCTTTTGACCGGGGCAGCGTCAATTTGTTCGTAGCGGAGCCAGCCGTCGTAGCCGGTTTCCGCCCGGGATTGAACGACAAAGGTTGAAATGGAAAACAGCAGGACAAAAAGGCCGGGGGCGAATTGTGATCTTTTCATCGCGGTTCAGAATGGATTCATTGCCAAAGGGTAGGAGAGCCCGTTCGCTGTGCAAGGGGAAAGAGCCTTCAAAGGAAATTCTTCATCGGTTTCACTTATCAATGAATGCCCGCAGCGGTTTCGAGCAACTTTTTGCAGCCAGCGACGTTTACTGCGAGCAGGATGCAAAACAAAACATAAAGTAACGAAAAGACGCTGACTCGTTTTGCGCGACCTAAGGCTATTGTGAGTACAATATAAATTGTCCAGCCGAGGAAGATCACTACCCAACCCACCAGCAATACCGCCGCGGCTGCTATATTAAAGGGCATGATGCCCAACAAACCAATCGGAAAAGCTAGAATTGCAAGAAGGTGGGCATTATTCCTATTGATGGCCGCAAGCACGACAGCACCCCAAGCAGCAAAATAAAGTCCCCATTTGACCCAAGGGGAAATAGGACGCCCGACAAACCCGAAAAGAGTGCCTGCTTTCTCGCTTCGTCTAGTTTCCCTTTCGGGATGAAATGCCGTCCCACACTCATAGCAATGGTCGGCATCGTCCGCGTTCTCACGACCGCAATAGCTGCATTTTTTCACGGTCAATTGTTTGGCTCCAAATTCCGCGAGCCAGATGGGTTGATGGCGGAATGGACGGTAATAACGCCGTTATAGGGCAAAAGATAAAAATCAATCCGCCCATAATTGCCATTGGACAATTGGATGTAATACTTTCTGCGAATCTCTCCGAGCCAGTTTTGGTTTGTTGCCGGCATATCAATTACAATCGAAGATTGGTATCCATTCTCTGGAGCTTCAAAGGCAAATTCCTCATCGGTTGGAACAAGGCCGCCACCGGGGGCCGAAAACTGAAGTTTCCAATCAAACGGTTGTTTATTCATATTGGAAATGTCCCTCCAAAATTCCAATTTAAGTTGACCGCTTCCAGCGGAAACTCTGGTGCCGTTGAGTAAATCTAGTTCTATTGGCGTTCCGTCGTGATGGAGTTGGGCGATCTGCATTCCGGGAGGAAAATCCGTTTGAATCAATGATTCGCCGTTCCCCTTTTTTCGCAAATGAAACACAACTGGATTTAACGAATCGGGGTGAAATAGCTCATTTCCCAAAGAATAGTGGAAACCGTCGGGTGTTGATCGGGACGTGTAATAACCTTCCTTGCTGACCGAAACAGTCAGGCTCGGCCCGAGTGCGCCATGCAAGGAGAACAATCCTTCAGAATCACTTTCCGTGTTAGATGATCTGCTGCCATCTGTGGTCGGCATCTCCATCCAGTGAAAGCTCACCTGCGCTCTAGCCACTGCGTTGCTGTTTTCATCGATCACTTTGCCGTAAAACTCGATGGGTGCTTGCCACAACGCCAACTCCCTTGCAACCAATGGATTTGTCTCGGCGAGAGATTTGGCAAGAGGCGATGCGGATGGCGGAAGCGGTGGGATTCCCGAAATATTTGTGATTTGATGATGTTCGACGACCTTCGGCTGCTCTGGTTGCTCTAGCTGGTTAGTGGGCGCCACACTTTGCACAGGTAAGGTGGTGGTTTGATGTTGTGTCGGCCTAAACAGCACCAACAACAGGCAAACAACCAAGACGACAATGCAGGGTATCCAGATTCGTTTTCTCATGGTGTGGGTTGGATTTGTAGAAGAATTTGCCTATAATAAGGCAAAGTCGTTTGGATTGGCCACGCCCACTGTGCGCTGTGGTCATCAAAAGACGTATTGCCGAAATTAAAGTTCGCGTGAAGGTCAACCGCAGATTGAATAACACCATGTCCAGATGCAGGCCCGCTTTGTCCAATCGGCAGGGTAAGTGAACGTGAAATCATGGCGCGGGATTCCTCTGGGTCTGTAACCTGATAGTCAATAGAACCGAAAATGTTGTGATGCCAACCGTTGGCTCCATCGAATGTGTAGTAAGTACAGGGGACGATCAGATTTTCGGCATAACCGTCGGGTTTTCCCCCTTCTTGGTCCGTTATCCACCAATTCAGAACCGGATCAAGCGTATTGTAAAAATTGACAATTCTTCCGGTCAGATTTGTGTAAATGCCACGATACCCCATCGGTTGCGATTCGGGGGTTCCATAGACGGATTCGGCTACTTGCAAGGATGTGTTTGTTGGCGCATTCACATCGTAAGCACTGGCTGGCAATGCCCCTTGGGTGAGAATGTAAGTGTCGAAGGAAATGCCACTCTGTCTTATCGCCTCGCTCACCATGGCATTTCCCTGGCTGTGAACAAAAAGATGCAAACGATAACCAGCAAACCAAGCGCGCAATTGAGTCAGGTAAGCCGCGAATGTTGCGCTGGCCTTGTAAGCTTTGATTTCGCTCTGGTTGAAAACGGATGTTTGAGTTTTCAATAATGACCAGTCGAAGAAATTGCACGGCCAATCCACCGTCACGAACTGGCCTTGAAAGCCAGCCCAATACAACCGTTTGAACACCGTGTCGCTATCATCCAGCCAGTCCACATTATCCACATTGATGCCATGCACAAAAACAATGAGGTTGGTGTCGTTGCCGAGAGCGGAAGATGAAGCATATTGCAACGTTTTAACCGCACTGCTCCAATTGCTGATGGCTCCGCTCAAATTGTTCGTGATGACTGCGCGTTCGTAAAAATCTTTGATGTCATGCAAATCCAGCCAGGCCGATGCTTGAGCGATGGTGTTGCCGTTTTGGGTAATGGTCATCACCAGTTCACCAGAACCAGCGCCCGCGCCTTCAAATAGGTAGTGATGATCTCCCGCGTTCGTAAATTCATTTAGCGGGAACCAAAACGTGCTGCCGTTGGTAACAGTACCACCATATAAAGTTGTGCCATAGGCAGCGTTGGTTGTTTGAATGGCTGCGGTAGCGGAGTTGGTCAAGTAGCCAATTCCACCATTAGTTTCACAAGCCCGATAAATGTTAATACTGGGACTACCGCTGCTCACGTTTTGCCATGTCAGATTTACCAGATAGTTGTTTTGCGAATATGAAAGCGCCGGTGTTCCGCAAACCCACAACCGGGCGAAGTTTTCGAGGTTTCGCTGACAGCGAATTTGCCCGTAGGAGCTATTTGGTGGATTCTGCGGCACCGGCAAGTCTTTGTCCAGGTTGCCACCACTGCCCGGTTTGTCATTCCCGGAATTCACCCAAAATTCCATGGGGCTGCTGGCCGACGTGGCATCCGAGCCGCTCCACGACAAATCCATGTTGCCGTCATGATTTTTGTCGAGGGCCAAGCTGACGCAATAAACCGTGCAGGTGCCTCGTTGGTAGGGCGGGTCAATGTCTGGCATCGTCACCAATGCCGCCGGGCCTGGGTAGGTTGGAAAGAAATCGCCGTAAGGCGTCACAAGACCAGCAGAATTAGTGGTGGCAACGCCATTTGTGTTCTCGATGTAAGCTTGATCAAAGTATTGGCCCAAGTAGGCATACACACCGGAATAGCCGTTAGTGACCGCAAGTTTGGCGTAACCAACAATCTTGGGCATGTATTGCCCCACGCCACCAATGAACTTAGATGTCGTTGTGTTGGTCGGAGAAAAACTGGCCATCCCCGGTAGTTTGCCTGCCGCTGGCTGCCAGAAATCATACTCCAGAGTCTGGAACCGCGGCTGGGCGGTTTCCGTATAAAAATAGCCTCCTTGGGTGGTGCTGCCGCCGGCATTGAGTGTGGTGGTCGCCGTGCTGCCTCCTGACGCATAGGCAATCTCCGCCGACAAAAAAGGCAGCCCAAAATAGTTTCTGGCGCTGCTGGCTAAATGGTAACCACTTACGTCAAAACTGACGCCAATTTCATTCAGTGGCAATGAAGATCCCACAAAATATGACCCTGCTCCCAACCAGCGCGCATCATTTGTTCCCAGTAAGGCCGGAATGGAAGCACCATTGGTAGCAGGTGCTTGGAATTGGTAAGCTACAACCGAGTTTGAAAGTATCACGTAAGGCACGGTAATCCCCCAAATGCCCGTTGTCGGAAATCCTTGGTTCACATCTGACAGATTGAACACTAAGTTTCGATAATAATAATTGTTTTCAAACGGCAGAAAAGCGTCAAACGACCCCACCGTGTCGATGGGATGGCCTTGTCCATCGAATGTCGGATAAAAACCCGAATAAGTGTAACTGGCCGGATAAAAAAATCCAAACAAATTGTAATAGTCGCTCCCGACGTAATAGCCGAAGGGGTAATCCATCATGGCCGCGCGTAACTGAAAAATCAGATCCTGCTTCAGTTGCACCCGTCCATCATAAAAGAGGGTCGTTCCCAAGAAGGTCGTGGCGGGACCTGTAGCGGCACTGGGACTGCCATTGGTAGGAATCGTTTGTGCCCACCAAGTGTAGAAACTGCCGTCAGGTGGCATGGACTGCGATTCGGATAATGGGTAAACACCATTGATCAAGCTGGTAATAGGAATATTAAATATGGTGACCGTCGTATCGCCTTGTGGTTGGCCGGATTGATTCCAAGGCCCCATACGTGTGATGTGGATGGTTGGCGTATTCTGTGGAATACTGGACACCACCAAATTTTGAGAGTTTTGCGCGCCGGGAACCACACTGACAGACACTGAATTTTGAGAACCGAGAAGATTCACAGTGGCACTCGATGCTGATGAGTGACCACCGGTGTATTGGGCTTGAACTTGGTAAGTCGGGTTATAGGACACAGGCCCTCTTGTCCAATTGGACAGATTTGGTGTTTGGGGTTGTGTAGTGTCAGTGAAACTGGTGGTGCCGGCTGAAAAGTTGAATGTGGTTATAGTACCGTTGTTATTGCGTGTCACCGTGTAGCCCGCGACCGAGCCGGGTGAAGGCTGCCAGCTTATGACTGCCGTGTTGTTGTTGGCATTGTAAGAAACGGTCAATCCTTGTGGTGCGGGCGGTGTGTAAAACACATTCGGGTTCATCCCATGCTGGAATTTGTAGAGATTATTCCATCCATCACCCATTGGGTTTCCGTAGGGGTCTACCCCGAGGTAGCCGAAATTCTGCAATTCCCACCAATCCGGCAAACCACTTCCGTCGCTGCTCGCCCATGACCGGATGCGCACGAACAAATTGTTGGTCAGGCTCAAAGCATTGGTCATAACCAGCGCCGTCCAGTTGGTCAGTTCCGAGCCGAGAATAAAACCTCCACTCAACCACTGCGTGCTGGTTAAATCATGGACGTATTGAATTTCGTAGGAGATGTCCGCTGTTGTATTTGAAACCATACCCACCGCGTTGCCCGATGATAATGCGAAATTCGCAATCCAAAGATTCGTGCCATAATTCGGGGCCGTGTAGCTTGAAGTGAAATCCGAGCCTGCTCCGCCGCTGTCACCGCTACCACTCGGAAACGGCACACCCAACTCCGCGTTCATCTGCACTGTCTGTTGCTGAACGATTAAATTCAGCACGCTATCCACCTGCGCCTGAACAAGAGTGGAAGTGCTTACGCCAAGCATGGCTTGACGTCTGGTCGGCTGCGGCGCAGTACCGTCGGTGGTATCCACGAGGAAAACTCCATCCGGGCCAAGGGCGTAAAAAATCGCGTTTGGGTCGCTGGGCGGACAAGGATATGGCACTGGGCATAACCCGTTGCCACCGACTGTCCAGAAAGTTCCGGCTTTGGGCAGTTGGTCAAGCGGCACTAGGGACAATCCTTGCGAGTCCGCTACAACCCGCACTATTGAATCGGGCTGGCTGACCGGCTGGTCGGCACTGCCAAGGACGGATTGAGCTTGCACGGTGGTTTCTTGGCCGTAGATAAATCCCGACGATGCAATAAGGCCGGCAGAAATTAAAACCGTCCTGATTATTTTTGTGGCCGTTTTCATGTGTTTCCTTCCGTTGTTAATACGGATCAAATTGCTTGTTCTGCCCAAAAATTTTTAACCCCGAGGAGACTCGAACTGACACTTCAAAAACCCGCCGCCTTTGGCAAGCAGAATCCAAAACGTTTTCACGATATATGTATCGTTCATTTTTAGCATTAGGGGGCGATGTAATGTGTCGTGGCCATCTCCAAGAAAGAATGGAAACGAGTCAAGGTCTTCGGTGCCAATGTGCGCCGGGAACGGGTACGCAAAGGTTTGACGCAGGATGAATTGGCCGAACGAGCCGAAATCGCCACGCGGAACCTCCAGAAAATTGAAGCAGGGGAAATCAACATTCTCGTCACAACGGCTTTTCGGATTCAATTGGGACTCCGTTGCACTTGGAAGCGGTTGATGCCTTCCGAGTGACGTGAAAGCCAAATCCGCGAGACGAAATCCTGCGCGTCAAACAGTTTGGTAATGTAATCCACTGCGCCCAAGTCGAGGCTTGGCTTCCCTGCCTTACTCCATCGTTGCCTGAACTCAAGAAAGCATTTATGATGCTAATTTGAATCATACGCGCAAAGCCAGTCGCATGAGTGTCGAACTACATTTCAACGGCCGGCGAACCGGCGTCACGCCGGGTTCGTCGCTGTTCGATTACGCCGAATCGCTCGGCGTGCATGTGCCGACGTCCTGCCGCAAGCAGGGCAAATGCAAGGAGTGTGTCGTGGAGGTCATCGAAGGCATGGAGTGTCTTTCCCCACCCGTGCCGGCGGAAAAACATTTGCAGGGCCAGTTCCGGCTGTCCTGCTCCTGTAAAATCGTTGCCGACTCCGGCGTCGTCCGCTGCCACACGATGCGGCGCGGGGAGATGAAAATCGAACGCCACGCGTTTCAACTCCCGACGGGAAATCAAAAATGGAAGCTGGACCCTGCCGTCACCCGCGACGGCGACCGGATTCTTCTGGACGGCGAGGAAATTGACCGCTCGACCGGGCCGATCCACGGGTTGGCGCTGGATTTGGGGACCACGACCATCGTGCTCCGGCTCTTGAACCTGGAAACCGGCGAGGTCGTCGCCGATGCTTCATTTGAAAATCCGCAACGCTTTGGCGGCTCGGACGTGATGGCGCGCATCCATTACGACACGCACGACCACAGCAAACTGCTGCAACGGACGCTCGCCGGATATTTAAGCCACGCCATCGAGGAATTCCCGGTTGACCCAAGGACGATTTACGAACTGGTCGTCGCCGGCAATTCAACCATGCGCGACATGTTCTTCCGCCTGAACGTTTATTCCATCGGCCAAAGCCCCTACCGCTCCCTCACCGAACTGGAAATGGCGGAAGGCCGCCGGACAACGACCAGCCTGGTCGAACCGGCGAAAAAATTGTTGCTGCCGCTTCATCCCCGGGCGCGCGCCTACGGCCTGCCGATCATCAGCGGTCACGTCGGCGCGGACGCCGCTGCCTGCATGCTGGCCGTGGATTTGGCGAATGAGGAGCGGCTGGTGGCCGTCATGGACATCGGCACGAACACGGAATTGATTCTGGGAAATAAACACAAGATTTTTGCGACCTCCTGTCCGGCCGGCCCGGCGTTTGAGGGCGGCAAGATTTCCTGCGGCATGCCGGGACTGCCGGGCGCCATTGAAAAGGTGAAGCTGAACGCGGACGGTTCGTTTTCCGTGCAAGTGATTGGCGACGGACCCGCGGAAGGCATCTGCGGTTCCGGCCTGGTGGATTTGTTGAGTGAACTTCTGAGAAACCATCGCATCAATTCCCTGGGCCGGTTTGAGCACGGTGAGGATAAGATTGTCCTCGATGTGAACAGCGATTCGCCGATTTATTTTTCCGAAAGCGACATCAACGAGCTGGCGCAGGCCAAAGGCGCCAATGTCGCGGGCCTGCACATCATCTTCGAGCAATACGGAATCCGGTTTGAAGACTTGGACGTTTTTTATCTGGCCGGCGGCTTTGGCCGGCATCTGGACGTCGAATCCTCGAAACGCATTGGCCTGATTCCGAACATTGCCGATTCAAAAATTTTGCAGGTCGGCAACGCCTCGATTGAAGGCGCCTGCATCGCCCTGTTGTCGCGGACGAAGCGCCTGGAACTGGAAGACATGGTCAAACGCGTGACGCACTGCCGTTTGGAAACCCATCCGCATTTCTTCGATTACTTCGTGGAAGGCTGCCAGTTCAATCCCGTGATATCTCCCAACGCTGCCGCGGCCCGGTAAATTTCCTGATTTTTGCCATGTTCGAACTGATTGACACCCATCCCGCCATCAACGTGCAGGAAGCCGAATACCACCGGTTGCTCGGATATCCGAAACGTCACACGCCGGACGGGCGGGCGCGCGAACTCGCTGAATGGGCGCGGGCCTGGTATGCGGAAAACGGGAAACCATGGATTTATGCCCGGCAGACTGGCGGCCTTGAACTGAAAAACAAACGGTTGCGGGTGCGCGGAACGGAATTCACGTCGAAACAGCTTCACGATCAATTCACCACCGCTCGGGCTCACGCGGCGGTGCTCGTCGCGGTGAGCGCCGGGCCGGAATGCGAGGCCAGGGCGCGACAACTCTGGCAGGAGAGAAAACCGGACGAATATTTTTTCATGGAGATGTACGGTTCCGCGGTGGTCGAGCATCTGGTGACGGTGGCCAGCGGCCACATCTGTGGCTGGGCCGATCAAAACGGCATGGCGGCCCTGCCGCATTACAGTCCGGGTTATTCAGGTTGGGACATATCCGATCAAATCAAACTGTGGAAATTGATCCGGCAAAAACCGGACCGCGATTTTCCCGGCGACATTGACGTGCTGGACACCGGGATGTTGCGCCCCAAGAAATCGCTCCTGGCGGTGTTCGGCATCACGCGGCATTTGGACACAGTGCGGGACCTGGCGACCCTGATTCCCTGCGAAAATTGCTCGCTGCCGCGCTGTCAATATCGCCGCGCGCCGTATCGGCATTCGCCGCCGCAAATCGAAGACGTTCGCCGGCTTCAAGGCGGTGCGGTTGAAGAACCAGACACGCCGGTCGCAACCGGTTCAACGTTGAATCATGACGCCCGATACCGCATCAACACCCGCGCGCTGCAAAAATGGTCGCAGGAACGGCTGCAATTGAAATTTTTGGCAGACGGTACGGTGGCAGCCCGATTCCGTTATGAAGGCACCACCTGTTCCAACATGGGGCGGCCGCTGGCCTTTGACTACGAAGTTAAACTCGGACCGCCTGACGACGGCTACCGGATTCTGGCCACCGGTTGCGTTCCGGTTCCCGGCGACATCGGCTATCAATACCAGTGCGAGTATCTGAACAATGCCGTGTCGCTCATGAGCAGCATTGCGAACGAGAAACCCCTGCTCGGCAAACCTTTGAACGCGGTTCTGGCCTGGGAACGTCCCTACGATCCCTCCGGCTGTTATTGCGATTCGGCCCGGCGCGAACACAAATGGGGTCTGGTCTTTGAAGTGATTCATTACGCACTGGTCCGGCGTGAAAAGGAAGCGAGTAGAGTTGGACAACCGGCGTGATTTTTGAAATGATGGGGAACTCTCTATGACAAAGCTTTGTGACATCAATGCGGCGGCCAAGGAAAAACTTCCGCCTGGTTCCGCCGATAAATCGGGCATCGGCGTGCATTACACTGATGCCTTCATCAAACCGATGAACACCAAACTGCCCGACGGCACGCGCGTCAGTTGCAAACGCAAAGGCCTGAAATTGACGCTCACCGTCGGCACCAAAAAAGGCGAAGGTTTGATGCGCCGGCTCGACGTCAGCAGAGATCCGGTGGTAATGCTGAATGCCGCCCTTCAAGAAGCCGCGAAGGCCGCGGGCGTTGAATTGCAAATCACGGACAGCGAAATTTTTATCACTGCCTAGTACAACCCGTGCGCCTTATGCAATACAAACACGCTTCCAATTTTGTTATTGCGTCGGTTTTTTTGGCGGTTGCGAATTTTTGTTGCGCGCAACCGATGGTGGTCGCGCCGGACAAATCAAACGGCATTTATCAGATTGGCGAAACCGTTCATTGGACGGTCGAATGGAGGGGCGGCACGAACGCGCCCGCCGCGCATTATATCCTCAAGAGCGGCGGCTTTACGGAGGTGGGACAGGGTGAGCTGACCTTCAGCAACGATGCCGCCACGCTGGAATCCAAGTTCGACAAACCGAACACGATGCTGGTCGAAGTGCAGTGGCAACCGGAGAATAACTCCAATCGTGTCTGGGGTGGTGCCGTCGCTGCACCGGATAAAATCCTGCCTGCCGCCCCGCCGCCAGCCGATTTCGATGCGTTCTGGAAGGCCAAGCTGAAGATGTTGAAGAAAGTCCCCGCCCATCCGAAGCTCGAAAAAGTGGACAGTGGAAAGCCGGGTGTGGCGTATTGGAAAATCACCTTGGACAACATCGGTGGCACGCACATCGAAGGACAGATTGCGCGTCCTGAAAAAGGCCAAAAATTCCCGGCCTTGCTCATCCCGCAATGGGCCGGTGTTTACGGATTGCAGAAAAGCTGGGTGACCGACCGTGCCAAGGACGGCTGGCTGGCGCTGAACATCGAAGCCCACGATATCCCGATTGACCAACCGGAATCGTTTTACAAGGAGGAGTATGACGGGCCGCTCAAAAATTATTGGAACATCGGCAACGACGACCGCGACCAGAGCTATTATTTGCGGATGTATCTGTCCTGCGTCCAGGCCATGAAATATCTGAAGTCACGTCCTGATTGGGATGGCAAAACATTCGTCGTGATGGGTCAAAGCCAGGGCGGACAGCAGACGTTGATGCTCGCGGGCTTGTGTCCCGAAGACATCACTGCCGCGCTGGCACTCGTACCGGCGGCTTCCGACATGCTGGCCCCCGAAGCCGGGCGCGCGACGGGCTTTCCGAACTGGTATTTCAACACCGACGGCAAGGACCCGAAAAAAGTGCATGAAACCAGCCGGTATTACGACCCGGCGAACTTTGCGCGCCGCATCAAATGCCCCGTGCTCATCGCTCTTGGATTGCACGATGAACAACTCGCGCCGCCGTCGAGCATTCTGGCCGACGCAAACAGAATCACTTCGCCAAAGGAAGTCATCATTCTTGCGAACTCCGGCCATCAAAACGTACATGGTTCGCAGGAACCTTTCTTTCATCGCGCCTACTACGATTGGCTGCCGGCCTTGAAGGCGGACAAACCCGCGCCCGTGAGGCAATAAAGTTCTACAACGGCGAGTGGCGCGTGAGCCTTGACCGGGATTTGCTCAGGTCTTGGGAAGACCGGCGTTGACCGCATCCTTGGCCATTTTCCCATTCAGTAAACGCCAGAGGTTCAGGGGATTTTCATCTTTCAACGCGTCCGGCAGCAGCGAAGCGGGGAAATTCTGGTAACAAATCGGACGGACAAAACGATATAGCGCCGCCGTTCCCACGGAAGTAAAGCGCACGTCGGTCGTGGCCGGATACGGGCCGCCGTGATTCATCGCAGGACACACTTCAACGCCGGTCGGAAAACCGTTGATGAGCAACCGGCCCGCCTTGCGTTCCAAGGTCTTCAACAACCGGTTCGCCTGTTGCAAATCGCCGGGTGTGCCATGCACGGTGGCCGTGAGCTGGCCTTCCAGATTTTCGGCGATGTCTTCCAGTTCCGCCATCGTCTGCGCTGAGACCAACAACGCGAACGGCCCGAACACCTCCTCCGCCAGCTCCGGATGTTTCCGGAAATTGCTTGCGTCAGTGCAGACGACAACCGTTTCGCCGTGCGTTTTTTTGGCATCCGGATTTTCCTTTGAGCGCGCGAGCAACGTTACGCCGCTCGTTTCCGAAGCGCGGACCAGACCCTGATGATACGATTCGCAAATGCCCCCGTGCAGCATCGTGGCGGGCGCCGTGGTTTCAAACAATTGCCCGAGTGCCTTCTGAAATTGGTCGAACCCGGTGCCGTGCAAACCGAAAACCAAACCGGGCTTCGTGCAGAATTGCCCGACCCCCAGCGTCACCGACGCCCGCAAACCTTCGGAAATTTTGGCCGTCTGCCCGCGCATCGCTTCCGGCAGAATGAAAATCGGGTTCAGGCTGCTCATCTCGGCGAATACCGGAATCGGCTCCGGTCGCGCGGCGGCCGCGTCAAACAAAGCGCGTCCGGCGGCGCGCGACCCGGTGAAGCCAACCGCCCGGGCGGCTGGATGCCGGACCAGCGAAATGCCAATCACTTTGCCGGCCCCGTGCAACATCGAGAACACACCGGCGGGCAGGCCGCACGCGACCACGGCCCGGCGAACGGCGGTTGCGACCAGTTCCGACGTGCCCGGATGACCGCTGTGCGCTTTCACCACCACTGGGTTGCCGGTGGCCAACGCCGACGCGGTGTCGCCCCCGGCCACCGAGAAAGCGAGCGGAAAATTGCTCGACCCGAAAACAATCACCGGGCCAATGGGAATTAGCATCCGACGCAAATCGGGTTTGGGCGCCGGCTGCCGGTCGGGAATGGCCGTGTCAATGCGCGCGTCCACCCACGAACCTTCGCGGACGACCTGCGCGAACAGTTTGAGCTGGCCGGCGGTGCGCGCGCGTTCGCCCGTCAGCCGCGCTTCAGGCAGTCCGGTTTCCTGATGCGCGCGGGTGATGAGGTCGTCACCCAGCGCCATGATTTCATCGGCAATGCGTTCGAGAAACGCCGCGCGCTGTTCGCCGGTGGTTGCGCGATATGTTTCAAAGGCCGCCCCGGCCAGTTCCATGGCGGCGTCCACGTCTTTTGCCCCGGCGAAATGGAAGGTGGGCGGAAAAGGCGTGCTGTCCAGCGGGCTGGTGGCGCGGAAAGTTTTCCCCGCGCCGGGGCTGAGTTGGTCGCCGATAAAATTCTGGCCGTGTAAGTTCATGGCAGCCGTCAAACTACCATCACCGGGTTCCTGAGCAAACCGATTCCGGTGATTTCGATCTCAACCACATCCCCCTCCTGCAGCGTAAAAGTTTCGGGCGGGACGATGCCGGTTCCGGTCAGCAAAACAGCGCCATGGGGAAAAACCTGGCTGCGGAAGAGAAACCCGGCCAGTTCCTCGAAACGGCGTTTAATCTGGCCAACCGAGGTTTCGCCCGCAAAGACGCTTTCGCCCTTTCGCCGGATGGCCAGCCGGATTTTCCATTCCCGCGCCGTTGCTTCATCAGTGCCAACCTCAATCCACGGGCCGAGAGCGCAGGAGCCGGTGTAAATTTTCGCCTGCGGCAGATAGAGCAGATTTTCCCCTTCGATGTCACGCGAACTCATGTCGTTGCCAATGGTGTGGCCGACGATTTTGCCCTTTGAATTCAACACCAGCGCCAGCTCCGGTTCCGGCACATTCCAGCGCGCATCCCGGCGGATGCCCACTGGTTCGCTGGTCGCGACGACTTTTTCCGCGAGCGATTTGAAAAAAAGTTCCGGCCGTTCTGCCGCATAAACCTCATCGTAAGCAATGGCGCTGAAATCGGATTCCTTCATGCGGGCGGTCTTGCTGCGCAGGTAGGTAACGCCCGCCGCCCAGACTTCCTGCCGCTCCACCGGCGCGCACAATTGAACTTCCGACAACGCCAGGCGGGGCAGGTTTTGTTTCGCGATTTTGTCTAGTTGGGAAACCAGATTGTCACGCTCCAGCAGCGGATGCAGTTGCGTGATTCCTGCCGGGGTCAGGTCGAGCAACGTGGAATCGTCCGCGACCATAGCCACGAGAACCTGGCCTTGCTTGTCTTTGAACCGGCAGAGTTTCATGTTTTTCAATCCGCTTACGCCGTTGGCGGGCGTCCAGTCATGATAATTTGCCGCCCGGTTTTCGGCAGCAGAAACGCAAGCACGACGCAAGCGAGCATTCCCGCGCCGAGAACATTAAACGCAATCGCGGTGCTATGATATTCTTTCAACAACCGTCCGACCATCAGAGGTCCGACAAATCCACCGAGATTGCCGAAGGCATTGACCACGCCCATGACAGTGCCCATCACATTGCGCGGCAGGGTTTCGCCCGGAATGGCCCAAAACGGAGCCATCGCTGCAAAAGGACCGGGAATCGCCAAACATGCAAATCCATAGGAAATCCAAAAATGATCGCTCAATACAACACTCAAGATAAGACTGACTCCGCTCATTGCGTAAACCACGGCGACATGGCCACGCCGCTCGTGAGTCTTATCTGAATGCCACGAGTTAATAACCATTACAATTGCCGTAACAGCATAGGGAATAGCAAAGAGAATTCCATGTTGTAACGGACTAAAGTCACGGTCTTTCAAGCCGTTCGTAAAAAAAGGCATATAGCCGTAAACCGCACAGTTGTGCAGGAAATAAAGCACGACCATGATGAGAATTGATGGATGGGCTAATCTTTTCGCCCACGAGATCTTTTGCGGCGGCTCCAATTCGTTCGCTTCATTTTTCAATATCGTTTCGATCTGATTTTTTTCTTCGTCGGAAATCCATTTTGCTTCATGCGGATGGTCACGAATGAAAAACCACCAGATGGGCAGCCAGATGAATGGCAAAATTCCCTCGAGAATCAACATCTGTTGCCAGCCGTATTTTCCGAGCAGCCAGCCGGTGATGGGCGCGGAGCCGGCGACGGCGAGCGGCTGGCACAGAAGCCAGTAAGAGTTGGCGCGGGCGCGTTCGGCGCGCGGAAACCAACTGGCCAGCAGGACCAGGGTGGCCGGAAACACGGCGCTTTCCGCCACGCCCAGGAAAAAACGCATGACTTCAAACTGCCTAAAGGTTTGTGCCAGCCCGCAACCGACGGCGCACGCTCCCCAGGCGATCAGACACAAACTGATGAGTTTGCGGGCGCTCCAGCGCGATGCCAGATAACCTCCCGGAATCTGCAGCAGAAGATAGCCGATGAAGAAGATTCCCGCCAACTCGCCTTTCATTTTGTCGTCCATGAGCAAATCGTGCATCAACGAAGAAATTTTCGGGTCGAGGGCGAGCGAAACGTTGGTGCGATCAATGTACGAAATCGTGTACATGAGCAACGCGACGGGGATGATGCGCAACCAACGTTGTTGTGTCATAAGCTCGGAGTGCGGGGTTTTTAGCAGGCTCTTTGAAGATTGGCGATACGAATTCCGGCGTTGACCGGGGCTTGCCCGCGCTTGCTGGAGGGGGAAACGTTGTGCTTACATGAGCAAGCGCCCTTTTGCATGGCCAGCATGAACTCGAAATCGAACAGCGCCGGTGACCGGATGTCCGACTTGGATGGTCTGCGGGCCATCGCCATCCTTCTGGTGCTGTTGCATCATTTTGTTTCGTTTGCCATTCCCGTTCAAATAATCAAAACGGTGACGGGTTTCGGGTGGGTTGGCGTTGACCTGTTTTTTGTCATTTCAGGTTTCCTCATCGGGGGAATTTTGCTCGACCACCGGGAAGCCTCGAACTATTACCGCATTTTTTATCTCCGGCGTTTTTTGCGGATCGTGCCGCTATACGCAGTTCTGCTGGCGCCGGCTCTGTTGGTCGTGGGATTGGGTTTGGAGTCGCGTTTCAGCGGGCACGGGTTGGGCACGGTTAATGGTTGGACGATGCTGGTGTATCTCTGCTTCCTGCAAAACTTCATCGTGCCTTTCGTTACCGTGCCGGGCTATCTGGGGGTCACTTGGTCACTTGCCGTGGAGGAGCAATTTTACCTGCTGTTACCGCCATTGGTGCGCAGGCTGAATGGGCCGCGACTGGTCCAAATCACGGTGGCGGCGATCATGCTTGCGCCCTTGTTGCGCGCTTCGTCGTTCCTGGTCTTTTCGGAGAGTTCGAAGGCCTGCGGCGTGTGCTACATGCTGCTGCCCTGCCGGTGGGATTCCTTGCTGATGGGCGTTTTGAGCGCCTATGCCCTTCGGGTCACCCAAGTCCGGGAATGGTTGGTAGAGCGGATGGCGCGCCTGCGGGCTCTGTGGCTGGCACTGGCTGCAGGCATAATCGGGATGATGCTCTCCGGCTTCAATACATACCATCCTCTGATTGCCATCGGCGGGTACACCTGGATTGCGGCTTTTTTCACCTGCACGCTGTTGCTGGCGCGGCTGAATGCGCATGGCCGGTTTCGCCAGTGGCTAAGCCTCCCGGTGCTGAAGCCAATCGCGAGGGTGTCTTATGGACTGTATCTGCTCCAGGATCCTGCCCTGGCCCTGAAAGCATCCGTGCTGGAACGGCATGGCTGCCCGGCAATCGGATGGACGGCCATGGGGGCAAATCTGCTGGCCCTGGCAGCGACGGCGGTGGCGGCGGCAGTATCCTGGAGGTTCTTTGAAAGCCGGTTGATCGAGCTTGGACACGGATACTCTTTTCAAGGGCCGCCCGCAAAAACTGCGGATGTCAAGGCGAGTGAGGTCAATTCTTAATTCTGATTTTCATTTTTTCCAGACATGCTTCAATAACTCCCATGAGTTCCAGCCACGATGTGTTCGATTCCGCCATCCCGGACATCTACCGGATTCAGACCCACGCCCACGGTCCGGCGGGAAGCCTGCCAATTACCGAAGAAATGCTCCTGAACAGTCCCAGCGGCGATTTGTTTGGAATGACGCAAAACGCCGGCATGGGCTGGAACCCAGCCGAGGCCGGACGGAAACAGTTCCTGATTCTCAGTACCCAAGGTGGATTGCGCGCTCCCGACGGCAAACCGATTGCCCTTGGTTATCACACCGGTCATTGGGAAATCGGATTGCTCGTTCAAGCCGCTGCGGAAGAATTTCGCCGGCTGCAAACAGTTCCTTTCGCCGGTTTTTGCTCTGACCCTTGCGATGGCCGGACCCAGGGAACAGCGGGCATGTTCGACAGCCTGCCGTATCGAAATGACGCCGCCATCATTTTCCGGCGTCTGGCCCGTTCACTACCCCTGCGCGCCGGTGTGCTCGGCATCGCCACCTGCGACAAAGGTTTGCCGGCAATGATGATGGCCGTCGCGGGTCTGCCTGATCTGCCCTGCGTGGTTGTTCCCGGCGGAGTCACGTTGCTGGCTGACGCGGCTGAAGATGCCGGCACGGTGCAAACGCTGGGCACCCGCTTCGCGCATGGACTGGTTTCGTTGTCGGAAGCCGCTGAATTGAGCTGCCGCGCCTGCGGTTCACCGGGCGGCGGCTGCCAATTTCTGGGCACGGCGGCGACTGCGCAGGTGGTCGGCGAGGCGCTCGGACTTTCGTTGCCGCATTCAGCGCTCGCGCCTTCAGGACAACCGGTGTGGCTGGACATGGCCCGACGTTCGGCCCGCGCACTTCACCAACTGCATGAACGCAAGTTCAAGATGCGCGATGTTCTGACCTCCGAGAGCATCCAAAATGCAATGGTAATTCATGCCGCCTTCGGTGGTTCCACGAATTTGCTGTTGCACATCCCGGCCATCGCTCACGCCGCCGGCCTGAAACTTCCGACGGTGGATGATTGGATTTACGTCAATCGCCGTGTTCCCCGGCTCGTCAGCGTGTTGCCGAACGGTCCGGTTCAGCACCCCACGGTTCGCGTATTCCTCGCAGGCGGCGTGCCGGAAGTGATGCTGCATCTGCGCTACCTGGGTTTGCTCAACGGGGAAGTGCTCACCGTCACGGGAAAAACCTTGGCCGAAAACCTGGATTGGTGGGAAAAATCCGAACGGCGCTGGCGTTTCCGGGAATTATTGAAGCAGCAGGATGGCGTGGATGCCGACGAAGTCATTTTCCCGCCGGACAAAGCCCGGGAACGCGGCCTGGCCAGCACGCTCGTTTTCCCGCGTGGCAATCTGGCGCCGGAAGGTTCCGTGGTGAAAGCCACGGCGATTGATCCGTCAGTTGTGGACGCGGCCGGCGTTTATCGCAAGGAAGGGCCGGCGCGGGTTTTTGTGAACGAGAAGGACGCAATGGCGGCCATCAAACAGGGACGTATCAAGGCCGGCGACGTGCTGGTGCTGACCGGCGTTGGGCCGATGGGCACGGGCATGGAAGAAACCTATCAGGTCACCGGTGCGCTCAAACATTTGCCTTTTGGCAAACAGGTTGCCTTGTTGACTGACGCCCGTTTTTCGGGGCTTTCAACCGGTGCATGTATCGGGCATATCGGCCCCGAAGGACTGGCCGGCGGCCCCATCGGCAAGGTTTTGGACGGCGACGTCATCCGCATTCACATTGACTGCAAGCGCAACGAAGGGAGTGTTGATCTGGTCGGCGAAGGCCAACGCCAATTCACGCCGGAAGAAGGCCGGCGGGTGCTGGCGGCCCGTGGAGTGCGGAAGGACCTTGCGTCGAACGCCGCCTTACCGGAGGACACGCGGCTCTGGGCCGCCCTGCAACTGGCCAGTGGCGGGACGTGGGCCGGGTGCGTTTATGACGCGGAGCTAATCATCGCAACGCTCAAAGCCGGCAGAAAAAGCTGAGCAAAAAATAATTGTCTCCTTTTAGCGTCGACGAAATTGTCAGTTATTGGGACTGCCCCTTTCCTTTCTGGCATGGCCGCGATCCTTAACTGCTCAATGAAGCTGCACTGTCTTTTCCCTTGTTATCTTGTAGATGATGTATGGCTCGTCAATCAACCCTTTGTCGTAATTGAGCAGAGCAGCATAGGTTTTGTGGAGTCGAAACATTTCCAACAAGCTCTTTTCAATAGTTTCCTCTGGAAGAGGGCTTCCTCTGATAATTTGTCTAAGAGTTTCGGAAAGTTCATTGGCGTGCAATGCGGCAAACTGGCTAGGCATGTTCGCTAGATCATAAAAGAAAACGTTCTCTCCAACTGTGGAGAAGTGACCTGCACTCACTCCTAGATCATCTGCAAAGACGCTTTCTAGCGACTCTGTGTGGTTGGAACTGTTGAAAATGCACCATGAGCCGAAAAACCCTTTACCGGAAGGGTCATACCCAGTGAAGTACAGATAGACCTGCGCTTTTGAGAACAGATGTTCGATAATTAAATTCGTCAAGAATGGATGACATATCATTCAGGTTACTTCTATCGCCTTGCACACTTTCAGACAATAAAAAACGACCTCTCACGAGATTGTGTGCGCTTCACATTGTGAGTGTAAACGTAAGCTGGTCGTTCTTGATACTGTAACACAAGAACGCAGCGTGACTTATAACCCCTCTAAATCAACGTTCTCGCCGCTCTCAAAAACCTCGCCGTCAAACACGACAAATTTTTGCTTTTGCAGATTCGAAACACTTTCCCGCGGCGAGTAACGCGTGAGAATGAAGCGACTTTGATATCCCGGTTTGATTTGACCGAATTTTTCCCTGAACGCGAGACGATTTGAACTCGCGCCGGCCGCAGAATTGATCACGGCCAGCGGTGGCAGACCGGCGCGTTCCATCAATTCCAGTTCCTTTAAAAAACCAATTCCATGCGCGACGCCATACGAACCGGCGTCGCTGCCGGCAATGATTGGTACGCCCATGTCATGCGCTTTGACCAGGCTCGCGGCATGTCGGTCGAGAATTTTCTTCAAGTTCGATACCACTTTGTCGTCCCAACCCAACCGGTCGGCATGGTCAATCTGTGCCTGTACCGGCGCAAAGGTTGGCACCCAGGCAATTTGCCGGTCGCGCATCCGGGCGAGTTGATCCTCGCGAACAAAGAAGCCGTGTTCGATGGAATCCACGCCGCCTTCGATGGCGCGTTCGATGCCCGTGTCGCCGGAAGCATGTGCGAAGGTTTGTTTGCCGAATGATTTTGCCGCACTGACCAATTCAGAAACCTCCACTGCGATCATTTACGGTTCAGTGGTGACCCTGCCCTGTTTGAAATTGATGATACCGGTCGCAATCAACTTGATGCGATCGGCCCCGGCTTTGACCCGGGCCTCCACGCAATGCATCAGGGAGTCGAATTTCTCGATCGGTTCCGCCATGAGACTTCCGTAACGCCCCTTGTGATGAATCGCGGCGCCGGGGCTGTCCACGTAAGGCATCAATGGCCTGCCTTCGCTCTGGTAAAGTTTGCTGAGCGTCAGGCCGACGCCGTCCTTGTCACCCGCGTCGCGGACGGAGATGACGCCGATGCGGACCAATTTTTCCAGCCGCCGCCGCGCCGCTTTCAAAAGAGCTTCGGGCGTTTGTTTCAGATGAACCGCCCGCTGATGAGCATCCAATTCCGCCCCTTCGAGAGACAAATGCGTGTGTGCTTCGATGAGTCCGGGCAGCAAAGTGAAATCCGGCAAATCCAAATCCGGCTGGCGTTGCCCGGGACTCAAGAAATCCGGGGACGGTGAAGCGTCAGACCCGCCGACGAAGAGAATTTCTTTTTCGTTATAGGCAACGTGGGCGTTTCGAAGGGGGCTGGTGCTGATTCCATTCAACAGCATTCCGACACGAAGCCAGATGCGTCGGCCGTTGGCCGCTGATGGAATCGTCGTCTTAATCTGCGGGTTGTCCATCGCTCCAGATATTCATCACGGCCTCGGCCTGACGAAACCCGGCCGTTTCCTGGCTTTCCCCGGCAGCGGCCCGGCCTTGGGCGAGGGCTTGTCGCAGCCGCGCCACCAACGGATGATCAGCCGGGAGCGGGCCGGACGATTTTTCCGGATTGGCTATGGCAAAATCCAGGCCGGCTTCCATCCCGATGGTGAGATAAGCTTTTTCGAGTTCATGACGGATGTGCTTGGGAGTGCCCCAGGCGAAGTTGGACAGCCCGCAGGTGAAATGAACACCACGCAGGTCCGGGTCCTGGCGAATCAACCGCATGGCATCGAGACCGATGTTGACCAGTCCGTAAGTGTCAGCGCCGACCGGCGCGAGTCCCGTGTCAATGAGGATTTGGTCCTTGCGCCGTCCGGCTTTGGTCGTCAGCAACTCGACAAAATGCTTTGCGGTGGCATGCACGTCTTGCGGATTGAGACACTGGGCCGACCCGCCGTCGGCAAATTTTTCAGAAGCCATGACGATGACGAGCGTGTCGTAGGCCGCGACCAGTTCGATCATTTCATCGAGATGTTCGCGGGAGGCGGCAATGGAATTCAGGATGGGCGCCCCGCCTTTGGAACGGTCGTAATGTTTCAGCGCAACCTTCTGGAATTCCACCGACGGATTGTCCATGCACAGCGGAACCCGGGTTACCGCTTGAATCGCCGGAATCACATCGGGCAGGAAGGCCCGCATTTCCTCCAGCTTCACCTGGATTTGCCGGGTGCCATCAATGTTGAGGTCGAGAAAATCCACGCCCAGTTCGGCCTGCGATTTGGCCAGATTTTGATAGCCTTCCAGATTTCGCGCGGTGAAGGCGTTGCGAGCCCGCCCATAGGCGTTGTTGATCAAATCACCAATAATCCGTAGTTTTTTCGCGCTCATTTTATCTTCTCGAATAACGATGGCTTTAATGTGTGGAAACGGGCGTTTGCTGTTTCGTGTCGGTTGTTTTCTGTTCACCGGTCTTGTTCAAAGAAATCTTGTCCACCCGTTTTGCGGCGTGATCACGTCCCAGCCAGTTGTTCGCCCAGGAGGAAGTCCCCCGAAGCGCTTGATTTTGCACGGCGGGCGCGTGCTCGAGCAATGACTGTTCTTTTCCGTCGTGTTTCAACCGTTCATAGGCGCGCAGCCAGATGCAATCGCCGTAGCCATCCACTTCGCAGTGGCCCTCCCGTGTGCCGCCACAGGGACCATTCCGCTGGTTCTTGGCACATTGAGATTCGGGGCACAGAAACGCAATGTCCGGCAGCGAACAATCGCCGCAGTCTTTGCATTGGAACAAAACGGCCTTGCTGAGATGCTCCAAAGCCCGAAGCGGCTTGGGGCCTTGACTGGGATCCTTTGAGTTTTGGCAGATTTTCGCCCCCCAGTTGCTCAAGACCCGTCCCGGGGTAAACATGAGGTCATGGGTCCACTTGGACAACTGATACAGCGCGCCGACATGTTTTGATTTTACCGGGGTCCCGGCGGGGGTTGGCAGGGTCGGAGCCGCCAGTCCGGAGGCGGGGTCTTCGGCGTAATGGAAAAATTCGCCAAGTCTGGAGAATTTGATCCCGCGCGCAAATTGTTTCCAATCATCCGGCGAGAACGATCGTTCAATCGCCATCACTTTTTCCATGGTCGCGAGATTGTGCACCCCTCCCAGATACGCTCCCCGGTAGCCCAGGCCGCGGAAGATGGCCATCTGCTTGGCCGCAAATTCGCAGAAGAAAGCCTTCCCCTTGTCGGGGGATTGACCCTGTTTGAGACAAAGCTCCAGCAGCGCGGGAGTGACAACAATACCCGGAATTCTTCCGCTGTAAAAAATTTGCGCGACCCTTGGGCTCAACAAAAAGACATTCCCAATTAGCGGAACGTCCTTCATCCCGTGGTCATCCATGTACCGCCGCAGTTCGTGGGCTTTGCGGGAATCGTAGCCGACTTGATTGATGATGAAGTGAGCGCCGCACTCGACTTTCTTTTGCAGCTTCAGGTATTGAGGGACAACCTCGCCCTCGCGCAGCTTGTAATTGGTGGTGACGGCGCCGATGCAAAACTGGGTTTTTTCGAGCCGCTCGCTTTTGCTGTTGCCATGCTCATCTTTGAGATCAAACCCCTGATTCATCTTGTTCAACATGGAAATCAGGCCGACGGAATCAATGTCGAAAACCGGCTTGGCCATGCCCATGTCCCCGGTCACCGGGTAATCGCCGGTCATGGCCAGAACATTGTTAAAACCTTCGCTGTTCAGCAGCCAGGCTTCACTCTCAAGGCCGTTTCGGTTCAGGTCCTTGCACGTGAGGTGAATAACGACCTCCTTGCCCGCGTAAAGCAGAGGTTTGCCCAGTGCCGTGGGTGCGAGTTGCGGGTGACCGCCGGCATTGTCGGTGATGGAAATCCAGTCAATGTACGGGCACTCGACGAGCTGGTTGGCGAACGTGCGAACCTTTACGGCGCTTTTCTCCGCCATGGAGCCGCGGGTGGAAACCAATTCAGTCCCGATGAGAAACCGGGAGGACTGAAATAGTTTTTCGCGCAATGTCTGCATTTTTGCCGACGCAACATAACAAAATTGGGAAATCAGGGAAACTCTGTTTTCTTTTGCTGCGGAAAATGCAAAACGCACAAAGAGCGCAGATAAAGGTAGCGCAGTCCCGATGCTATTTCTTCAACCGATAGAATCTCGCGTTATTGGTCATTCTGTTTGTGACGGTGTATTGGCCGCTCACAATTACTGGTGCAGGCGTTGCGTTGCTCCAATTCGCCGATGAAAGATTCGTGACCCATTGCAGCGAGAAGCTGAGCGCATTGGTCGGCCATTTGAAAACCATGTTTGTGCCTTGCTTTGTTCCGCTGAGTAATGGGCCGCCAGTGGTGAATGTGGTTTGAGTAGAGTAGCTGCTCCATCCACTGCGGCTGTCTTGGTAGCGAACACGCCATTGGTAGTTGCTGCCGTAATACAATTTTGCAGCGGGCACTAGCCAGCTGACCTTGTTCACCGTGTCCGCGCCACTGTCCGCAACCACGACTGCGCCCGTGCTGTTCAGCACTTGCCACTGGCTCGCAGCGTGCGTGTCGCCGATGCAGTCCACATCGCTGAACGCACTCGCTTGCAACGTGGGGGTGACTGACACTTTCGTTGCGGCGTTGGGTGGTGAAATGTTGCTTGGAGTATTCGGCACGGTGTTGGGCGGCGTGTAGGTGACGGAGATTAAAGCGTTGGTGGAATAGTTGCCCGCCTTGTCGAGACTGCGGGCTTCGATTGTGTTTCCGCACGGCATCAGCGTTACGCTGCGACTCCAACTCGTCGTGCCGCTCGCCGTTTGCCAAGCGCCGCCATTGACTCGAACTTGCACCAAATTCAGCCCGCTGCTCGGCGAGCCGGGATCACTGGCCGTACCTGATACGGTCGTTGTCGAAGTTGTCAGATTTGCTCCGTTGGCTGGGCTGGAAATCACAACCGTTGGCGGCGTGATGTCAATGCTGACGGTGAGCGTAACCGGACTGGAGGTGGAAACGTTTCCGGCAGCATCGTACGCACGAGCCGTCCACACATGCGCCCCGTTGTCAGCAGCAGCGAATGACCAATCGTAGGTGTAGGCTGCGGTCGGGTCAGTGCCTTTGAGCGTCGAGCCATCATAAAATGCAACGCTCGCGACACCCACGTTGTCCGAGGCGCTCGCTGAAACGGTTACTGTCTGTGAATTCGTGTAAGTCTTTGCGGACGGTGGGTTGGTGATTGAAACCGTTGGCTTTGTTGTGTCAGGCGGCGGCACAGTGATCGTGTAACTCGTGGCGAGCGTTGGATAATTGCCGCCGTTGTCCACGGCAAAAATATAGAGCGTTCCGCTGTTCGTGATCCGCACCGGGCCGAAAGAATACGTGTCACTTGTCGGATGCTGCACCTGTGTCGGGCTGTAATTCCAATTTGTTTCTCCCGGCTTCTTGTATCCGATGTAGTGAATGCCCGATTCATCCGTGGCTTGAATCGTCACGTCTGCGTAGCCCGCGTTCGTCACCTGCGTCAGTTGGTAGGTCGGCAGGTTGATGACGGAAGGCCGCGTCATGTAAGTGTTGCCGGGACTCGGTCCCCAAAACGACCCGCCGGGCGCGCCCCGCTGCGCCCAAGGTGAAAACTCATAAGACGGATCAGTTGGAGGAGTCGGCGCATCATTGTGCTCGTCGGGATAGCTAAGAATACTCCAATGGCTCGGATTCGCGGTGGGCCACCAAACGACATACCCATTCGCGTTGTAGCAGTATTCCACAAGCCCATCACAACGAATGTATTGGATATGGCTTATATCATTCCCTCCCGAATAATAGTCGATGGCGTCATATGCATAATATTGGATATAAGCATCAACAAGCGAAACGGCAGTTGCTACTACGCTCTTGCGTGCAGAAAATGATAAAGTCAAATCGGTCTTTGTATAAGCGCCGAAATAAGTCAGCGATGGTTGGCCATTAATATCCGAAAAACCGATCTCGGCAGTGGTATCACCTGCTGTATTTCCCCCCTGTCCGGTTGCTTCCATTACCTGCGGGATGTGACTCGAATTAATTCCGGCAAAGACCGCCGTATGATTGTAGTCGGCCCCGAAAAAATTCAGCCAAAAGCTATCTATTTGCCGATACACGGCATCACCATATTCTTGGGCCTGAAGATTCCCATACGTTGGAATTTGGGCGTGAGAACGACTGACCGCACAAAAGAACAAAACCAATACGTTAAGAAAGGCCAAGCGATGCTTCATTGCTCGTGTGTGCATACTCTATTTCTATTGTTTTATCGAAGATGGGGCTGGCGCTGACGCTGTGGCCGGAACGAGGACAGTTGCGTCCATCCGCTGCCGAATCTTCTCAGCGTATTCGCGTAGCTCTGGCGATTGCCCGATGCTTTCCAAAACAACTGCCAACTCCTGCTTCTCTTGCGCAAACGGCAACCGACTCGCTGCATCAATGAGCCGTTCGCAGCTTGCCCTTTTCACCGCGAGCGACCCGTCAGCGAGAAGCCCTCGCAACGCCGGAACATATTTTTCCCGCTGACCGTCTTTCCACAGATGTTCGGTTGCTTGGATGGCGTTAATTACCACCGGGCTGTCAGGATGATTCAACGTCTCCAAAATTACCTTGTCCATGTTCACCAACGCTGCGTCGCACGATTCCGAATCAGGAAATCTCCGCGCATTTTCGGCCAATGCAGACATGGCCTCAGTGTTGTTAATCTGCCCGAGGCAGAACGCGGCAGTGCCAAACACCGAAGAATCAGATGTCGTCTCGAAAACTCCGCGAATTGGCGTGAAAGATTCCTCATTCGCAAGTTTCACCAAGGCAAGGCAACCGTTGCGCGCAATCTCCGGCGTATTTACATTTGCAGCGTCAAAGAGCATTTCCTCAATGGGTTTCTGGCCATTTGTAATTCCAAGATCACCGACGGCGCGAATCGCTGCGCCTCTCACCTGAAGATCGAGAGTGTCGTCGCTCATGTATGACACGAGCAATTCGCCGTCTGCCGCAATGTCTGCTTTGGATACAAGCCCTCTCGACTTGAGATAATCCAGAAGGCCGGCAAGTGTGTGGACGGAAGTGGCTACGACGTAAGGATCATCGGATGTGGCGCGAATCTGTTCCTCAAGCATCAGTTGGAAACCTCGCAACTCCGCCTCTGACATTGAGTGCCGCTTGCTGAAAAGTTTTTCGAGCGCCAACGTCCGCGTTCGAGCATCGCCTTCTTTCGCAAAACGTGAGCCGCTGCCAAATGAATTCGTGTCCCAAGTTCCCGTGACCCACGCTCGAAACGGAGCGCTTACCACTGCCGCGTTTGTCCGCACCGCCGAAGTAAATGGAGAATGAGCTGGAGCTTGAGTGGATGTGTTGGGCGACTTCGCTGAATAAGTGCAACTGCTCCAGATAGCAATTGAGCAAAGCCAACAACAGGCGGCAATCAGCGGCCTTCTTCCGTCGATTTTGCCCTCACAGTTTTGAGGCTGCATAGTTGTTCTTCTTGAACGGCTTGATTCAAACCGAACCGTTCCGTTTCAGCAACAATCCTTTTTGAATCCGGCTTAATCCACACCATAATATTATAGCGAAACACATCACGAAGTAAAGCCTCGTGTTTTGCCGCGCGCCTTTTGGACAGGATTCCGTTATGCCTGTGCGCAAACCCGAACCTTGTCCATATCGAAAGCGACTCGGAAAAAACGTTGCCTCACTGCGGATGCGGCGGGATTTGACTCAAGAAGGACTGGCCGAAAAGGTTGGCGTGAGTGCCCGCTACATTCAGAACGTGGAAGCTGGCGAAAATTTTCCAAGCCTGCCAACGCTGGTGCGCTTGCGCGCTGCACTTCGATGTTCTTGGGAAGAACTCTTTGCCGGTTGCAATAAGGCATAAAGAAGATTTCTGATTCGTTGCCTCTCCCCAATCCACCGCGTTCTACCCAACCGCGCCGTTACGGGAATTTTGCTTCCAACTCTTTCTTCACGGCTTCGGCGACTTCCTGGGGCGTGCCGGGCCGTTCGGCCGTGTCGCTCCAGCGCAGGTGTGCCATGTAAGCATCGGCCTGGATATGACCCTGTTTCTGCGCCGAAGCGTCAATCCGCTCGGCAAAACGCGACGGCATGTCGAGCTTGATTTCGTCGAAATCGTCCCACGCCTTGATCTGCGACGGTATGTCCTGCCAGTAGAGGACTTGGAATTTCGATTTGGCGTTCGGGTCCCGTTGCGTTTTCGTTGGTTCCGCCCGTTCGGCCATGACCGCCGCGATGGTTTCCATTTTGGTCCTGGCTTTGGGAGCAGCGCCTTTGCCGACGAAATAGAGAAACAAATCCACCGCGCTCGACGCGTCTGCGCCATAGCCGTCCGCGCCGATTTCGTCGGCGTACATCTGGCTGATGGGCGCACCGCCGATGGCGAACTTGATGTTGGTCATGCCGCGTTCCTTGTAGCCGTCAACGACTGTTTTCATGTAAGTCATCGTCGTGGTGAGCAACGCGCTCATGCCGATGATGTGCGGCTTGTGCTGCTCGGTGGCGGCGAGGAATTTTTCAATGCTCTGGTCCACGCCGATGTCGTGGACTTCAAAGCCCGCGCCCTCGGCCATCATGCAAACGAGATTTTTGCCGATGTCATGCAGGTCGCCGCGTACCGTTCCCATGAGGAGAATTCCGGCCGGCTGCACGTCCGAACCTTTTGCACTGAGCAATGGCTTCAAAACCAACATGCCGGCTTTCATCGCGCGCGCGGCAATCAGCACTTCAGGCACGTAGAGGATGTTGTATTTGAAATCCTCGCCGACGACGCTCATGCCCGCGATGAGCCCCTCCGTGAGCACTTCCTTGACGCTCCGGCCTGCGGCGAGGGCGTCCCGGGTCATCTGTTCGACTTCCTTGGCCTTGCCTTCGTAAAGGCTCTGATTCATTAACGCGTAGTCTGGCATCTGGTATTTTCCTTTGCTTAAGCAGTCACCCGTTTCGAATTGAATTCCGCCAACGCTTCCAGCATGGCGAGGATGTTCTGTTTGGGCATGCCGGGACTGGTGCCGCCGCCGACGGACAGAATCATGCCCCGGTCGCCGCCCTTTTCGAGAACTTCCAGCGTCGCTTCGCGCACTTCCTCCGGCGTGCCGCGGACGCCGACTTCGAGCGGATTCACATTCCCCATCAGGCACATCCGGTCACCCACGCGTTCCTTGACCTCGGCAATGTCCGTTTGTTTGCCCCAGTTCAGCACGTTGAACCCGGCATCCGGCAAATGGTCCAGACAGGCCTGTACTTCCGCATCGTTGTGATAGAGCTTCACCCAGTCCTTTGGGAAGGCGTCGCAGATGCGCTTCAAATAGGGGTGGCAGAATTCCTGGTAATGCTCTTCGTTTACGAAACCGACGATGTCGTCCAAAATAAAAATGCCCTCCACCGTATTGCCGATGGCCTTGTGCTGGGCTTTCAGCCAGTCAATGACCAGCCGTGTGCAAAGATCGAGCAGTTTGTGGGACCACTCCGGTTTTTCCACGAGATCAATCATCAATTCGGTCGTGCCGCGCACAAAACCCGCCGTGCACATCGGGCCGCGCGACGTGATGAACGGCAGAACTTCTCCGGTGTCGAGGATGCGTTGCTTCTGCATTCGGATGCGATGCAGCGTCAGCGCCATGAAAGCGTCGTTCTCCACTTCGTATTCAGGGAATTTTTCGATGTCTTCGATGTGAAAAAGCGTGTGGTATTCGCTGGGCGTGTTGTCCGCCCAGAATTTGATCTTGGACCCCAACGCCGACGGTTCCGCCGCCATGCCGTATTCCATCCACCACGAGGGGACCCAGATGACGTCAGGGAATTCCTGGTGGATTTTGAGGTGTGATTGAAACCACAATTCCGGGTCGAGATAAAAATCCATGTGCTTGATGCCGAGATACCCGGGTATCCACGGACTGTCCACAATCATGGCCATCGCCACCTTGTCCAATTTTTCCAGCCGCGCGGCTTTCTTGAATGTTTCCCACTGTTCTGGTCTCATTTTTTCTTTTGGCAGGTTGCTTGAATGCTTGCCTTGATTTACCCTGGACAGGAACAAAATGTCCATAAACCTCTTATAAAACGGCTCAATGTCAAAAAATTTAGTGATTAATTAGCGTTTCCCTTGCAATTGCTCAAGAAAAAACGCTTGCGCACGCAAATAAATCACCCAGCCCCGGGTAGCAATCTTTTTGGCGCGAATCGTTCGCTTACCAGTCGAAATGCCCTATTGACTTCGTTCGTGCGTCTGGTAAATTCCGCGCTCCTTTTCGGTTTGAATGAAAACGCATTTGCCCAAAGTGAATTTGAATGAGCGGAAGTGGCACGTGATTGACGCCGACGGCGCCGTGCTCGGCCGGCTGGCGGCGCAGGTGGCCGACGTTTTGCGCGGCAAAAACAAGCCCGTCTACACGCCCTACCTCGACGCCGGCGACTTTGTCATCGTCATCAACGCCGAGAAAGTCCGCGTCACCGGCAAGAAGGAAACCGCCAAGGAATACATGACCTATTCCGGCTGGAAAGGCGGCGAGAAATACCGGACCGTTGAACAAATCCGTGCGAAGCATCCTGAAAAACTCATTACGCACGCGGTCAAAGGCATGATTCCGAAAAACCGGCTCGGCAGCCAGTTGCTGACCAAGCTGAAAGTTTTCAAGGGCCCGAAACATCCGCACGCGGCGCAAAAGCCGGAACCGCTCAAGGTGGCGGCCTGATTTTCTCCCAACCACCAACTTTCAACCCTCAACTGACAGATGGCAGCGGAAACCAAAAACGAATTTCTCGGCACCGGCCGGCGCAAGACCGCCGTCGCCCGCGTCCGGCTCGCGACCGGCAACGGCAAGATCATCGTGAACGGCAGGCCATTTGAAAATTATTTCCCGCTCGAGACCTTGCGCTCGACGGCGGCGCAACCGCTTGCCGTCACCGGCACGGCGGAAAAATTTGACGTGCGCGTCAATGTCACCGGCGGCGGACCGAACGGACAGGCCGGCGCGGTGCGGCATGGGATAGCCCGGGCGCTGATTGTGGCCGACGCCACTTTGCGTGCCATGCTCAAGGCCGAGGGCCTGCTCACGCGCGATTCGCGCATGAAAGAGCGCAAGAAATACGGCCAGCCGGGCGCGCGCAAACGGTTCCAATACTCGAAACGTTAATCGCGCTGGAAATTTCCAGGCCCCGCTGGCAAAACCGGCGGGGCTTTTTTGTTGGGGAAATGGAGTGCTGGAGAAATGGAGTATTGCAAAATTCCATTACTCCATTACTCCATTACTCCAACGTTTGACATGAATATGAAATCGAAGAAAGTCGCCATCATCGGTGCCTCCGGTTACTCCGGCGAGGAACTCGTCCGGTTGTTGTTGAACCATCCCCACGTGGAGTTGGTGGCCGTGACCTCGCGCCAGAACGCCGGGCAGACGCTCGCGCAGGTCTTTCCGAAATTTGCCAGTCATCCTAAATCGAAAACCCTCCGCTTCACCGAGCCAAAAGCCGACCTGCTGGCGAAGCAGGCGGACGTGGTGTTCTTGGCGTTGCCGCACGGCGTCGCCGCCGAATATGCCGTGCCGCTGCTGGACGCCGGTTGCCTCGTGATTGACCTCAGCGCGGATTTCCGGCTCAAGCGCGCGGAAATCTACAAGGAGTTTTACGCGCACGACCATCCCGCGCCGGATTTGTTGAAAAAATCCGTCTATGGCCTGCCGGAAATTTATCGTGCGGAAATCAAAAAGGCATTGCTCGTTGCGTCGCCCGGCTGTTACCCGACCAGCATCCTGCTGCCGGTGATTCCGTTGCTGAAGGCGGGGTTGATCAAACCGGACGGCATCATTGCCGATTCGTTGAGCGGCGTGAGCGGCGCGGGCCGCAAAGCCGAGGCGGACTATCTTTTTTGCGAATGCAACGAAAGCGTCCGGCCTTACAGTGTGCCCAAGCACCGGCACTTGTCGGAAATCGAGGAACAACTTTCGCTGGCGGCGGGCGTCCCGCAAGGCGGGATCACCATCCAATTTACACCGCATCTGATTCCGGTTAACCGCGGCATCTTGACGACGCTGTACCTCACGCCCGCGGATAAATCCGTTGACACGGAGAAGATTTCTACGTGCTACCAGAAAGCCTACGGCAATGAGCCGTTCGTTCGTTTGCTAAATGGCAAAAATCTGCCTGACACCAAAAATGTCAACGGCACAAACATCATCGAAATCGCGTGGCGGCTCGACCTGCGGACGGGCCGGCTTATCGTCATGAGTGCCGAGGACAATCTGGTCAAGGGCGCGAGCGGCCAGGCCGTGCAAAGCATGAACCTCCTCTGCGGTTTCCCGGAGACAGCGGGATTGATTTGACGTGGTAGGGCCGTGCTGCCGCGCGGCCCCAATTCAGGACGAGCAGCGGCTCGTCCCTGCCCAAAAAATGCCTCGAATTGCTTCACAACCCGCCAAATGGAATGCTGCCGATTACGCCGCGAATTCCGTCGTGCAGCAAGCCTGGGCGCGCGAACTCATCGCCAGGCTCAACCTGCGGGGCGATGAGCACGTCCTCGATGTCGGCTGTGGCGACGGCAAGATCAGCGCCGAAATCGCCCACGCCGTGCCGCACGGTTTCGTGGTCGGCATTGATGCCTCGCCGCAAATGATCAGATTCGCCCGCGCCGCTTTTCCCTCAGGCAAAATTGCCAATTTGAAATTCCGGGTGATGGACGCGCGCCAAATCCGGGTTGAGCGGCAATTCGACCTCGTTTTTTCTAACGCCACCATGCATTGGGTGGACGATCATGAGGCGTTTTTGCGCCGGGCGGCGGCGTGTCTGCGTTCCGGCGGACAGTTGGTGATTTCGTGCGGCGGCAAGGGCAACGCGCAGGATATATTCGTTGCGTTGCGCCCGGAAATGCGGCTCAAACGCTGGTGCGAATTTTTCCGAAGGATGGAAAAGCCGTATTTCTTTCACAGCCCGGACAGTTATGAAAAATGGCTGCCGCGATTTGGGTTCAAATCTTTGGGTGTGCGCCTGTCGCCGAAGGATGCCATCTACGGCGACGGCAAAAGCTTTACGGCATGGTTGCGCACGACTTGGCTGCCTTACACGCAGCGCGTGCCGGAAAATTTGCGCGAGGATTTCATCGCTGCTGTTGCAGACCGATACCTCGCCCAACATCCACCGGACGCGGCCGGGCGCGTCCACGTCCGCATGGTGCGGCTGGAAATTGATGCGATAAAAACGTAGGACAGGCGTCGCGCCTGTCTCTGACTTAAAAAATGGAGACAGGCGGGACGCCTGTCCTACATTCGAGTTGAAAATATTTTCCATCGCCCGCAAATTCTCAGCCGAACAATGAGCAAAAATCCGTTCAAAGAAATTTCAGGTTCCATCGTCGCACCCAAAGGCTTCCTCGCCGGCGGCGTATTTTGCGACATCAAACGCCTCGGCACGGGCAAAGGCTCTAACAAGGGACAAAAACGCGATCTCGCGCTGATTGTGTCCAAGGTCCCGGCGTCAGTTGCCGGCATGTTTACGACCAATCAGGTTTGTGCCGCACCGGTGAGGGTATGCGTCGAACGCGTGAAAAGGGGAGCTGCACAGGCCATCGTCGTCAATTCCGGCAACGCCAATGCCTGCACGGGAAAACAGGGTTTTAAGGATGCCATGGAAATGACGCGCGTCACCGCCCACACCGTAGCTGTCCCGTTGTGCGGGATGAGTTCGCGGCCATCTTCTTCGCGAAAAGATCAGCCGCGTTCTAACGAACGCAGCTACGAATTGCCCGCCGAACGTGTTTTGGTCGGCTCGACTGGACGCATTGGCGTCACCATGCCGATGGGAAACGTCAAACGTGGAATTTTGGAGGCGGCAAAACTGCTAGGGAATTCATCAAGTCACGCGGACCAGGCTGCCGAAGCCATCATGACGAGCGACACACGGCCCAAACAAATCGCGGTTGAATTCAAGCTGGGCGGCAAAGCCGTCCGTATCGGCGGCATTTGCAAGGGCGCGGGCATGATTCAGCCGATGATGTCCGCCACCGGCGCGCGGCCCGCCGCGCTGCACGCGACGATGCTTTGTTTCATTACCACCGATGCGGCGATTGAAGCGAAAACTTTGCAGGCCGCTTTGCAGGAAGCCGTCGCGCAGAGCTTCAATCGCATCACCGTGGATGGCGACATGAGCACCAACGACACGGTGCTGGTGCTGGCGAATGGACTCGCAGGAAACCCTTCGCTTGTAGCCGCGAACGTAAGTTCGCGGAAATCCGCGCTTTCACAAGCGCGGCTACGCGATTTGACGACGTTTCAGTCAGCTCTCAACCACGTCTGTCTGGAGCTGGCGAAGATGATTGTGCGCGACGGTGAGGGCGTTCATCGCGTGGTGACGGTGCGGGTAAACGGCGCGAAGACGGTTCAGGACGCCGATGCCGCGGCTCGGGCGGTGGCCAACAGTCCGCTGGTGAAGACAAGCTGGCATGGCGGCGACCCGAACTGGGGCCGCATCATTGACGCGCTCGGTTATTCCGCGGCAAAAATCGTCGAGGAGAAGGTGGACATCGGTTACAGCTCCGCCTTCGCGTCTGACGCTTCGGCGCGACGAGACGGCCGCAGAAAAATTCTCTGGAGCTTGAAACATGGGCAGCCGACGAAGGCGACATTCAAGCAGCTCTGTACCGCCGCGGCGCCGAAGGAATTTGATTTGCACATCAACCTGAACCTCGGCCGGGCCGGCGCGGTGATTTACGCCGCCGATTTGACGGAAGCATACGTGGATTTCAACAAGGGCGACGTAGCGGATCCAACAACGCTTGGAGGATAAAATGGCAATCTACAAAATCGAAAATAAATCCTTGGCCGCAATCCAATCCACCAGTTTTGAGGTGGAAGGGATTCTTGAGCGCCGAGACTTGCAGCGAATGCTTCGAGAAAAAATTGACATCATCTCTCCAAGAACACTTGTCATTGCAGAAGAGTTTTCTGATTGGGAAGACACCAAATCGCGAGTGGATTTGCTCGGCGTTGACGACCACGCAAACCTAGTGGTTGTCGAATTGAAACGAAATGATTCAGGAAGTTACATGGAGCTCCAAGCAGTTCGTTATGCAGCCATGCTTTCTACTCTCACATTCGACAAAGCTGTCCAGATTTACGAAGATTTTCTTCGCAAGACGCAACAGGCCAAGAATGCGAGACAGGAATTGCTTGTTTTTTTAGGATGGCAAGAACCGCACGCTGATCAATTTGCAAGCGATGTCCGAATTGTTCTCGCTGCCGCCGAATTTTCTCAAGAACTCACAACTAGCGTTCTCTGGCTAAATGAGCGCGACTTGGATATTCGGTGTGTTCGTTTAAAACCATACCGAAGTGGCGGTCAAATCTTGTTGGATGTTCAACAAATTATACCACTACCCGATGCGGGAGATTACCAAGTTAAGCTCCGTGCCCAAGCTGAACAACGCAGAGAGGCCCGCCAGAAGGATTACACAAAATATAATTTCGGTGGCGAAGCACTTGCGAAGAGCCGACTGGTTCTCGCAGTTGTCAGGGTATATCTTCAAGATAAACCCAAAACAACTTTCGAAGAATTGAAAGTGGCATTTCCGGATTCATTGCAAGGCTCGTGGGGTGTCTTCGCCCCGCAAGAAAGGGGACAGGAGATTATCAAACGAACAGGTTATCGGAGATACTTTCCGGATGAAGAAGACACTCTTTTAACCGGCGACGAAAAGAAAGTAGTAGTCTGTAATGAGTGGGCTGTGAGCAATATCGGTAAATTCATCGAGCGCGCTCGTGAGCTAGGTTTTCAAATCTCACAATTGCCACAGTAAAATCAAAAGCAAAAAGCCGCTGGATTGCTACAGCGGCTTTCAATTTTTTGCGCGGACCTTAATTTGCCGTGCGTCCGGAGACGCCCTTGGTGCCTTTGGCGATGGCCTTGGCAGATTGCTTTGGACGCAACTCACGGGAAGCTGCGCCGGCGCGCCACATTTCGGAATTGTGGATTTGGCTCAACTCCTTCTGCAACTGTGCCTGGTAGTTGCGCGCGCCACAGGCGGAGAGCACGCGGGCGCATTCCTTGCCCGATTTGACGCGCTGGTAAAGTTTCTTGAACACCGGCAGGGTGGCCTGCTTGAACTTGGGTTTCCAGTCCAGCGCGCCGCGCTGCGCGGTGGCGGAACAATTGGAATACATCCAGTCCATGCCGTTTTCGTCCACGAGCCGGATGAGGCTTTGAGTGAGTTCCTCGACGGTTTCGTTGAACGCTTCACTCGGCGAATGGCCGTGGGAGCGGAGCACATCGTATTGCGCCTCCATGATGCCCGCCAGCGCGCCCATCAACACGCCACGTTCGCCGGTGAGGTCGCTGAAGACCTCGTGCTGGAACGTGGTCGGGAACAGGTAACCCGAGCCGATGCCGATGCCGATGGCGAGGCAACGCTCTTTCGCGTGACCGGTGGCGTCCTGCTCGATCGCAAAACTGGAGTTGATGCCCGCGCCCGTGAGAAAATTGCGGCGGACGTTCAAGCCGGAACCCTTCGGGGCGACCATGATTACGTCCACGTTTTTCGGCGGGATGACGCCGGTCTGCTTTTTGTAGGCGATGGAGAAGCCGTGCGAGAAATACAACGCTGCGCCGGGCTTGAGATTTTTCTTCACGACCGGCCAGATGGTGCGCTGGGCGGCGTCGGAAACGAGCATCTGGATGATGGTGCCCTTTTGCACGGCTTCCTCGATGTCGAACAGCGTCTTGCCGGGTTTCCACCCGTCCTTCACGGCACGGTCCCAGTCGCGCTTGAACGACCTGGCTTGGCCGACGATGACTTTGAAGCCGTTGTCGCGCAGATTCAGTCCCTGTGCCGGGCCTTGCACGCCATAGCCGATGATGGCGATGGTCTCGTTTTTGAGCACCTTGCGGGCCCGGGCCATCGGGAATTCCTTCCGCGTGATGACTTTTTCCTTTGTTCCACCAAAATCAATCGTTGCCATAACTCAATCTTTCTCGTTTGTGTGTTTTCAATGTCTTCAACTCGTTCAAATGAATTTTTAATCTTAAACATCAGTGCCCGTCCGTCAAATGCAAACGCGATCAGGACTGGGATGCGGGGTTGTTGAGGGCGTAAAACAGCGTCCGTGCCATCACTTGCGGGGCAGTGCGACCTTGCCCGTGCGTGTGATTTCGGACACGCCGAACGAGTCCATCAGGCCGATGAATTTCTCCACCTTGCTCTCGTTACCGGTGATTTCGATGGACAGGCTCTTGGGCTGCACGTCCACGATTTTGGCGCGGAAAATGTCCGTGATTTGCATCACCTCGGCGCGCGACTTTGAGTCCACCGCCACCTTGACCAGCACCAATTCGCGGTCCACGTATTCGCCCTCGTGGAAATCCTGCACCTTGATGACGTCCGGCAATTTGTTGAGCTGCTTGACGATTTGTTCCAGCGTGGCCTCGTCGCCGTGGGTGACGATGGTCATGCGCGAAGTCGTCGGGTCCTGCGTCGGGCCGACGTTGAGCGTGTCAATGTTGTAGCCGCGGCCGCTGAACAGGCCCGCCACGCGCGTGAGCACGCCGAACTTGTTCTCCACCAAAACTGAAATGGTATGTCGCATAAAATCCCGCTGAGGGGAGCAAAGGCTAACAACCATGTGCAGAAGGGTCAATTTGCAATTTCAAAGGGATTTATGTGTCCAGCATGACCACGGATTAACACGGATGGACACAGATGCAGAGATACGAACTGCACGAATTATTACGAATTGATTCAAGTGGCTTTTAATCAGTGTGAATTCGTGAAATGCGTGTCCGGTCTGGGCATTTAAATTATTTCCTGTCCCATACGGCCACGGGGTCGGAGACAATTGCGTTTGGTGAAAATCAGTTAAAAATACCTGTCCACCACCCGGGTCAGGCGATCGTTCACAAAGACTGTGTTGTGGTGGCCAAACAGCGGTTTGCGCCGTTTCTCAATCCGCACGTCCGATTTCTCCGCGCCATCAATCACGAAGTGGTAAACTTCGCGGACCGGTTCGTTGAAAATGCGTTTGGATTGGAAAACCGGCCGGTCGTCCACGCGGATGACCAGGGTGCCGCGAAGCTGGTTGAAATTGAATTCGACGAGGTGTTTGTCCGTGTTGCCAATCTCCAGAGAGAATCTCATAAGTCGCGTATCTGTGTTCAACCTTTTCAAGGTGCAATCCGTGTGCCACGCGTGCGGAGATGCTTACTTACAAACCACCCGGCAACGCGGGGTGACGTGCGATGCCGGCAACTGTTGCCATTCCGGCAAATCCGGGGTGTGACCGGTGGAAAACTTCGTCGTTAACTTTAATCGCAGGCTGAAGATTGCGAAATGTGTCCCGCTGGTCACATGGCATGTCCAATTTTTACTTTGCCAGTCGAACCGTCTGTAAATCAAAAGAACGGATTGTGTTCCTTTTCCTCCGCCACCGTCGTCAACGGGCCGTGGCCGGGGCAAATCAACGTTCCCGGCGGCAACGATAAAATTTGTTCGCGCACTTTTTGCCGCGCCAAATCCCAAGATTGGTTGCCGCGCCCGATGGACCCGGCAAAAATCGCGTCGCCCACGATGGCTACGTGCGGCGCGTCCTCCTGCCAGTTGCCGACAAGATAGGTCACGCCGTCCTCCGCGTGACCGGGCGTCTCGCGATGCGTGATGCGCAGGCCGCCAAGATGGACGATTTCGCTGGGCTTGTTGCGCTGGTCCACCGGCGCGTTTTTGGAACCGCTGTGCAGCCGCACTTTCGGAAAGGCTTCGCGGATTTTGGGCAGAGCGTCCACGTGGTCGTAGTGCGAGTGCGTGATGAAAACGTGCCGGAGCAGAAGCTGGTTTTCGGCGATACAATCCAGGATTGGTTTCGCGTCGAAGCCGGTGTCGAACAGTGCCGCGTCGCGCGTGACTTCGTCCCAAACCAGATAGCAATTCACGGTCATGCTTTCGCCGGCGGTGGTGAACACGCGCAGTTCGCGCCAGACGCTCAAATCCTTTTCCGCCGGCAGCCAGCCATTGGCAATGCCTTCGAGTTTGGCCGGGTTCAAGCCGACCAGCCGGGCGAGTGCGGTAAAGTCAGGTCGTTTGCCGATTTGTCCGCTTTCTTCGAGCGCGGAAAGTTCGGCTTCGGAAATTCCCGCGGCCTTTGCCGCGGCAGCCGTCGAAACGTTGCTCATCGCGCGCGCCTTGCGGATGATGTCGCCGAGATGGTCTTCGAGATTCACGCCGGAACGGTAAGGGGCACGGCTCGCCACCGCAAGCACTGGACTTGAGCAACGGCGGATTGTGTGTTAAAAAATTGGCGAAGTCGGAAGCGTATGTTTTTCTCAAAGGGCAATAAAGAGCGCGAACGTTATTACCTGCTGCCGGGCCAGGGCGGCCCGGCGGCGCGCCGCAAGCATCGAAAATTTTTAAAATGGTCAATCGTGGCGGGCTTGATTTTCGCCGCGCTCATGGCGTTGGTCATGTATTTGTTCAATTGCCTGCAGCCGTTTTGATTAAGTGGCGGCGCTTGACCCGCCGGAGGCAGTTGTTAGTATTCGCGTCGAATTTGATGAATTGGTCCCGATTGATCCCAATTTGGGCGGCGGCATTGTGCTTGGGCCTGCCCTTGCGCGCGGAACTGGCCGACGGCGTCAAGGCCATCGTGAACAACACGGTCATCACCTACGAGCAGGTCGAGGAATTCACTGCGCCGGCGGAGGAGGCATTGCGCCGGCAATACGCCGTACAGCCGGAGGGCTTTCAGCAAAAACTCGCCGAGGCGCTCGACAACAGTTTGGAGATATTGGTGGAGCGCCAATTGATCCTACACGAATTCGAGACCAAATATACCAAGCTGCCGGACAGTGTGGTGGACGAACTGGTGCAGGACCGGATCCGCGAGCAGTTCGGCGACCGCGTGACGGCGATGAAATCGTTACAGGCACAAGGCATGACGTACGAACAATTCCGCGAGGACATCCGCGATCAATACATCGAGTCGGCGTTGCGCAACCAAAACGTCTCGCGCGAAATCGTCATCTCGCCCTACAAGGTGGAAACCTACTACCTTGCCCACCAGGACGATTTCAAGGTTGAGGACGAAATCAAATTGCGCATGATCGTGCTCAACAAAACCTCCGACGATGACACCAACACGCTGGCTCTGGCCCGCGAAATCCTGTCCCAAATCAAGGAAGGCGCGACGTTTCAGGAAATGGCCTCTACGTATTCGCAAGGTTCGCAGCAAAAACAGGGCGGCGACTGGGGGTGGGTCGGGCGCTCCGTGCTCCGCAAGGAACTCGCCGACGTCGCCTTCGCGCTCAAGCCCGGCCAGGTCAGCGACGTGATTGAAACGCCGGGAGCCTGCTACCTCATGCTCGTCGAGCAAACCCGCCCCGCCCACGTCCGGCCGCTCACCGAGGTCCGCGACGACATCGAAAAAACCCTGCGCACACAGGAACAGACCCGTGTCCAAAAACAGTGGATTGACTCGCTGAAGAAAAAAACGTTCATCCGCTATTTTTGATTTCACCGCAAGTTGAGGCAGTTTTGCCCTCAGCGTTCAACCAATATGACCGGCTGGATTGGCATTTCACTTGGCGACGTGACCGGCATCAGCCCCGAAGTCACGCTCAAAGCCGTCGCTGCCGAATACAAAGCCGACGACACGCGCTATTTGCTCATCGGCGATGAGAATTATCTTCAGAGTCTCAACTGGAAGCTCGGGCTTGATATGCCACTGAAAAATTTTTCCACCTACTACGATAAACATATCTTTAGAGAAAAAATTTATGTTGCAAATCCGCTTTCCGAACCGTTGTCGGAAAATCTGACTGCCGGTTCACCTGCCGCCGCAAACGCCGCCATCGCCTCGCTGCGCGACGGCGCGGAACGCTGTCTTCGCGGCGAATTGGATGCGCTCGTCACCGCGCCGGTCAACAAGGAATCCATCATCCGCGCCGGACACGAATTTGTCGGCCAGACTGAATTTCTATCCGGACTCGCCGGTGCTAAACGCACCGCAATGATGCTGCTTGGCCATGATGAAAAAGACCGCTGGTTGCGCGTCGCGCTGGCCACCATCCACATTTCCATCAAATCGGTCCCCCAAAAACTCACCGCGGAAAAAATCGCGCTTGCCATCGAATTGGCCGCGCAAGCGTGCCGTGATTTGGGTTTGTCGCGCGCGAAAATCGCCGTGTGTGGTTTGAATCCGCACGCGGGCGAAGGCGGCGAATTCGGCGATGAGGAAATCAAAACCATCACGCCGACGGTGCTCGCGGCGCAGAAACGCGGACTGGATGTCATCGGACCGTTGAGCGGCGACACGGTCTTTCATTATGCCCTATGCGGGGATTTTGACGCCGTCGTGGCGATGTATCCGTTTGACACGGGCGTGAACTGGACGCTGGGTCTGCCCTTTATCCGCACCTCGCCAGACCACGGCACGGCCTATGACATCGCCGGAAAGGGAATCGCCAATCCCTCGAGCATGATTGCGGCGATTCGGCTGGCGAAGCAACTGGCAAAAAATCGGAAGTGAAAAGTAGGAGCCGACGTAAGGAGGCTCACACTTCAAATCCGAAATCCGAAATCAAGTGAGCCTCGTTACCTCGTCTCCTACCAATTCACCCGATCAAATCGCGGATTTTGGATTGAATATCACCACCGCGCATCAATGATTCGCCGACCAAAATTGCGTTAGCGCCGCATTTCTTCAACCGCTCCACGTCCGCGCGCGTGTGAATGCCGCTTTCGGCAACAAGCGTGGGACAGACATCCTGCCTGTCTCCATTTTTAATTTTAGAGACAGGCGAGACGCCTGTCCTACGGTTTAATTCTGCCGCCAGTTTTTCTGTCGTCGCCAAATCCATCTTGAAAGTTCTTAAATCGCGGTTGTTGACGCCGATCAAATTCGCGCCAATTTTCAGCGCGCGTTCCAATTCCGCTTCGTCGTGAACCTCAACCAATGCAGCCAAGCCGGCTTCGGTCGCCAGCGAATGGAACTTTTTCAATTGGTCGTCGCTCAAAATGGCGACGATGAGCAGGATGGCGTCCGCGCCCCATTCGATGGCCTCGAGGATTTGCCGCTCATCAATGATGAAGTCCTTCCGCAACAACGGCAGCTTCACCGCTGCGCGGATTTGCTGGAGATAATCGAGCGAACCTTGAAAGAATTTTTCGTCAGTTAAAACCGACAGGCAACTTGCACCCGCCGCTTCGTATTCTTTGGCGATGCGGACCGGGTCAAAGTCCTGGCAAATCACGCCCGCCGATGGCGACGCCTTTTTGACCTCGGCGATCAGCGCGATGTCGCCATGACGCGACTGGCACAAGGCCGCGAGAAAATCGCGCCTCTCGCCGCGTTCGAGCAGCGCATCGCGCAAATCGCCGGCGGCGATGAGTCGCGCAGGCAGTTGCGCGACCTCACGTTTCTTTTGCTCAACAATGGTGTCGAGAATGTTCATTGGTCAATTGTTAGCAGTTAGTAGCCAGTAGTCAGTAGTGCGCTGGCGATTGCTATTAACTATCAACTATTGACTACTGACCCATTTTATTCCTCATCATCCTTAACGCCCTGCATCCGCTTCGTCGGACAACCGGCGCGGAGCCAGCCGTTCACGAATTGATCCAAATCGCCGTCCATCACAGCTTGAACATTGCTGGTTTCGACGCCCGTGCGCAAATCCTTCACCATGCGATAGGGCTGAAAGACGTAGCTGCGAATCTGGTTACCCCACGAAATGCTGCCTTTCTCGCCATAAAACCGCTCCATCTCGGCCTTCGCCGCGTCCTGCCGTTGGGCATAAATCCGCGAGAGCAACAGTCGCATCGCCGTGGCGCGATTTTGGTGCTGTGACCGCTGGGTTTGCGACGCGACGACGAGACCGGTCGGAATGTGCGTGATGCGGACGGCGGTTTCGACCTTGTTCACGTTCTGGCCGCCTTTGCCGCCGGAACGAAACGTGTCCACTTGAAACTCATTTGGGGGAATGACGAGGTCGGTGTTTTCCTCGATTTCGGCAATCACGTCCACGCTGGCGAAGCTGGTGTGCCGCCGCTTGTTCGCGTCGAACGGCGAAATGCGCACCAGCCGGTGCACGCCGCGTTCGGCCTTGGCGAAGCCGTAGGCGTTTTCGCCTTGAAGCAGCATGGTAACGCTCTTGAGGCCTGCGCCTTCGCCGGGCAGCGCGTCGGTGACTTCGACCTCCCAGCTGCGCGATTCTGCCCACCGCTGATACATGCGCGACAGCATTTCCGCCCAATCCTGCGCCTCGGTGCCGCCCGCGCCGGCGTTGATGCTCAGGATGCAATTCTTCCGGTCGTGCGGGCCGCTGAGAAAGACCTTCAGTTCCAGCGCATCGAGGTCCTTGACAAATTTCGCGACGTCGCGTTCCAATTCCTGCTGGACTTTCGGTTGTGCGTCGGCGGGTTCGGCCCCGCCGAGTTCGAGCATCACACGGAAATCCTCCAGATGTTTTTCCGCCTGAAGCAGCGGCTCGATTTTGTTGCGGAGGGAGTTGGCCTCGTCAATCAGCGCCTGCGCCTTTTCGCGGTTGTTCCAGAAATTGTCGGCGGCCATCAGGGCGTTGAGCTCGCCGAGGCGCTTCTGCGCGGCGGGCACGTCAAAGAAACCTCCGCAGGTGCGCGAGTTTCTCTGACGCCGTCGTAATTTCTGTTTTAACCGTTTCGAACATGGCGAAGGAAAATACCGAAACCGGAAGCCGGAAGCCAGAAGGGATTATCCGCGAATTTCGCGAATTATCACGAATTGAAATTGGCAGGGTGCGATGTCCCCATCGCGCCGTGGCGATTGTATTGTGATGGCCGGCGCGTTCGGAGAACGCGCCCTGCCTACGGAATCGCCAGCCGGTTGGTGGCGAGGCCGGTGGCCTGCAATTTTTCAACCAGCGATTTGTCGTCTGTTTGCGAGACTGAGCCGTCAGCGAGGAGAATGTTTCCTATGTGCTTGTGTCGCGCTGCCGTCCAAGAGACGGGGGTGTTCGTCGAAAGTCGCAACAAGCCAGGTTCTACTGATACGCCGCCGATTTCAAAATTGTCGTCGCCGGAAAGAACTCGTTGCGGATATTCGTCGGCGGCATCCAAGCCAACGAAATAACTGATTTTGCCGTTATTAAAATCAGTTGAAAAATTGGTTGCTGCAACTCGACTGTTATCTGCCCTGCAGACGAGGATTTCTGGTGTGCTCAACTGGTTGGACATGACTTGAAAATTCACATAAACGATTCCACTTTCAGCTAATTCCCTTGTTCCCCCATTCGTTACCGAGATCTGCATTGGATATCTTACAAGTTGGTCGCCCTCCCAAACTTTGAAAGCGGTGCCAATTTGATGCAGATTGCTGACGCAATTTATGCGTTGGGCCTTTTTTTTAGCGTTCTGCGACGGCCCAAAGTCAATCGTTGCAAGCAGTATTGCCAGCACGGCGATGACGACCAGCAACTCCATGAGCGTGAAGGCTTGTTTTCTTTGATTTGAAGAGCGCGGTTTCATGACCGCGAAACCGGATTTTTATTTGTGGCTGTTGCCGGCGAGCGAGAGCGCGTAGAGGATAAGAGCGATGATGAGCAAACCGGCAGCGATGCCGATGATGAGGAAGATGCTGTTGACCTTGTTGGTCCTTTTGGAAAATTCCTTGTTGGTGTCGAAACCCGCGGGGCGTCCACCGCCCTTTTCCAAATCACCCAAACTGACGCCACGCGGCATGACCATTGTGCCGTCCGGGGTTTTTTTGGCGGGCGCACCAGCCGGTGCGGGAGCGGGAGCGGCTGCCGGCGCGCCGGTGTCGAGGCGCAGTTCCACGTTGCCGAGGCGCAAGGTCTGGCCGGGTTTCAAAATGCTTTCGGCGATTTTTTCGCCGTTGATGAACGTGCCGTTGGTGGAATCGAGGTCTTTGATAACGACGTCATTGCCGCGTAAAAGCACCTCGCAGTGATGGCTGGAGACGGACGGCTCGGCGATTTGAAACAGGTTATCCTCCACACGGCCGATGGTGGTGCGATCCGCTTTCAACTCATGCGCCCGGTCGGTCATGCCTTGAGTCAGGATAACAAGTTTGGCCATAGCTTTACGGTGAACCGATTATGACTGCTGCCCGTTTCAAGTCAAACGGAAATCTCATCTCAACCCCGCCGCTCAATCAGGGCGCGGAATTCAGCGAACAGCGGCGTCGAATCGTGCGGCCCGGGCGAGGCTTCGGGATGATACTGCACGCAGAACACCGGCTTCGTTTTGTGCCGCAAACCTTCCACGGTCTGGTCGTTGAGATTGATGCGATTGACGGCCACGTCCGGCGGCAGGCTCGCAGGGTCCACGGCGAAACCGTGGTTCTGCGCCGTGATTTCCACCCGGCCGGTCTCGAAATCCTTCACCGGCTGGTTCGCGCCGCGATGGCCGAATTTCAATTTGAAGGTTTTCCCGCCGAACGCCAGGCCGAGAATCTGGTGGCCGAGACAAATCCCGAAAATCGGAATACCGGTGTCCACCAGCGCCTTCACTGCGCGCACGATGTAATCAAGCACCGCCGGGTCGCCGGGGCCGTTGGACAGAAAAATGCCCGCCGGTTTGTGCTTGAGCACGTCGTCGGCGGACGCCGTCGCCGGCAAAACCTGCACACTGAAACCGTGCTGCCGCAGCCGGCGCAGAATGTTGTATTTCAGCCCGTAGTCCAGGGCGACAATGGGAATGTCCGCAGGCGGCAGCGGCTTGCGATTTTGCCGGGCGTCAACGGTCGCGTTGCCGCGCGCCAGGTCGAACGCCCCGCTCTGCTCGTCCTTTTCATCCCAGCGAAAGGCTTTCTTGTGCGTGACTTCCTTGACGTAATCCACGCCGACGAAGACGAATTCCTTCGCGCGGCGCAGGGCCTCCTCGTCCGGAATGTTTTCCGTGGAAATAAATCCGTTCATCGCACCGCGCACGCGGAGTTTTTTGGTCAACGCCCGCGTGTCAATGCCTTGAATTCCCGGAACCCCGTTTTTCTCCAGATATTCGGCGAGCGAAAAATCCGCGCGCCAGTTGCTGACGACCGGCGAAAGTTCGCGGACGACGAAACCGGCGACGTGCGGCTGCCACGATTCCACATCCACGGCATTCACGCCGTAATTGCCGATGAGCGGATAGGTCATCGTGACAATCTGGCCTTTGTAGGAAGGGTCGGTGAGGATTTCCTGGTAGCCGGTCATCGAAGTATTGAAGCAGACCTCGCCGCACGCGGACGCGCGCGCGCCGAAACCCTGCCCCTGATACACCGAGCCGTCTTCAAGTGCCAGAATTGCTTTCATCGGGACAAAACGACGTGATGCTAACCATGAATAAACACGCCGGTCCACCGTAGCCTTGGCGAAGGTGGAAAACAACACGAATCGTTTTCAACGCGAAAACTTTTTGGTGCGAATTCTCACGAGCAAATCATTCAACGCTGCTCGCGTTTCCTCGCTGGGCAACTCCGGGAGCTGGCTGGTCTCATGTGCCGCCTGCAATTCTCCCCGCAATCGTTGGTATTCCGATTCGTGGAAGGCGACATCTGCGTCTTCCAGTCTGGATTTTTCCGGCCCGGCCAGCTTTCGTGCCACGAGGTCAGCGATGTAAGGCAATCGAAACTCCTCGTTCAACGTCAGGAGGTTTGCCTCCACTTCGCCCGTACGCATTAGGTGAATGCCCGTGAGCAGGACGCGATAAACGTAGAGCAACGGCTTCACCCGCCGCGGCGATTCCTTCAGGAATAGCTTCCACTGCGTCTCCGCGAAGCCGCAGTAGTGATACGAGTGATGCTTGGTGATAACACCGCCGGGCGCAGGAAAAGGAATGTTGTCGTTCGACGCAACCGGCTTGAAGGCACAGATCGCCTTCAGTTCCTGATGCTCCGGCGTGGTATGGACGATGAGCGGCGAGAAAAGCTGTTCCAGCACGTAACCGTTCTTCTTGAGCAACAGTCCGAAGAATTTCTTCACGTCATGGCTCACAATGTCCATGTCGAGCCCGTCAATCACCCGCGAGTCCTCGACCGTTTCATCGCGTACATCCAGCCCTACGACCTTTTCAAGCGGCAGCACATGCGCGCCGCGCAGGTCGAAATCCGAGTCCGGCGACGGAAATCCATAAAGGTGCGCGCCGCTGATCGTGGCGAACAGCAGCGGATACGGCTGCGCCGCGACGATGCGCTGAAGGCGTGGGTCAATGGTCATTCTCAGGACTCCTCAAAAACCGGCGGATGTTCCACATCCAAATCCCAGTAACGCCAGCGATGTCGAAGGTATTCTCGCAAACCTTCGAAATTGGGCGTGGTGTGGCGCGGTTCAAGGCCCAAGTGAGACAAGGTGCTTAACACGGTCGTGAGTGTGGCAAATTCGAGCTCACGTTCAGAGAGCTTCTCAATCGGTACTGTTAAGCTATCTGGCCGTTCCTCTGAAAAGCTCTCCTCTTTGAAGGCTTTTATCCACTCGGCCTTTCCGGCAAATCTCCCGAGCTTTTCGTTAGTGCGATAGTTGGCAACGGCATTCAACATCGCCTGAAGCACATGCCAGTCTTTCCAGCCTTTGGCTCGCAGATTCGCAACAATTGAGCGAAACTCCGAGTTTTCTTGCAGCCGTTTCAGCGTGAACTTGAGACCTCGTGTTGTCACATCGTAACGTTTGCGAATTCGCCCCAGTTCTGCGGCCTCATCAAAACTCGGATGAACTGTATTTATCCATTCGAGTTCCGATGGAACTATGGGTCTCCACCCTTCCGGTTGGATAGGACACTCAAAGGCCGTACGAGAATCGGCTCGAAATCCAACTTCGGGCAGGAAGAACTCAATCAACTCAGGGAAGCGCCGCGCGAAGAACGCGTGGCTGAAAACACGTGATCCTCTTTCACCGATGACCAATGATTTGAATTTGTCCGACGGCATTACAGAAAACGCCCGAACTATCTTGACCACACAAATGAGCATATGCGTGACATAGTCGTTTACTCCCCCACGCCCAAGTACAGGTACTCGCGGCACGCGAAACCGCCATTGATAGGCAGTATTATCCGGTAACGGTTCTACAGTAACTTTTGCTTCGTCCGTCAGTTCGATTTCTGCCCGCAAGTCACCCGGCACAACATCAAGGTCACAACCTACAAATTCCGCGATGGCAATTTGAAGGAATGCAACGCATTCACCAGCGACTTTGAACGCTTGGTAGGTGTTGTCCCATCGAACTCGCCACCTGACGCCCAAGGCTGACCATGTGACCTCACATTTTTTGCCGGCGTCCGAGAATGGCGGACCGGTAAAACTTTTGCGAAGGGCATTCGCGAATTCCTCCTTCGTCCACTTGTCAAAGGGCGGTCTGATTACGCCCATTCCTTCCTCAGTCAGTTTGCCGAATCCCAAGCGACGGACATTATTCATGAACCGATCAAAATGAGACGGAACTAGCCGCTGTGTTACGAGCGATGCCATCGGGAGATTTTGCACCAACCACTGGAGGTGCTCGTGCTTTTCAAGATCAGTTGGATTCGGCGCACGCTCCCTGTGCAGAATGAGCAAGGCTTCCGTTAATCCAAAAAACAAGTACCAATGCCCCTGTCCGTACGCAGCCTCCGCAGCGGTAGCCAGACACTCGTAGAGCTTGTCTGTGAGTGACGGTTGAGGGGCATTTGCCACGATGAACCCAGTTGCCAGAGCATAGTAAATAGCCGCGTAGTGTAGACCTAGACACGAATAGCAGCGTGCGACAAGAACGCCACAAAGTGCGGAGCATTCGAGCGTCTCCTCCGAAAACCACTTCACGCGAGCCGAGTGGAGTTCCCGAATGGCTCGGACGAATTGTTTTTGCTTGGAGAACTGTTGCGCTCTTTTAAAGTGGGATTCTGCAAGTGCGGCCTTACCCGTTCGCTTGGCAATCTCTGGCCGCAGTTTTTCGAGAATTGCCTCAAATGTCGGGTGCTCTCCAATAAATCCCATGTAATCAAAAAGATTGTCATGGAACTGCTGAACCGGAAAAGCCGGTGCTTTTGAACATTTTATAGCGGCCCGTAACCACCATGAAAGCGTTTCACCAATGTCGGGCAGAGTTTCCTTCATCACGCCTCCCGCAAATGAAAGGTGGCCACGAATTTCAAGCCAGAGGCAAAGTTGATTTGGTGATGCTGGCTTCGCAATGCCGCGTTCGATCTTGTCCCGAAACTCCAGCCATCGTTGATGAATCTCTTTCGAGGCCATTTCGATTTCACCCAACCGATGAGCACCAACCAAGTAGCCTATTATCGTGACGGCATTGTCGACCTCATCAGGATACTGGAACTTCTCAGCTTGGGAAAGATATCGGCGAATCCGTTCTTCCTGACCGCGTAGCGAACGTGTCTGCCGAACAGTCAAGACCATGATTTCATAGGCAACTTGTGTCCAAACAGGATCATCAAACCGTGATTTCTCGAACTGTTCGAGAAATCCTAACCAGAAAGGGACATCCTGGGGTGAATTGTTAAGCGCATACCGGGCGCATCGCTTCAACTCCACGAAATCAGAATAGCGGGACGGCGAATCAGTTGCCTTGGCCCAACTTGTCTTCTTGATTTCATACTCTTCATTTGCCTTTGGGAGCGGCGGGAAGATTTCTAACGGTACATTGAGATACCGTGTCGCGATCCAAAAGACTTTTGGATCCGATAATTGTTCAGCCAGCGCTTCCCTGTCAATAATCTCTAACTCAACGCGATGTTTTTCTTGTGCCCACGACTGATGCTTATGGCGTGCGGCAACATTCACCGGACGCGACGAGAAGAAATAAATGATGTCTGGCCGTTGCGAGCCTGACATGATGGTCGTGACGTCACTGCGAATCTTCCTGTTTAAATTCCCCTGCTTCTGGAGCGAGCAGGCAAAGGCCAGTTTCTTTTTTTCAGCAACGGCCGCGAATTTATCATCACCGAGGCTGTGGATAAAAGTTCGGAAGGTTTCAAAGTCCTTGCCTTGATCGCCCCCACCGCCAACAGGTCCAGTCGCTGGAAGAATATTAAAACAGATACGGTGACGAGCGAAATGCCGACAAAGATGCTCGAACTCATGCTGCCCGTTTCGTTCGGAGAGGTTCTCTAAAGCGAATCGGATTTGCTGAACGACTTGATCAATTGAGGCCATTATGTGTCATTTCCGTTCGGTGACTTCCCACCGTGCTTTGATAAGGAAGCGGTTCGCCGCTTCGTAATCGGGGCGTTCGGGCAGTTTGGTTTCGGCCAGAGCGAGTTCGAAGTCGTGGTGAAGTTCCTTCCGCCAAGCGTCCACTTCGGCCCACGACATTTCGCCGCGTTTGACGGCAAGTAATCGTTCGCGGTGCGCCTCGACGTGCACTGGCACATTGCCGTTTTGCAATGTGGCTGCGCCGGTCAGCAGCAGGCGCAGCAGATGCATGGCGTGTTTCCATTTAATCTGGCCTGAATTTCGAATGTCCTGCTCGATCTTCTTGAACTGGCTCATGGCGTAGCCGTTGAAGGTTTGAAAAATCATCTGACTCAGGAACGCTTCCCGCATGGCCAGCAATTCTTCACCCAAAGGCGTGACCTTTTCCACCATCGGCGAGTAGAGACATTCCAGAATGTTCGGATTCGCCTTGAGCGCCATGGTTAGGAATTTCTGCAATTCCCAGTAGCAGCTTTGCGTGGCATTGTCCTCGAACTGTTCCGGCGCGCCGAAGAGCGACCATTGCAGTTCGGCAGGCGCAAGATAGATGCCGCGCCGGTCGGTGTCGGATTCATCGTTGTCCAGTCCATACGCCCGCGAGCCAACGACGCAGCGGTAGACGACCAGCGATTCCAAGTCGAAGTTCGCAGGCGGGACGCCTGCGCTACTTTGAAGGCGATCCTTGAAATGCTTCAGGACATCCAACTGCTCGCGGGTGAGAGACGCTTCGAAACCGTCAGGGAAGCGGACGAGGAATTGATTTTGATCGCCGGTGGGCGTACGCGTGACGACGCCCACCGCACCGCGTGGGTGAACCAGAGAATTATTCGTTCCCCGCACTTCGACCAGCGACACGACCTGTGTCCCGGCAAAAATGTTGTCCGGCTGGTGCGACATTTATCGGGCAAAGGATAGCGAGCACCCATTCAGCACACGAGCGTCTTTCGGGTAAAAACCATTCGTGTGGATTCGCCCGTCCTCCGCAGTAGCTCTGCTACGGAGGGTGAATGTCCATTCATGGTTCACGCCGCAACCGCCTCGGTCTTTTCGGACCAGACGATTTTGCCGCCGACAATTGTGGCTACGGCCCGGCCCTTGAGTTTCCAGCCGTAGAACGGGCTGTTGGCCGATTTGCTTGCAGTCGCCGCGCGCTCAAAGACCCATTCAGCATCGGGATCGAAAACCGTCACGTCCGCGTCGGCGCCGGCACTCAGCGTGCCCTTTTGCAGATTCAGCAATCGCGCCGGGTTGACCGTGAATTTCGCAATCAAATCCGGCAGTGAAATCCGTTTGGCATGAACCAGTTGCATCAGCGAAAGCGCCAGCTCGGTTTCCAGTCCCGTGATGCCGAACGGCGCGTAGTCGAATTCCACTTCCTTTTCATAATCGCAGTGCGGGGCGTGGTCGCTGCACAAAATTTCAATCGTGCCGTCGGCCAGGCCTTCGAGAATCGCCTCGCGGTCGCGCGCGGAGCGCAACGGCGGGTTCATTTTGAAATTGGTGTCGTATTTCGGCCATTCGGGGAAGCTCGGAGTTCGGAAAATTTGTTTCCCGTCGTTGGCCCAGAATTTTTCACTGCCGGCCACGGCGGCATCGGTCAGCGTGAAATGGTGCGGACACGCCTCGCCGGAAATCGGCACGCCGCGTTTCCTCGCTTCGCGCAGCAGCGCGACGCTGCCCAACGCGCTGAGATGCTGGCAGTGGACTTTTGTGCCGGTGAGTTCCGCAAGCAGGATGTTCCGCGCGACAATGACTTCCTCGCCTGCCGCGGGCCAGCCGCGCAGGCCGAGCACGGTGCTCCAATAACCCTCGTGCATCACGCCGTCGGTCACGAGCGAATAATCCTGGCAATGATCCATCACTGGCAGGTCGAACATCTTGGCGTATTCGCACGCGCGTCGCATGAGGTCGTTGTTCTGCACGCAATGGCCGTCGTCGGTGATGGCCACGATGCCGGCGTGTTTCAAGCCGCCAATCGGCGCGAGTTCTTCGCCGGCAATGCCTTTGCTGATGGCGCCGGCCACGAAGACGTTGACGATGCCCTGCTGCGCGGCGCGTTCGTGGATGAGCGCGACGGTGCCGGCATTGTCAATCGCTGGCGACGTATTCGGCATGCAGACGACGGAAGTGAATCCGCCGCGCGCGGCGGCGGCGGTGCCGGTGGCGAGGGTTTCCTTGGCCGTTTGCCCCGGTTCGCGTAAATGGACGTGCAAATCAATCAAGCCGGGACAAACCACCAGGCCGTTCACCGCCATTCGTTCGGCGTCGCGCGGCGCCTTTTTCGCCGCGTCCGCGCCGAC
>JBEKMU010000009.1:0-50137 GCA_049523555.1 Verrucomicrobiota bacterium | reverse complement strand
CCTTCATCAGCCACAACGGGGCCGACGCACTCGCGCAGGCCGAAGCTGCCGACAAATTGCTTGCTCAAGGCGGCGGTAATGCAAGCCGCCTGCTCCTCGGCGTGCCGGTGGCCATCAAGGACGTCATCGCCGTCAAAAACCAGCCGCTCAATTGCGGCTCGAAAATCCTCGGCAAATTCATTTCGCCTTACGACGCGACGGTCATTGAAAAATTAAAGGCGGCGGGCGCAATTGTTTTCGGCCGGTTGAACATGGACGAGTTTGCGATGGGCAGCTCGACGGAAAATTCCGCGTTCGGCATTACGCGCAATCCGTGGGACACAACGCGGATTCCGGGCGGTTCATCCGGCGGCTCGGCAGCGGCGGTCGCGGCGGACGAGACGATTACCGCGCTCGGCTCGGACACCGGCGGTTCGATCCGCCAACCGGCGGCGCTGTGCGGTTGCGTCGGCTTGAAACCGACTTATGGCCGTGTCTCGCGTTACGGCCTCGTCGCGTTCGCGTCGTCGCTCGATCAAATCGGCACCTTCACCAAAAACATCCGTGACGCGGCAACGATGCTTGGCGTGATTGGCGGACACGATGTGCGCGATTCGACGAGCGTGCCGCAACCCGTTCCGAATTACGCCGCGGATTTGACCGGCGACATCAAAGGTTTGAAACTCGGGTTGCCGAAGGAATACATGGTCGGCGGTCTCGATGCGGAGGTGAAAGCGGCGATGGACGTGGCGGTGAAGCAATTTGAAAAACTGGGCGCGGAGATCGTGGGAATTTCCCTGCCGCACACGGATTATGCCGTGGCGACTTATTACATCATCGCCACCGCGGAAGCGTCGGCGAATCTGGCGCGGTTCGACGGCATTCGTTACGGCGCACGGGTGGACGGCGCCGACCCGATTGAGCTTTACGGCCGGACGCGCGGCGCGGGTTTCGGCGCGGAGGTCAAGCGGCGCATCATCCTCGGCACTTACGTTTTGAGCAGCGGTTACCACGACGCCTATTATTTGCGCGCGCAAAAAGTCCGCACGCTCATCCGCAACGATTTTTTACAGGCGTTTGAAAAAGTGGACGCCATCGTTACGCCGACTTCGCCGACGGCGGCGTTCAAAATCGGCGAGAAATCGGACGACCCACTGCAAATGTACTTGAGCGATATTTTTACGATTTCATGCAACCTGGCGGGCATCTGCGGCATCAGCCTTCCGTGCGGGTTCACCAAAACCCCGAAACTGCCCATTGGACTGCAATTGCTCGGCAAGCCGTTCGGCGAGGAAATCATTTTGCGCCTCGGGCACGCTTACGAACAAAGCACGCCCTGGCACAAGGAGAAACCGCCGCTCTAATCCGCAAATAATCGGGCTTGCTTTTTAAGTAACTCAATGGTTACTTATCCAAAGTATGGTAAAATCCGCACGGTTGAACGACGGCACGGCGGGGCGAAATCCCGAACGCACACGCGAACGCATCCTGTCCGCCGCGCTCAAGGAATTCGCCGCCAAAGGTTTTGCCGGCGCGCGCGTGGACGCGATTGCATGGCGCGCGGCCATCAACAAACGGATGCTTTACCATTATTTCGGCAACAAGGAACATTTATTCCGCGAAGTGTTGCGCCTGAAAATGGCCGAGCGGCAGGCCCGGGCCGAAACGCTGTCGGGTGACCCGGCGGAAAGCCTCACCTTTTGGTTCGAAGCTGCGTGCAATGACACAGACTGGGTCCGCCTGATGGAGTGGGAGGCGTTGCAGGAAGCCGACCAGCGGTTGATTGACGAAAAAAACCGGCGCGCGGCGACGGCACGCGGTCTGGAGCGCATCCGGCAGCGACAGGCACGCGGCCAAATCTCCACTGAACTTGACCCGCGCCATGTGATGCTGGCCATGTGGTCGCTGACCATGTTTCCGGCGGCGTTTCCCCAATTGACCCGGCTCATCATGGGGCGGCCAGTTTCCGATCCCCAATTCCAGAGGGAACGCGCGGCATTTTTGCGGAAATTCGCGGCAGCTTTTCAGCCGTCGCGTCAAAATCACTTTTAAGAAATGAGAACCCAAGGAAAAAATTCCGTTTTGGTTTTGGCGGCACTGACGCTGGCCGTGGCGATGCTGGTCAATGGCTGTTCGCGCGGCAAAAACAACGCAGGCGGCGCAGGCGTGCCGGTGCTGGTGGCACGGGCGGTTGAAACGAACATCCCGGTGCAAATCGATCCGCCGCCGGTCGGCCATGTGATGGCTTACTCGACAGTGACAGTGCGTCCGCAAGTCGGGGGCATCATCAGCCAAGTGCATTTCAAGGAGGGACAAGAGGTCAAGGCGGGCGATTTGCTGTTCACGATTGATCCGCGACCGACGCAGGCGGCATTGGCGCGCGACAAAGCGCAATTAGAAAATGCGACAGCGCAATTCAATCGCGATCAAAAACTCTTTGAAGCAAAAATTGAATCGCAGGATCAATTCGATGTCAGCAAAGCCAGCAGGGATACGCTCGCGGCAACCGTGCAATCGGACGAATTAAATTTGAGTTTCACCGAAATCCGCGCGCCGTTCGACGGCGTCACCGGCAGCCTCCAATTTCACGAGGGCAACGTGGTCAAAGCGCCGGACGACACACTCCTGACCATCAACCAGATTCATCCCATCTACGTCGCGTTTGCCGTGCCGGAGCAATACCTCCCGGAAATCCAAAAAGAAATGAATGACCGGACGCTCAAGGTGCAGGTCGTGTTTGAAAACATGACCGTGCCGACGCCGCAAGGCGAACTGGCTTTCGTGAACAACACAGTGGATGAAGCGACTGGAACAATTCAACTCAAGGCAATGTTCCCGAACGAAAACGACGTGTTGTGGCCGGGACAATTTGTGCATGTAGCGTTGAACCTGTCGGAATTGACCAATGCGGTCGTCGTACCATCGCAGGCAGTGCAAACGGGACAAAACGGCATGTTCATTTACGTGGTGAAATCGGATCAGACCGTTGAAGAAAGGCCGGTAACCATCGGCATCACGTATCAAGGCGAGACGGTGGTAAAAAAAGGTTTGAAGGCTGGTGAAACAGTGGTGACGGACGGTCAGTTGCGTCTCGCTCCCGGCGTGAAAGTGAACGTCAAGTCACCAGACCAGTCCGCGCCGACCAACGCGCCATGAGCGTTCCCGAGTTATTCATCCGCCGACCGGTGATGACCACGCTGGTCATGTTGGGCATTTTGTTGGTTGGCATCATCGGTTTTCAACAGTTGCCGGTCAGTGATTTGCCGAGCGTGGATTATCCGACGATTCAGGTCTCGGCGAACCTGCCCGGCGCAAGTCCGGAGACCATGGCTTCGGCAGTGGCCACCCCGCTGGAAAAACAGTTCTCCACGATTGCAGGCGTGGACTCCATGTCGTCAGTCAGCGCACAGGGCAGTTCGCAAATCACAATCCAATTTTCACTTGACCGGAATATTGACGCCGCGGCGCAGGACGTGCAGGCGGCGATCACGCGGGCGGCACGGCTATTGCCGCCGAACATGCCGGCACCGCCGACTTATTATAAGGTCAATCCGGCTGATGCGCCGATTCTTTACGTGGCGATGTCGTCACCCACGTTGCCGCTTTCCGCAGTGGATGATTACGCCGAAAACATGCTGGCACAGCGTATCTCCATGGTGAATGGCGTCGCGCAGGTTTCTGTTTACGGCTCGCAGCAATACGCCGTGCGCATCCAGGTGGACCCAAACAAACTCGCGGCCTACGGCCTCGGCATTGACCAGGTTGAGCAGGCGGTGGAACAGGGCAACGTGAACCAGCCTCTCGGCATTCTTTACGGCAAACATCAGGCGTTTACCATCCAGGCCAGCGGCCAGCTTAATAACGCGGCGGATTTCCGGCCGCTCATTGTCGCCTATCACAACGGCAATCCCGTGCGTCTGCAGGAGTTGGGACACGTGCTTGACAGTGTGCAAAACAACAAGACCGCGGCGTGGTATAACAACACACGCGGCATCGTGCTGGCCATTCAACGCCAGCCGGGCGCGAACACCGTCGCCGTGGTGGACAACATCCGCAACTTGTTGCCGCAGTTCCGCAATCAAATTCCGGCGGCGGTGAACCTGGACATTCTTTTCGACCGTTCACAGTCCATTCGCGCGTCGGTGGCGGATGTCGAACACACGCTCTTTCTGGCCGTATGTCTCGTGGTGCTGGTCATTTTTATTTTTCTACGAAACCTGTCGGCGACGCTCATTCCGAGCCTGGCGCTTCCGATGTCCATCATTGGCACGTTCGCCGCGATGGCGCTGCTGGGTTACAGCCTCGACAACCTTTCGCTCATGGCCTTGACGCTGTGCGTCGGGTTCGTCGTGGATGACGCCATCGTGATGCTCGAAAACATCGTGCGCCACATGGAAAACGGCGAGCCGCCGATGCAGGCGGCATTCAACGGGTCCAGGGAAATCGGCTTCACGATCATTGCGATGACGCTGTCACTCACGGCAGTGTTCATTCCAGTCTTGTTCATGAGCGGATTGATCGGACGCCTGCTGCACGAATTTGCCGTGACGATCGTGGTTGCGGTGCTCGTGTCCGGGTTCGTTTCGCTGACGCTCACGCCGATGATGTGCAGCCGCTTCGTGCATTCGGAACACGAACGTAAACACGGACGGATTTACAACTTCTTCGAACGTTTCTTTACTGGAATGCGCGGAACTTACGACCGCACTTTGAAAGTCGTCCTGCAACACCGCCCCGCGACGATGATTGTGTCACTCGCAGTTTTTGTCGCGACGGTGGTTCTGTTTGTCGTAATTCCCAAGGGCTTTTTCCCCGATGAAGACACCGGCCAGATTTTCGCGCCGACCGAGGCGGTACAGGGCATTTCCTTCGATGCGATGAAGGAGCATCAACTGGCTGCGGCGAAAATCATTGCTGCCGACCCAAACATCGACGGCTTCATGTCCGCGATTGGTAATGCAAACAGCGGCCGCTTTTTCATGCGCTTGAAACCGCGTTCCGAGCGTAAATTGAACGTAAGCCAGATCATTCAGGAACTCCGCCCCAAACTCGCGCAGGTACCGGGCATCAATGTTTACCCGCAAATCCCGCCGCTGATTCGCGTTGGCGGCATGGCGAGCAAGGCGCTTTATCAATTCAGCCTGCAGGACACCGACACGAAGGAGCTTTTCCATTGGGCGCCCATCCTGATGGCCCGGATGGCGGAGCAGACGAACATCCTTCAGGACGTGAACAGTGATCTGCTCATCGCCAACCCGCAGGTCACCGTCGAAATTGACCGCGACAAGGCTTCCTCACTTGGCGTCACAGCGGAACAAATCGAAAATGCGCTCTACGACGCTTACGGCGAACGCCAGTCCTCCACCATTTATAGTGACATCGCCGAATACTGGGTTGTTTTCGAAGTCGAGCCACAATATCAACGTGATCCTGACGCGCTGGCACAGCTTTACGTCAGCAGTTCATTCCCCACGACCAACAACATTCCAAATCTCGTTCCCTTGAGCGCTGTCGCCAAACTCACGCGCAATCTCGGGCCGATGAATATTTCGCACATCGGCCAGTTGCCGTCCGTCACCATTTCCTTCAACCTCGTGCCCGGCAAATCGCTTGGCACCGCCGTCCAGCAGATCCAAAAACTCCAGGCCGACTTGCACATGCCCATGACTATCAGCGCCAGCTTTCAGGGTTCGGCAGCTGTTTTCCAATCATCCCAGAAAGGCCTCATTGTTCTGATCGGCATTTCCATTCTCATCATCTATCTCATCCTCGGCATGCTTTACGAAAGCTTCATTCATCCGCTTACGATTTTGTCCGGCCTGCCCTCGGCGGGTTTCGGCGCGCTGATTACACTGATGCTTTTTCATCTCGACCTGAACATCTACGGCATTGTCGGCCTCATCATGCTTATCGGTCTCGTCAAGAAAAACGCCATCCTGATGATTGACTTCGCCATCACCGCGCAACGTGAACGCGGGAAAAAACCGGAAGAGGCGATTTACGAAGGCTGCCTGCTGCGCTTCCGTCCGATCATGATGACCACCATGGCCGCACTCATGGCCACGTTGCCCATCGCGCTCGGCCTCGGCGCGGGTGGCGAATCCCGCCGGGCACTCGGCCTCGCCGTCGTCGGCGGATTGATCGTGTCACAATGCCTGACGCTCTACATCACGCCCGTGATTTACCTCTACTTGGAATCGTTCCACCAAAGGTTCCTGCGCAAACGCGCCAGGCACACGGCGGTTCAAATGGGGATTGGACCGGCGGCGGCGTAATAAATTTTGAACTGCAGATGAAAGTCTATCGGGCTTCTCCGACCAGTTGCGGCGGATTGGTTGGGGCAAGTTCCACGCTGTGTTCAACGTTGAGCAACAACACCCGGTCTCCGGCGAAACGGCACGTGAGCGTGATGGCCAGTGGCGTTTCGTAATAGGAAATTTTCGCCGTGTAGGTATCGTCCGCCGTCCAGGCGCCGCTGGCGGCTACGGGCTGTTCGACCGGCTCCGCAATCCGCCAGTCTGCTCCGGCGACAAATGCCGTCCGTCCCTTTTCCCAGACACCCGAACCGCAGGCGATGCGATGTTCCCGGCCCAGGCTGCGTACAACGAGGGTCGCGTCCTGTTCCTTGAATTCGAACGTCACCGCTTCAATATTCTGGGCGTTGGTCGGGAACAGATAGGTCCGGCCCGACACTTGCGCGGCCATGGCGACCGTGGCTGACCCTTGCGGCGGATGCAACGTCAGACCAGCCAGTGTGCGTTCGAGTTTTTGGTCCGATTCAGCATCGGCCGGCAGCGGCGCCGACTGCATCGCCGGAAGCAGTTTGTCCCACACCAGATTCATGATGGCTTGCGTGTTTCTTGTCCCGCTGGTGATGGCGACGACGGCGTCCTGTTCCGGCATCACGATGCAAAATTGGCCGAACGCGCCGTCGCCGCGGTAAAGGCCATGCCGGCAACGCCAGAATTGATAGCCGTAGCCCTGGTCCCAATCACTTGTCGGTTCGCTGCCGTTGGAAGTTTGCCGGGCGGTGGCTGCTTCCACCCATGCCGCCGGCACCAGTTGTTTGCCGTTCCACCGGCCTTTTTGCAAATAAAGCAGCCCGAACCGCGCGATGTCCTCCGTCCGGAGGTTCAACCCAAAGCTGCCGAGCGTGATGCCCTGCGGACTCATGTCCCAGGTCGGATTTTCAATGCCAAGCGGGTCGAAGAGGCGTGGCCGGAGATAATCAAACACCGTCTGCCCCGTGACTTTTTGCACAATCGCGGACAGCATGTAACTCCCCGGCGTGTTATAGATAAACAGCGTGCCGGGCTTGCATTCCACCGACGCGGCGAGAAACGCCTTGGTTAATTTTTCCCCCGAACGAACGGAATTTTTCATCACCTCATCCAACTGGGCCACGGTATTCGAATCCTGGCCGCTGGACATGATCAACAAATCCCGCACCCGCATGGCTTTCAAATTGGCGCTAGGCTGGGGCGGCGCGTCCTCCGGGAAAAACGAAAGCACCGGATCGTCCAGGCTGAGTTTCCCTTCGGCAATGGCCAGCCCGACGGCGGTGGACGTGAAGCTTTTGCTCAACGAAAACATCTTGTGCGGAATGTCCGCGCCATAGGGCGACCACCAGCCTTCAGCCACGACGTGGCCGTGCCGCACCAGCATGAAGCTCTGGATGGCGTTGGTCGTGACTGACTGTTGATCGGCGGCCTCGACGAACGCGAGAACGGCGGCGGAGGGAAGGCCCTGTGCCTCCGGCGTGCTGCGCGGCAATGGGAGCGAAGAATTTTCAGCCGAAAGAGAAACACCTGTGCAAGCCAGCAATGACATAACGATCAGTTTTTTCATGGTTGCGAAACGCGCTCACGATATTTGTTTATTTCGGCGTGGCAAGCGCGTTCGCCTGTGGTTAAATTTTCTGCGCAATTATGGACTACGAAGCGGTCATCGGACTGGAAACGCACGTCCAGCTCAAGACGAAGTCGAAGATGTGGTGCGGTTGCGCCAACGCCTTCGGCGCGCCGCCGAACACCAACGTCTGCCCCGTCTGCCTCGGCCTGCCCGGCGTGCTCCCCGTCGCCAACGAGGAAGCGCTGCGGCTCACCGTGCTCACCGGCCTGCTGCTGAATTGCCAGATTCCGGCGCGCGCGAAGTTCGACCGGAAAAACTATTTTTACCCGGACATGCCGAAAAACTACCAGATCAGCCAATACGACCAGCCCTCCACGGTGAACGGCCATGTCGAGTTCGAATTCAACGGCGGCCTGGCGCGCGTGCGCATCACCCGCGTGCATCTGGAGGAGGACGTGGGCAAAAGCTTTCATTTCGAGCGCAACAGCGGCGTGGACTTCAATCGCGCCGGCGTGCCGCTCATGGAAATTGTTTCCGAACCGGACATCACCAGCGCCGACATGGCTTACGAATACCTCAACGCGCTCAAGGACATCTTGGTTTACGGTGGCGTGAGCGATTGCGACATGGAGAAGGGCATGGTGCGTTGCGACGTGAACGTGAGCGTGCGGCCCAGGGGCACAAAGGAACTCGGCGCGAAAATCGAAATCAAAAACATGAACAGCTTTTCCGGTGTGCGCCGCGCGTTGGAATACGAAATCCAGCGCCAGATTGAAGTGCTGAAGAAGGGTGGCAAGCTGATTCAATCCACGCGCCGCTGGGACGACACGGGGGGCGTGACGGAGGAAATGCGCACAAAGGAATACGCCCATGACTACCGCTATTTCCCCGATCCGGACCTGATGCCATTCGAGCCGTCGCCAGCGTGGCTGGCGGATGTTCGCGAGCGTGTTGTGGAACTACCGCTGGCGCGCAAACAACGGTTCATGCGCGATTACGGTTTGCCCGCTCCCGATGCGCAAACGTTCGTGTGGGACGTGCCGCTCGGAAACTATTTTGAGCAGATTGCCAAGCAGTCGAAGAATCCGAAGGCCGTTGCCAACTGGGTCATCAACAATCTGCGCGCGAAGCTGGCCGAGGCGAATGAACGCAGGACAGGCGTCCCGTCTGTCAGCAAATCCGGTAGGGACGACCTGCTGGTCGTCCCGGACGCGCAGCAGCGCGTCCCTACCACGAAAGTTCTCGCACTAGCTGACTTGAAGTTTAAGCCCGCGGCATTGCTTGAGCTTATTGGATTGGTGGACGCCAGGACCATCAGCAGTTCAGCCGCGCAGCAGGTTTTTGCTGAAATGTTCGAGACCGGCAAATCACCGGCGGCAATTGTCCAGGAAAAAGGCCTGGCGCAGGTGAGCGACGCCAGTGCAATTGAAAAATTCTGTGATGAGGCCATCGCCGCGAATCCTGGCCCGGCGAACGATTTCAAATCCGGCAAGGCCGCCGCGCTGAATTTTCTCAAAGGCCAGGTGATGAAGTTAAGCAAGGGCAAGGCGAACCCGGCGCTCGTCGGGGAAATTCTGGAGCGGAAACTGAAATCTTAATCAAAGCCGGCTGGGATTCAAAAATCTTTGCGTTTTCGTGGTTGAGCCGATGCTGCCGTCGGCGACAACCTTCACCCCCGTTTCCGCGCTGAAAGCAATTGCACCGTCAGCGCATTGGCCGGGAGAACAAATATCGCCATGGCCAGAAACCAGGCTGTCACCGCGATGCTTCCGCTGAAAATCTTCGGGGCCACTGGCATCATCGGTGGGTTTTGATTCGTGAACTTACAGCCTTCAACAATTCTTGTTTTCATGGTTCCGGGAGGTGGAAGGTTCTATTTTTGTTCATCGCGCTTGGAGATTAATTGGAGAATTGCATCGTTTCAGTCGCCGGCACGTCTGTCCACATTTCCAAGGGACAAGCATACTTGGTCTTCAAAGAGCCGGACGACGGCACTTGATTTAAGTGGTCTGAATGGACTGCTGGGTTCGTAATTAATTAACATTTTGTCACAAGTAACTCGTAGGTACAAGAGCGATTCTTTCAAAAATGTTGGTTGTCCAGAGCGTGTCCCGCCCCCTTGAATTTCCGTTTCACTCATTCGGCCGTTCCTCTATCTTCGCTGGACCATGTTTTTATCGGAAATCAAATCAGTTCACTTCGTCGGCATCTGCGGTACCGCGATGGCCTCGGCAGCGGCGGCCATGAAAGAGAAAGGTTTTGCGGTCACCGGCTCGGACCAGAACGTTTATCCGCCCATGTCCGCATTCCTCGCCGCGAAACAAATCGCGGTGATGAATGGCTACGCTGAACGCAACCTCGCGCACAGGCCGGACCTCGTCGTCATCGGCAATGCCATTTCGCGTGGGAACCCGGAAGCGGAGTTCGTGCTCGATCACAAACTGCATTACTGCTCGTTGCCGGAGTTGTTGAAAGAATTTTTTATTCGGGGCAAACGTTCCATCGTGGTCGCCGGCACGCATGGCAAAACCACGACGACTTCGCTGCTGGCGTGGGTTTTCGAGCATAATGGACTGAAGCCGGGCTATCTCATCGGCGGCATTCCGAACAATTTCGGCCAGGGCGCGCGGTTCACGGACAGCGAGTGGTTCATCATCGAAGGCGACGAATACGACACGGCGTTTTTCGACAAGCGAAGCAAGTTCCTCCATTACCTGCCGGAAATCGCCGTCATCAACAACCTCGAATTCGATCACGCGGACATGTTTGAAAATCTGGACGCGATTAAAAAATCGTTCTCCCATTTCATCCGGCTCATTCCGCGCAACGGCCTGCTGCTTGGCAACGGTGACGACGCAAACCTTGCGCCGTTGCTTAGTGTCACACATTGTCCGGTCAAGCATTTCGGCCTCGGCGAAGACAACGCGATTCAGGCCTTCAACCTCCGCTATGGTCCGACGGCGACCGAATTTGAAATTCCGAGTTTCAAATTTCACCTGAACCTGGTGGGTGAATTCAACGTGCGTAATGCCCTGGCAGTCATTGCCTGCGCCAAGCATTGCGGGCTGAAAAATCATCAAATCCAATCCGCGTTCGATACCTTCAAGGGCATCAAACGGCGGATGGAAGTGCGCGGCATTGCCGGTGGCGTGACGCTGATTGACGATTTTGGCCATCACCCGACGGCGATTCGCGAAACGCTGAAAGCGCTGCGGCTGAAATATCCGCACGAAAAGATCTGGGCCGTCTTCGAGCCGCGCTCAAACACCACGCGGCGCAATGTTTTCCAGTCCGAACTGGCCGGCGCCTTTGCCGATGCCGATGCGGTGGTGGTTTCCGAAGTCGCGCGGTTGGAGCAAATTGCCGCCGGGGAACGATTGAACCCCGAAAAGTTGATGCAGGATTTGAAAACGGCCGGCAAGGACGCGGCGTATCTGCCGGATGTGGATTCAATTATTGCGCATCTGACAAAAAGCGCACAGGGGGGTGACATTATCTGTGTCTTCAGCAATGGCGGTTTCGGTGGGATTCACAGCAAATTGCTGGAGCGGCTCGGCAAAAAGTAACAGGCAATTCACCAAATCTCCATTTTCCCGCCACAAACCCGTACTATTTTCTGGCACATGAATTGCGGCATCGCAAGCATGGCCAAAAAGGCAAATTTAGCAAGGCAGTGGCAAGAGGTGATCGGACAGGCCGAAGTTACCGACCGCCAACCTTCCGCTCCCGCCGCCGCACTCTACTTGATGCAGCTACGTGCGGCGGCACGCAAGATTTCCACGCCCCGCCGCCGGCTGGCTGTTGCCGTGGAACATGAGGCCGATGCGGAAACTCCGCGTCCGGTCAAAATCAATCGTCCGCGTTGACTAAAATCGGGGCACTGTCGCGTGAAAGGTGGATTACCTGCTCAAGGTGGACTGTTTTCAGTGAAACTCCACCTGTTCAAAACCCGCCTCCCGGAGGAATAATTCCAGTTCCAACCGCGCCCGTTGGTCCGCGTCGTTCAGAATCCCGGCATCACGCGCCGCGCGACGGATGTCGTCCACGGCATTTTCGCGGGCGGTTTGTTCGAGGTCCTTGTCAAACACGCGCAACAGGCCGGTGGTATGGTCAATCACCTGGCTTTGCTTGTCGTCGAGATAGGCATCGGTGATTTGCGGCGGTGACAATTTGATCGAGATGCTCTTGCCGGAAATCGTCACGTCATCCGCCGTGATGCGTTCGAGGTCAATGCCCGCCTTGACGATGCCGTGCGCGAGCAGGAGCACGCGGCTTTCGCCATACCACTTCGCGTCCTCCAGGATGACAACCTTTTCCATGACGTATTTGACCGTGACGAGGTCGGACAGCGTTTGCACCTGTTGCACGACCGTTGCGGTATTTTCAAACCTCAATCCTGAACCTGTCTGGATCCAGTGCGAGACGGTGAATCCGAGATAAATCCCAAAAAACAGAACGGCCAGCGTTGCTGCCGTCCAGAAAATCTGTTTTAGCCGCCGCATGACGGAAAGGTAATCCAATCCGGAAAATTGCAAAGCCGGAACAATGAATTTTTGACACGAATGGCACGGATTTTCACCGATTTAATCCGTGTTAATTCGTGAAATCCGTGTCTAACTTTTTCTGGACAAACTTTTTTGACGGAAGCAGAGTCGAAATTGTGAGTGCGACACCCATAGCGCAAAAACATTGGTGGAAAATCGTCGTTCTTGCATTGGAAATTTATCTTATTTTGGCCAGTCCCGTTACCATTCTGTTATGGAATAACGGTGATAAATACAGTTTTGGTTTTCCACTGGTGGCCTATCTATTTTGGAAGGCCTTTTTTCCTTTGTTGCTTTGTTAATTAGCAGCATCATTCTTTTCTTTTGCCGCCAACCAAAATGGGGAATGGTCGCACTTGCATTCGCACTGTTCGCGTTTTTGATTTTCGGCATCGTCCTACCCGGCTCAAAAAGCATGTGAATTCACTTTCCGCTTTGCACTTTGCGCTTTAAAACTAGAATAGTCTCGTGAATTTGCCCGGATTTCCCGTGTATCGCCCACGCCGGTTGCGGCAGTCGCCGGCGTTGCGCCGGCTCGTGACTGAAACGCGGTTGAGCGTCGAGCAACTCGTACTGCCGCTGTTTGTTCGCAGCGGCCGCAGGTTACGTCACCCCATCGCCGCCATGCCCGGCGTCTTTCAGCTTTCGCCCGATGAAATTGTACGCGAAGCGGCGCGCGCCCACACCTACGGCATCCCGGCGGTTTTGCTTTTCGGCATTCCCGAAAAAAAGGACATGAAGGCTTCCGGCGCTTATGCGAAAAATGGCATCGTCCAGCAAACTGTCCGGTTGTTGAAAAAAGAAGTGCCGTCGCTGCTCGTTATCACGGACGTTTGCCTGTGCGAATACATGGAGCACGGCCATTGCGGCGTCGTGCAGCACGGGAAAATTCTGAACGACCCGACGCTAAAGCTGCTCGCGCGCACCGCCGCCAGCCACGCCGAAGCCGGCGCGGACATCGTCGCCCCGAGCGACATGATGGACGGCCGCGTTCGTGCCATTCGCGCCGGGTTGGACAAAAATGGTTTCATTGACACGCCCATCATGAGTTACGCGGCAAAGTTTGCCTCGGCGTTTTACGGGCCATTCCGCGAAGCCGCCGAGTCCGCGCCCAAATTCGGCGACCGGCGGAGTTACCAGATGGACTCGGCCAACGCGAATGAGGCGTTGCGTGAGGTGGCATTGGACATTCAGGAAGGTGCGGACATTGTCATGGTTAAACCGGCGCTGGCGTACCTCGATTTGATTCATCGTGTCAAAACCGAGTTCGGTTATCCGACCGCGGCCTACGCCGTGAGCGCGGAATACGCGATGATCAAGGCGGCGGCGGCGCGCGGCTGGATTGACGAACGGGCGGTGACGCTGGAATATCTGCTGGCCATGCGGCGGGCGGGCGCGGACATTCTCATCACCTACGCGGCGACGGACGCGGCAAAGTGGCTGAAATAGGGAATGGCGTCTGGGGACTGGGTTCTGGCATCTGGTGTAAGTCTCCTGAACCCAGACCTCAGCCCCAAGATGCCAGACCCCGAATCCCAGACCCGAATTTCCGTTTGCCATGTTCGCTGGCGCAAGTTAGACTTTGCATTTAATTTTTCACTATGATCGGGACGATTCGCAAGCATTCAAAGTGGCTGTGGTGGCTCATCGCCGGGCTCACGATTATTTCCTTCATTTATTGGGGCGCAGGACCGACGGCGCACAGCGGCGGCGGGCGCATGCACGGTGATTTTGGCACGATTTACAGCCGCAAAATCACGCAAGAAGATTACGTTGAAAGCCGACGCGAGTACTATATTTTTTATCGGATTCATTACGGCGAGTGGCCGGACAAAAATCCTAATCTTACCAGAGACGACTTGGAGCGTGAAATCTATATCCACCTGCTGTTCAATCAAAAAGCCGCTGACCTGGGTATTTACATCAGTGATGACGCAGCGGAACAAGCAGCGGTGGAAATGTTGCGTTCGTTCGGGCGAAACCGGCAACCGGTGCAGATTGACGCCTTCGTCAAACAATTCTTGCAGCCGGAAGGCCTGACCGCCGACGATTTCAAGCGATACGTTCGCCATGACTTGGTCATCCAACAACTGGTTCAGACGGTGGGTTTGCCCGGCGCACTCGTCACGCCGCAGGAAGCAGCCGCGGAGTACGAGCGCGAGCATCGGGAATTTTCCGTGCAGGCCGTTTTCTTTTCCCCGTCAAACTATTTGTCCGCGGTCGCGGTCACGCCCCCCGCCGTCGCGCAATTTTACACGAATTACCTCGCAGCCTACCGCCTGCCTGACCGCGTCCAGGTCAGCTATGTCGAGTTCAACGTGTCCAACTACCTGGCGCAAGCGAAGGCGGAATGGGTCAAAACCAACTTCGAGGAAGTGGTCGAGGCCAATTACCGCCAGCTTGGTCCGGATTATTTTCCTGATGCCAGGACCCCCGACGCGGCCAGGGCGAAAATCCGTGAGTTGCTGATCCGGAATCGCGCGTTCACCGAGGCGAACCAGCAGGCCAATGACTTTGCCAACGCGCTTTTCGCCCTTGTGCCAACGAACGAACCGGCGAAGCCGGAACTTCTCGCCACCGTCGCCAAGCCAAAAGGATTGACCGTCCATCTCACCGCTCCGTTCGCCAGCGCCTATGGACCGGAAGAATTCGCGGCGCCAGCCGAGTTTACCAGGGCCGCCTTTTCGCTGACACCCGACGAGCCGCTCGCCGGCCCGGTTGTCGGGCCGGATGCCGTTTACATCGTTGCGCTGGTCAAACAATTGCCCAGCGAAATCCCGTCGTTCGACCAAATCCGCGCCCACGTCACGGAGGATTACCGTTTGCATGAAGCCACACTGCTCGCGCAACGCGCCGGCACCAATTTCGTTCACACACTCACCAGCCAGATGGCTGCCGGCCATAGCTTCGCGTCCGCCTGCGTCGCCGCCGGTTTGCAGCCACAGGTGCTGCCGCCGTTTTCGTTGACCACACGGGACTTGCCCGAACTCGGCGACCGTGCCGAACTGGATCAGCTCAAGCAGGCCGCGTTCAGCACGCCGGTTGGTCACACGAGTGGTTTCGAAGAAACAAGCGATGGGGGGGTTGTCCTTTACGTTCAATCCCAATTGCCGGTGGATCAGGCTGCCATGAACGCACAAATGCCGCAATTTATCGCTCAACTCCGCCGCGCGCAGCAAAACGAGGCGTTCAACGAGTGGCTGCAGATCGAAGCCGACCGTGAATTGCGTAATACGCCGGCCTTTCACCCACAAACTGCAACCGGCCCCAGATAAATCTTAATCTTAATCCGTTTTTCAACCACGATTAAGACCGGGATTGCAATTAAAAATTGTGAGCTGCATCAAACTCTCGTCACCTGCCGCGCGCAAGTTTTGGGAAATTCCGGTCCTCTTTGAGGATGAATACCTGTTCGCGCTCGACAAACCCAGCGGACTTTTGACCTCGCCTGACCGCTACGATCCGCAGCGGCCCAATCTGATGAAGTTGCTGCACGCCGCCATCGCCGGCAGCAAACCGTGGGCGCGCGAACGCGGGCTGAATTATCTGATGAATGCGCACCGGCTTGATTTCGAAACGAGTGGCGTCATCCTCCTTGCCAAATCCAAGCTGGCGCTCGTTGCGCTGGCCAATTTGTTCGGCTCCGAAAAACCGCTCAAACAATACGCCACGATCGTGCAAGGAACGCCGACGGAGGAAAAATTCGAGGTGGATGCCAGGCTCGCGCCCCATCCGGTCAGGACCGGCCTGATGCGGGTTGACCCGAAAAATGGCAAATGCGCGCGAACGTTTTTTGAAGTACTTGAAAAATTCTCCGGCTGGACGTTGCTCCGCTGCGAGCCGCATACCGGCCGCACCCACCAGATTCGCGCCCACCTGCGCCACGCCGGTTTGCCCATCGTCGGCGACGAACTTTATGGCGGCAAACCGCTCTGGCTTTCGCGATTGAAACCGGATTACCGGCTCAAGCGCGGACACACAGAACGGCCGCTGATTTCCCGCGTCGCGCTGCACGCGGAACAACTGACACTGCCCCATCCCGTCACCGGCGAAACCCTGACCATCACTGCGCCGTGGCCGAAGGATTTTAAAGTGGCGGTGAAGTATTTACGCCAGTTTGCGAAGTAGGACAGGCGTCCCGCCCGTCTCCATCTTCCCAAATCAGAGACAGGCAGGATGCCCGTCCTACGAAACCGCCCAGTTCAAGATCGCCTTTTGCACGTGCAACCGGTTTTCGGCCTGCGTGAAAATCGTGTCGGCGTTGGCTTCGAACGTTTCCTCGTCAATTTCCTTGCCGCGATAGGCCGGCAGACAGTGCATCACCAACGCGTCCGGTTTGGCCAGCTTCACGAGCTTCTGGTTGACTTGATAACCGCCCAGCATTTTCAGGCGCTCGGCGGCTTCGGCTTCCCGGCCCATCGAAACCCAGACATCGGTATAGAGCAGGTCCGCACCGCTCGCGGCGGCCTTCAAATCTTCGGTGCAAACAATTTTTCCGCCGGCGCGTTTCAAAATTTCAGCCGGCGGCTGGAATTTTTTCGGCGCGGCGATGCGTAATTCAAATCCAAGTTTTACGGCGGCAAAAATCCATGACGCCGCCACGTTGCCCGCGCCGTCGCCGATGAACGTCACGACCTTGCCCGCAATCGGTCCGCGTCTTTCCTTGAACGTGAAAATGTCGGTGATGATCTGGCACGGATGCTCGTCGTCCGTGAGCGCGTTGATGGTCGGAATTTTTGAAAATTCCGCGAACTCCTCGACGTCGCTTTGCGCGAACGTGCGGATGACTGCGCCTTGAACCATCCGGCCCAGCACCCGTGCCGTGTCCTTGACCGGCTCGCCGCGTCCAAGCTGGATGTCATTGGCGTTGAGAAACATCGTTTGCCCGCCGAGTTCGCGGATGCCGACCTCGAAGGATACCCGTGTGCGCGTGGACGATTTGGAAAAAATCAGCGCCCACGTTTGTCCGGCCAGCGGTTTGCGGTCCTGCCGCGCCCGTTCACGTTTGAACACGACGGCGTCACGCAGGATTTTCTCAATGTCCGCGCTCGGCAATTTTTCCAATGATAACAAATGCTTCATTTTCCAAAAATTTTGGGAATTTTGCCCAAAGAAAGGTTATAACCCAAGTCAGGCCGGACGTCACTTCTTTTTGCGTGCCGCGTCTGCCGCGCACCAAAGATACCAGGCGGCGGTCGTGCGATGCGGACGCCAGCGTTCGCCGAACGCAAGCAGTTCCTTCACCATGGGCAGGTCGCGCTTTTTATAGGCATGGCGAAAACCGTTGCGCACGCCAAAATCGTCCGCCGGTAAAACATCGGAACGGCCGAGCTGGAAAATCAGCAGCATCTCCACCGTCCAGCGCCCGACACCGCGGACTTCCGTCAACCGCTCGATGATTTCGTCGTCGGACAACTTCACAATCTGCCGCGAAGCCGGCACAACGCCATCCAAAGTTTTTGCCGCGATGTCGCGGATGGACGCAATCTTGGCGAAGGAAAACCCGCAGGCACGCAATTGTTTATCCGTCACCGACGCCAGATCCTCCGCGCGCGGGAATCTTCGTTTGGGGAATAATTTTTTGAATCGCGCGAGAATGGTGTTCGCCGCCGGGCCATTAAGCTGCTGGTGCGCCACCGCCTGCACCAGCGATTGGAACGGCGAACGGCGTGTTTCCGGCACGAGTGCGCAAAATCCATGCTCCCGGATGAGCGATTTCATTACGGGATCGCGCCTGGCCAGATGTTTGTGAGCTGCGGGCGTCATGCAAAAGTCACGCCAGCGATTTGACGACTTCCTCGATTCTCACGATGCCTTCGCCGGCTTCCTGCGGCTTGAGATTCAGTGGCGGCAACAGGCGCACGATTTGCGTGCCCGCCGGAATGGTCATCACACCGAGTTGGTGCAGGCGATTGACGAATTGAATGGCCGCAGTCTTGTCGCTAGCGGCAAACCTGGGAATTTTCTCTTTTTCGACCAATTCCAGGCCGAGGATGAAACCGAGGCCGTGGACCCGCTTGACGACTTGCGGATAATTCGTCGCGAGCCGTTCCAATTCCCGCTTGAGCCATTCGCCGAGTTTGCGGGCGTGCTCGTCGAGCCGGTCGCGTTCGATGACTTCGAGCACCTTGAGCGCGACGGCGCAGGCCAGCGGTGTGCCGCCAAACGTCGAGGCGTGTGTGCCCGGCCCCAGCAAATCGGCAAACGGCGCGCGCACCCAAAATGCGCCAATGGGAAATCCGCCACCAAGCGATTTGGCCATCGCAACGCCGTCGGGCAGAAACTTTTCGCCGCCGGGAACGTTTTCCAAAATCCGTTGAAAACTTTGAAACTGTCCGGTGCGATAATGTCCGCATTGCACGCCGTCCATGAACAGCAGGATTTTCTTCTCGTCGCACAAAGCACGCAGGCCGAGGAGGTATTCGGGCGTTGCGGGCGTGATGCCGCCTTCACCCTGCACGCCTTCAATCATGATGGCAACCGTCGCGGGCGAAAGCGCGTTGCGCACGGCATCGAGATCATTGAACGGGACGTGCCGGAAACCCGGCATCATCGGTTCGAACCCTTTTTTGACCTTGTCCTGGCCGGTGGCGGCGATGCCCGCCAACGTGCGCCCATGGAAGGAGTTCATCGCCGTCAGGATTTCAAACCGGCCTTCGTCGTGGCCGAATTTCCGCGCCAGTTTGAACAGGCCTTCGTTGGCTTCCGCACCGCTGTTGGCAAAAAAGCATTTGCCGGGGCCGAGGCGCCTGACGAGTTCAGCGGCCAGCCGGCCTTGCGGTTCGGTGAAATACAAATTCGAAACGTGAATCAGTTTCCGCGATTGCTCGACCAGCGCCTCGGTGATGGCCGGGTGCGCGTGGCCCAGGCAACAGACCGCAATGCCTCCGCCGAGATCGAGATAGCGTTTGCCGGCAACATCAAACAAATAACTGCCCGCGCCGTGGCTGAGAACGAGGTCGAAGCGGCCGTAGCTTGGCACGACGTTTTTGCTGAACAACTCCCGCACCGACTCGAACTGGTTGTGAACGAGTGGCGGCGGTGATGGCACAACTTCTTTCATCTTTATAATTTGCGATTGACGATTGACGAGAACTACCCGAATCCAGCAACCGCACGTAAATCGTAAACCGTAAATCGTAAATTACAAAACGATTTCCGTCCCCACGCCCTCATCGGTGAAAATTTCCAGCAGCACGGCGTGCGGCACACGGCCATCCACGAACGAAACCTTTTCCACGCCGGATTGAACGGCGGCGACGGCGCTGTCCACCTTCGGGATCATCCCTCTGTCAATGACCCCGTTCTTCTTGAGTTCGCCGACCTCGCCGGTTTTAAGGTGCGGAATGATTGAGCCCGGCTGGTTCGGATCGCGCAACAAACCCGGCACGTCGCTCATGAACACCAGCCGCTTCGCCTTGAGGGCGATGGCCGCTTGAGCGGCCGCCACGTCAGCGTTGCAGTTGTAGATTTTTCCGTCTTCGCCGATCGCGGTCGGGCTGATGACCGGGGTGAAGCCGCTCCAGATGCATTCCTTCAATGGCGCGGTGTTGACCTCCACCACTTCGCCAACGAAACCGATATCAATTTTCCGGCCCGGATTTCCCCGGTCGTCGAGCCGGAGCCTGCGGCATTTGAAAATGCCCCGCCCGGCAAAGCCAACCGGTTTGCCGCCGAGGTCCTTGATGGTTTTGACAATCTCCGGATTGATCTCGCCCGACAAAACGTCATCCACGATTTTCACCGTCGCCTCGTCAGTGACCCGTTGGCCCTGAATGAAATCCGCCTTCAGCCCGGCCTTTTCCATCGCGCGGGTGATGGCTTTGCCGCCGCCGTGAACGACAACGGGATTAATTTCAACGGCTTCAAGAAAAACGACGTCGCGGGCGACACTGTGGCGGACGTTGGCGTCGGGCGAGTCCATGAAACTGCCGCCGTATTTGATGACGAAGGTCGCGCCGCTGAACTTCTGGATATACGGCAGCGCTTCCAGCAGCGTACTGGCTTTGGCGATGAGGTCTTGCACGGCCTATTCCTAGCAGGAATCCGGCGGTCAATGGAAGCGCGTTTGTCACAACATTTTTGCTTTCACTGGGGCGGGCCTTTCCCTAAATTGCCGCCGTCATGCCCGAAATTGCGAAATTCGTGAACAGCGCTGCGGCGAGCATCACGCCAAACATCGCGGAGAAGGTCCTGCGTCAACTGCCGCAGTGGAAGCTCGAATTCACGCAAATCACCACGCCCCATTTCCCGCATCTCGTGGACCAGTTGGAATTTCTCGCCAATGCTGTCGAGGACGCGATTGAAGGCGCGTACAAGGATTTGCCCTACACCGCGGTCGCGCAAGCAGTCTTTGCGCTGCTCTACGCGCACAAAAAAATGGGTATCATTCCAGACAGCATTCTGGAACTGGGCCGCGCGGATGATTCGAGCGTCGTGCGCGCGGTGCTGATTCAAAACGAGAAAGCCTTCGCCGCTTACGCTGTCGCACAAGGTGTCAACTGGCAGAAAATCACCAGCCAGCCCTGAAGTTCAGCCGCCGACGCCGGCATATTCCTCGTCCGTTCGCAGGTCCATGCCCATGAGCACGTAATCGTGCGTGATGGCTTTCATGTCGAGCACGTAGTCCTCCTGCCGCAACAGATGCTGGAAACCGATGTGTTCCAGCGCGTGGATGGCGACCTTGCGTTCGCCGTTCAGTTCCGCCTCCAATCGCCGCAGGCCGAGGATGCGCGCAATCTCGACTACTTCCGCGACCAGGATTTTCGCCACGTCGCGTCCGCGGTATTGCGGATGCGTCAGCACCGTGACGAGGCCGATGTGGCGTTTCCAGCCGCCGAAACGCTGGTGCAACGTTGCCTCGCCGATGACTTTCTGCCGGTGCAGCATCAGCAGGGGCAGGTTCCGCTCAAAATCCGCGTGCCGGCACCAGTCCTTAAACATCGCGCGGTCGAAAATCGGCTGCTTGATGAACAACCGCTCCTCTTCGGGCACGGCAAGGAAAAACTTGTGCAGGCGCACGTCGTCCCGTTTGCCCAGCGGGCGCACCGTGCATTCCGTGCCGTCGCGCAACTTCACCGTGAACGGAAATTTTTCCAAAGCGTATTCAAGCATCATAGTGGGCCTTTCGTTGCTGGCTTTTCTCTAGCATAGAAACCACCTCCTGAAAAGGCTGGAGGTGGAATAATTCTGAATTTTGCGAACGAATTTAGTCCCGCGAATTCTCAGGCTGACGGCAACTGATTGATTTGGCGACCCGGAGAATCCGGCTCCATCTTAATCCTGCTCTTCATCATAATTGTTCGGCAAAGAGGATTAACCTCACCGTGTTGAAAAAGGGGCGGGAACAAACCGCCCCGATGTGCTGGCGGACATTTCGTTTGCTGAACTCGGCAATCGGCAAGAAGAATCTTGGTTGTGCAGGGCGGTGTGCATACCCTTCCGGCCAACATCCAGCAGGCAAAACGTGCGCAGCTTCACCCAACCCAGGGTCTTGAAATTGGCGGGCATCGCCGCGCTGGCCACTGCGCTCGCGTGTTATCCGCGAGTGTCGCTTTGGCTGAACCGTTCTGCTCCGATCTGGTATTTGGAGGCCATGATTTTCTTTTGCAGCATTGTCCTTTGGGGCTTTGTCTTTGCGTGGCACACGCAATATACAAACCGACCGGTCTTTGTTCTCAAGCTGGAAACCGGACCGTTCATCGCGGTGACCCTGGTCGGAATCACCGTTGCAGTGGTGTTTCATCTGTTGCTTGACCCGTCGCTCCGGTCCAAAATTCCGGAAGAATACCCGGCTGACCTGAAGCAATGGTTTGCATTGGTGCTGTTTTCCCTGGCCTTCAACCAATTGTTCCTGCTCTTCGCCCCCTTTGCCTGGCTCATGCGGCTGTTTAAGAACCGTTGGGTGGCAACCAGCCTGACCGTCCTGTTCGGAGCTTGCGTGCTGGCGATGAAAATCCGGTCGCTCCCAACGCCGGTTCCACCGCTGCTGCTGGCGGCGCTCCTGGCCGGCAGAATCGGCATGGGATTTCTGGCGGTCTCGTTTTATCTGCGCGGCGGCGTGATATTGATCTGGTGGTGGACTTTTCTGTTTGAAGCCAGAAATTTGCTGAATTTGGCGGGCAACCCCTGAATGGGCGCAACCGAACTCAAAATTTCATGTTCAACCGCGCCGTTTTGATAAAATCTTCGCGCGATGTTTGAATTGATCAAAACCGATTCACAAACCAAGGCGCGGCTTGGCCGGCTTTCGACCGCACATGGCGTCGTCGAAACGCCGGTGTTCATGCCCGTTGGCACCCAAGCTAGTGTGAAAGCGCTCGACCCGCGCGAACTCCGCGAGATGGGCACTCAAATCATTCTCAGCAATTCGTATCACCTCAACATCCGGCCCGGACTCGACATCATCCGCGCCGCCGGCGGGCTGCATCGGTTCATAAACTGGGAACTGCCGATTCTCACCGACAGCGGTGGCTACCAGGTTTTCAGCCTTGCCAGGATCCGGAAAATCAAACCGCACGGTGTCGAATTCAATTCGCATGTGGACGGGGCGCCGCTGTTCCTCGGCCCAAAGGAGGCGATGGAAATCCAGCGCGTGCTTGGTTCAGACATCGCTATGGTATTCGACGAATGTCCGCCGCACGACGCGCCCGCGCACGAGCAGCGTCATGCCATCGAGCGCACCATTCGTTGGGCGCGCGAATGCCGCGAACAGCCACGTGCCAAAGGGCAACAGGTTTTTGGCATCGTGCAGGGCGGCAGCAACGCCGCGTTGCGCGAGGAATGCGCCCGGGCGCTCGTCGCGATGGAATTCGACGGCTACGCCATCGGCGGCGTGAGCGTCGGCGAACCCGAAGCCGAAATGTTCAAGGCGATTGAGCTGACCGAACCGTTTTTGCCGGCGAACAAGACGCGTTATGCGATGGGCCTCGGCACACCCGCTCAAATGCTTGAATTGATTGCGCGCGGCGTGGACATGTTCGATTGTGTGCTGCCGACGCGCGTGGCGCGCAACGGCACGGCGATCACGCGCCGGGGCGCGTTCGCCATCAAGGCTGGCGCCTGCAAGGCGGACTTTCGCCCGATTGAAGAAAACTGCGACTGTTTCGCGTGCAAAAATTTCACGCGCGCCTACCTCCGGCATCTATTGAACGTGAATGAAATCCTCGGCCTGCGGATGGTGAGCCTCCACAACATGCATCTCTACCTGAAATTAATGGCCGCCGTGCGCGCGCATCTTGCCGCCGGCACGTTCGCGGAATTTTACCGCGAATTCATTGCAAACTACGTTCCGTCGCGAAAAGTGCTTTCCGCGCAACAGGGTGAAATTGAGCGATAAAAACTCTTTACGGTCGGGAAGAGATGTGGCAGTATATTGGCATTGGGCAACCAATTTTTACAAAACTATGGGAAAGCCAAAAATCATCGCTTATTTGAAACCGACCTGTGGTTGGAGCATGGGCGTCCGCGCCGTCCTCAAGAAATACGACCTGCCTTACGAAGACCGCGACATCATCAATGACCCCTTGCAACGCCAGGAGATGATTGAAAAAAGCGGCCAGATGCTGAGCCCGTGCGTCGAGATCAACGGCCAGATGCTCGTTGACGTGAGCGGCGACGAAGTCGAGACGTGGATGCTCGCCAACAAAATCGTGCAGGCGAACGATCGCGTGCCCGACATGCCCACCAACCAGTCGTGTGACACGCACCGGTCGCTATTCGCCGAGCAATAGTAAATTCTCACTTGAAGTTTGCCGCGTTGAAAAATTCCAGCGCGGTTTTTGGGTGGCACCCGCGTCCTGCGGGTCAAATTCGGCGTCCCGCCGAATTTCGTCGCAACCCGCCGTTCGCGGGCCATAAGTCGTCAAAAGCGACGTTTCGACTCTCTCGACGGTTTCCGGCGCGACGCCGGAAACAACAGGTGAGACGCCTGTGGCACCACTTTCTTCGCCCGACAATTGCATTGATTGCCTGCGTTTCGCCGGTAACTTTTCCCCATGCAAATCGTTTCTTCCATCGCCGCGATGCAGAAACTCGCTCTGCGCTGGAAACGCACCGGGACGCGCGTCAGCTTGGTACCGACAATGGGCTGTTTGCATGCGGGGCACCTGAGCCTCGTCAAACGCGCGCGACGGGCCGTCGGCAAAAGCGGCGTTGTGGTCGTGAGCATTTACGTCAACCCGACGCAGTTTGGGCCGAAGGAGGACTTTTTCAAATATCCGCGCGATTTGAAGCGTGATCTAAAACTCTGCCGCGAAGCAGGCGTGGATGTTGTGTTCATACCCGGTGACAAGGAAATGTATTCGGTAGGGTCGTCGCGCTGCGATGACCGGACGGTGCAGCGCCCCGTCCCTACCGAATTCAGCACCTACGTCGTTGAAGAAAAATTATCGCAAAGCATGGAAGGGGCGTCACGGCCCGCGCATTTTCGCGGCGTAACGACGGTCGTCGCCAAGTTGTTCAACCTCGTCTTGCCGGATGTGGCCGTATTCGGCGCGAAAGACTGGCAGCAGGCCGCTATCATCAAACGCATGGTGGCCGATTTGAATTTTCCGGTGAAAATCGTCGTTGCGCCGACGCTGCGCGAACACGACGGGCTGGCCATGAGTTCGCGCAACAAATACCTTGTCGGTGATTTACGTCGGGAGGCGACGGCGCTTTGGCGCGCAATTCAAAAAGCGCGGACCGTCGTGAAAAAATCAAAAACCGTCCCGGCAGCGATATTGAAATCCGCTTCGAAAAGGCTGATTGAACGCGAGCCAGATGCCAGATTGGATTACGTGGAATTTTTTGAACCGGACACGCTCTTGCCCGTCTCAAAAGTAAAGCGCGGCACGCACATGGCGCTGGCGGTGTTCGTCGGCAAAACGCGGTTGATTGATAATGCGCGTCTTTGAAATTATTTCGCCGGAAAGATAAGCGGAATGGTCTGCCGTTCAAATCGCCGGTAAACCCGAAAATCCGAATCAACGGTGAGCAAGCGGCAGTCGCGCTTGGCTTCGGTCATGGAAACAAGGCAGGCGTCCACAAAATCCATTGGCGTGTCGGCATATTTTTTCATCAGCGAAAGGATGCGGTCGAGATTTGATTCGAGGTCAAAATGAACGGCAACGATTTTACGTTCGATTAATTCAAGTATGCCCCAAGGAGGCAGCCCGTCAGCTTGAAGAAGATAAGACGCCTCGGTCACTGCGCCTTCGCAAGTCAAAACCGGGCAGGGAACATGATCGAATTGATCACGCGCCCAGCGATGATGCTCGTCGAGACGGTTCAAAAGCGCGACGAGCGGGCCGGAATCGGTCAGGAACGATTGCATGAACCGAAACCCTTGAGATTTCGCTTGTGGCTGGAATGCCTGCTGCCGGCAAATTTGCCGACGAGATCGCCCGCGCGGGCAACGACGCTTTCCGCGTTTTTGCGCCGGCGCTGGGACATCAGCGCCTCGCGCACAATCTCGGATTTAGGACGGTTCAGTTCGCGCGCCCGTTTTTCCAGCCAGTCGGAAAGTTCCGGCGGCATTTTCAACGTCAGGGTTTGCATTGACTTATTGATAACACCAAATTGGCAAATTGACAATACCCCATTTAAGCCGCAGAATTTACGGGCTTGAAATGAAACAATTTGATTTTCTGGTTCTTGGCAGCGGTATCGCCGGGTTATCCTTCGCGCTGAAGGTCGCGCCGCACGGGCGCGTGGCCATTGTCACGAAAAAGGACCGCGCGGAGTCGAACACGAACTATGCGCAGGGCGGCATCGCGGCAGTGACGAGCAAGGAAGACTCGTTTGAGCTGCACATGCGCGACACGCTCACGGCGGGCGCGGGCCTGTGCAAGGAAAACGTCGTCCGCACCATCGTCGAGGAAGGCCCGGCGCGCATCGCGGAATTAATTGAGTTGGGCATGAAGTTTTCCGAGCGTGATGCACCGGCCGAAGACGGCGGCAGGGAACTCGATCTCGGGCGCGAAGGGGGCCACTCAAAGCGGCGCATTCTGCACGCGAAGGACGTGACGGGGCGGGAAATTGAACGCGCGTTGCTGAACGCGGCGTCACGGCAGCCGAACATTGAAATTTTCGAGAACCACATCGCGATTGATTTGATCACGAGCCAGAAGGTCGCTTTGAAAGATGGCAACCGCTGCCTCGGCGCGTATGTGTTCGACAAAAAATCCGGGCACGTCTGGGCGTTCACCGCACCGGTAACGCTGCTGGCCACGGGTGGTTGCGGCAAGGTTTATCTCTACACGACGAACCCCGATATCGCGACCGGTGACGGCGTGGCGATGGCGTTCCGCGCGGGCGCGGCGATTGCAAACATGGAATTCGTCCAGTTCCACCCGACGTGCCTTTATCATCCGCAGGCCAAATCGTTTCTCATCAGCGAAGCGGTGCGTGGCGAAGGCGGCGTGCTCAAGTCGCTCGCCGGCGTCGAATTCATGGATGCCTGGCATCCGTTGAAATCGCTCGCGCCGCGCGACGTGGTGGCCCGCGCCATTGACAGCGAGATGAAAAAGAGCGGCGCGGAACACGTGTGGCTGGACATCACGCACAAACCGGCACGGTTCATCATCGAGCGCTTTCCCAACATTTACCAGACGTGCCTGCGCTACGGCATTGACATCACCAAGGAGCCGATTCCCGTCGTGCCGGCAGCGCATTATCAATGCGGCGGCGTGGTGACGAACGTGGATGGCGAGACGGACATTGCCGGACTTTACGCGGTGGGTGAAGTGGCCTGCACGGGTTTGCACGGCGCAAACCGGCTGGCGAGCAATTCCTTGCTGGAAGCGCTGGTTTGCGCGCATCGCGCGGCGGAAAAAGTCATTGCCCATTCACTTCCCCCGGTGGACGCGAAAATTCCGCTGTGGCAATCCGGCGACGCGCACAATCCGGACGAAATGGTCGTGGTCTCGCACAACTGGGACGAAATCCGGCGTTGCCTGTGGGATTACGTGGGCATTGTGCGGACGAACAAGCGGCTCGCGCGGGCCCAAAAGCGCCTCGCCAATCTGCAGCAGGAAATTCAAGAATATTACTGGAATTTCATCGTGACGAGCGACCTGCTGGAACTGCGCAACATCGCGACGACGGCGGAATTGATTGTGCGCTGCGCACAAATGCGCCCGGAAAGCCGCGGGCTGCATTACAACCTGGATTATCCGGGCGCCAATCCCGACTGGGCGCAGCGGGACACGGTCCTAAGAAAATCTTGAATTAATGCGGGTGCTGAATAGGCTGTAATGGTTGCGCGCTTAGCTCAGCGGTAGAGCACCAGTATCACACACTGGGGGTCGCAGGTTCAAACCCTGCAGCGCGCACCAGCCTTCGCTCTCCGCTCCGCTTCGAGCTACGAAGCGGCAAGCCAGTTTTAGCGGAGCGAAGAGCGAAGGCTGCCGCGCCAGCTTGTCGCGCCGAAGTGAAACGAAGGCGGAAGCGCAAGGTGCGGAGGCGGGCCTCTACCGATGCAATTTTTCTACGTTTACATTCTGCAAAGCGAATCGAACGCAAGGCACTTCTATGTTGGTTCGACGGAAGATCTTCACGCGCGTCTAAAAAAGCACAACGCTGGCGAAGTTCCCCACACTGCAAAATTTTGCCCGTGGCGCATCAAGACAGCCGTTGCATTTACCAACCGGGAACGCGCGAGCCAATTTGAATGCTACTTGAAGACGGCCTCCGGATGAGCCTTCGCAAAAAGCGATTTTGAATCATTCGCTCTCCGCTCCGCTTCGAGTTGCGGTCCGGCAAGCCAGATTCCGGCGCTTCCATCAGAACTGGTCTTCCTTTTCCTTGAACAACACGTTGAAGGTGGTCAGCGAGCCTTGGCTGCGTGTGATGTATTGCTGCATTTCCACCTTTTCGCCGTCGGTCAACTTTTCGTTGGCGTTGATCTTCTGTTCCAGCACGCGCAGGTTGTTCCGCACCATCACGATTTTATGGAAGAAGGTTTCCAGCGGGACTTCCTTCGTTTGCAACACCGGGTCGGACGGATGCATGACCAGTTTGCCGCCATGCCAGCGGACACCGAGCTTCTCAACCACGGCCTCCGGCTTTTCCAGACCCAACCTGACCACGGCGGCATCCACGGTTTGCTCGATAAAATGTTTGAGCGGGACGTTCAAACCGCTCACTGCCGTCTGCGGTTCGGCCGGTTCGAGGCCCGCGGCTTCCGGGGCGATGGTACGCTTGTTGCCGTCGTCAAACTGAATGTCCGCCGTGGTCTCGGCAATCGTTTTGACCGTGCCGGTGCCGTATTGCGGATGCCGCACGCGCAGACCGATATGGAGAGATTCGATTTTCATGCCGGAAATTTAACCACGGATTGACACGGCGTAAAGCCGCGTGGCGGCCACGCCGCTATACGCGGATGCACACGGATTTTGCAAAACAAAAAAATCCTCCGCGTCATCGAAAAATTCAAGGCTGACAACTTTTCAAAACGCGCTAGGCTCGGCGGCAGCCAAACAACTTGGAATCAAACACCATGGCCCGCGCAAATCCAGTTGATCGCTTCGAGTTTGAGCGCGTTCTATGGAATTGCGGCACGACGCGCGTCGCAGGTGTGGACGAAGCCGGATGTGGTCCGCTGGCCGGGCCGGTCGTGGCGGCGGCGGCCATTTTACCGGCGAAATGGGCGGAAGCCGGTCTGCCGCGCGAACTCGAAGGCCTGAATGATTCCAAGCTACTCACCAAAACGCAGCGCGAAAATTTTTTCTCCTTTCTGACTTCGTGCGGCCAAGTCGAGTTTGCCATCGCGCAAATTGACGCCGCGCAAATTGACGCTGTGAACATTTTGCAGGCAACTCACCGTGCCATGAATGACGCGCTGGCGAATTTGAATCCTGCGCCGCAGCACGCGCTGGTGGATGGCCGTCCCGTAAAGACATTGCGCTTTTCGCAAACAGCGATTGTGAAGGGTGATGCGCGGAGTTATTCCATCGCTGCCGCGAGTGTGCTGGCCAAGGTCACGCGCGACCGGCTCATGCTCGAATTCGACCGGCAATGGCCGGTTTACGGATTCGCCGCGCACAAGGGCTACGGCACCACGCGGCATCTCGCCGCGCTGGCGGTGCACGGCCCGTGCCCGATCCACCGGCGCAGCTTCGCGCCATTAAAACCGGCGCAGAACCGTCTGCTATGACGCGTATGCGCCTTGCCGAAAAAATCAAATCACTGTTCGGCGCCGACCAGCCGGAACATCTGCGGCGGGGCAAACTGGGCGAGCGGGCGGCGAAAAGTTATTTGCGTCTCCAGGGATTGAAATTTCTCACGGCCAATTTCCGTTCGGCGCGCGGCGAGATTGATTTGATTTTCCGCGACGACGACTGCCTGGTGTTCGTCGAGGTCAAAACCCGTTCGTCCGAGGGTTGGACGCGCCCGGCGGCGGCGGTCAACGCGCGCAAGCGACGATTGCTTTCGCAAACGGCGCTGGACTATTTGCGCCGGTTGAAAAATCCGCCGGTGATAATCCGGTTCGACATCGTCGAGGTGTTGCTGGCGGATGGCGACGTGCGCGAAGTGCGGCATTTGCCGAACACGTTCGCAATGGCAAAACCGTATCGTTACGGGTGAATTTAGTGGGACCATAATCTTGATCGTCATCGCAATCCTTATCCCATCGGCAAACGATTATGATTAAGAACAGGAACAAGATTATACAGGGCTGGATTTGGCTTGCACCAACTGGAAAACAGGACGAGGTTGACATTACCAGTCATGAGCCGGAATTTACAACTCGCAGCCGACATTTTTTGGCTCACCATCGTTCTGGGCTTTGGAATCTGGCTTTTCATCCGTTCGCTCAAACGCAGCGAAAATCCGCCAAAGCTGATCTTCAAATGGATTTTCACAGTCATCGTCGTTGGGTTTGCGTTAAAAGTGGCCGTTCCCGGCTTTAGAGCGGGCGGACTTGAAGCCCTCAGCGCTCTTTTTTTGATGCTGATTTGTGGGGCGGCCATGGCCGTCACTTGGAGGCATAGTATAATTGAAGTCATCGCCAAACCGTTGACCGGCGCGATTGATGGTGGCAACGAACCGCCGGAACCCAAACCGTATTATTCCATCGCTCTGACAAAACAGAAACTAAACAAGCCGCTTGAGGCGATTGTCGAAATTCGCAAACAGCTCGAGAAATTTCCAAACGATTTTGAGGGCGTGATGCTGTTAGCCGGCATCCAAGCCGAGGAAATGAAGGATTTGCCCGGCGCGGAAATCACGCTGAATCTTTTCTGCGATTCGCCCGGCGCGCCGCCCAGGCAGGTTGCCGCTGCGATGAACCAGCTCGCCGACTGGCATCTCAAGCTGGCGCAGAACGCGGATGCGGCGCGCACCGCGCTGGAGAAAATTATCGAGCGATTTCCCGAAACGGAATTGTCGCTACAGGCCGCACAACGCATCGCGCATCTGGGCGGCGCGGAAAAGAATTTGCTGGCGGCGCACGACCGCCAGCCGATGGCCGTGCCGGAAGGCATAAAAAATGTCGGCCTGCTCGAATCTTCCGAATTCCTGCAGCCCGAGAAAATGGAGCCGGGCAAGCTGGCCGCCGTCTATGTGAAACATCTGGAACAGCATCCGCTCGACACGGAAATCCGGGAGAAACTTGCCATCATTTATGCAGACCATTATCAGCGATTGGATTTGGCCACGGGCGAGTTGAAGCAATTGATTGAATATCCCAATCAGCCGGCCAAGCACGTGGCGCATTGGCTGAATTTGCTGGCGGATTTGCAGATTCGCCACGGCGCGGATTACGACACGGTGCGCCAGACTTTGGAAAAGATTGTCGAGCGATTTTCCGATTCGGCGGTGGCGGAACTGGCCCGGGCGCGGCTGGGGCGTTTGAAACTGGAACTGAAAGGGCAAAAAGAAACGCCGGGCGTGAAGCTCGGCGTTTATGAACAGAAGCTCGGTTTGAAACCAGGCTCACTGCGTCGTCAGCTTTAGCGCGATTTCCTTTTCCAATTCGTGGGCAAGGTCAACGTCACCGCCCACCTTCGTGCGCGCTTGCACGGTGACCTGCGTGACTTGGGGGCTCTCCGCGGCCACACGTATCCACACATTGTGCTGGTTCACCTTGCCTTGCAACGCGCGCACGGTGTTGGTCGTGTCGTGCGGAATGAATTCCGTCACCATCACACCGTCGTTTTGAATGACCTGCACCGCCGCTTGATAGACCTGGTCCACGGAACGTTGATAACGGCCTTGAACCTGATCCCGGTTAGGCAACAAGGCCGCCGTTTTCGTGCCGCTCACCGTGTTGACGCAACCGGCGGTGACGATGACCACTCCCAGAAATGCCAGAAAGATTTTCGTTTTCATCTTGCCTCCAAAACAACCCAAACCGCCGTCCGCGTCAAGCTTTTTACGCGACTCGACAAGCGGTTCGGAAAATGCGAGTTTTGGAGTCGTGTCAGCAAACAAACTTGAACAATTGCGCCGGCTGTTGCGCGACTACGGTTCATGCCTGGTAGCGTATTCGGGTGGCGTAGATTCGGCCTTGCTCGCGCGCGTGGCGCATGAGGCGCTCGGCGAAAAATTCCTCGCCGTCATCGCCGATTCGCCAAGTTTGCCGCGGCGTGAACTCGCCGACGCGCTGGCGGTGGCTGAAAAATTCTCGTTCCCGGTCCATGTCATTCAGACGAAGGAATTTGAAAACGAAGATTACACGGCCAATCCGGTCAACCGCTGTTATTTTTGCAAACACGAGTTGTTCGAACAATTGATGCCGCTGGCGCGCGCCGGCCATTTCGCGGTGATTGCCTATGGTGAAAACGCGAGTGACGCGGGTGATTTCCGTCCCGGCGCGCAGGCGGCGGCGGAGTTTCAAGTGCGCGCGCCGCTCAAGGAAGCCGGCCTGACGAAGGCGGAAATCCGCGAGCTGTCGGCGCAACTCGGTTTGCCGACGGCAGACAAGCCGCAGATGGCGTGCCTGAGCTCGCGCGTACCGCACGGCGAGCCGGTGACGCCGGAAAAGCTGGCCATGATTGAACAGGCGGAAAATGTTTTGCGCGATCTGGGATTTCACAACGTGCGGGTGAGGCATCATGAAATGCGAAGTGCGGAGTTCGGAATGCGGAATGGAAACAGTGCCGCCTCCGACGCGCCAAACTCCGCCCTCCGCCCTCCGCATTCCGCACTTCATCTGGCCCGCATCGAGCTTGGGCCGGCGGAGATCCCGCGATTTTTGGAGGACGGCATTTCGCCAAAGGTCACCGACGCGCTCAAAAAAATTGGTTACGCGCACGTCACGCTGGATTTGCAGGGCTACCGGCGCGGCGGCGCGTGAAACTTTTGGCGCGCAACGGTTTTAGATAAAGGGATATGCCGCAATTTTCCTACAAGGCCCGGCGCCGTTCCGGCGAGCTGGTGGAAGGCGTTTTGGAGGTGGCTGACCGTCCGGCGGCCCTGGTGCAAATCCAGCGGCTGGGGCTTTTCCCCATCGCGGTGGACACGGCCAAGGGCGGCGCGGTCGCCAACGGCCAGCAACGCGACGGAAAAAAAGTGGATTTGCTCGCGTTTTTGCCGCCGACGGTGCGCGCACAACTACAGCAGAAACGCAAACCAAGGTTGCAGGAACTGGCGACGTTCACCCAGCAACTGGCGAATCTGCTCAACTCCGGCATGCCGCTGACGGTGGCGCTGAACAGCATGACACATCTGGAGTCCAAGGGCATTCCCGCCGAGGTGAGCCGTGACTTGAAACAGGAAGTCTCCGAGGGCCGCGGTTTGTCGGATGCGATGGCACGGCAGCCTCGCATTTTTTCGGATTTGTATGTCAACATGGTGCGCGCGGGTGAGCAAAGCGGTTCGCTCGTGGAAGTCCTGCGTCGCATGGCGAATCATTTCCAGCAGTTTGCCGAGGTGCAGTCGAAGTTCACCTCGGCGTTGATTTACCCGGCGATGGTGTGCTGTGTTGGCGTGGTCATCATCGTGTTTTTCATGACCGTCGTCTTGCCGCAATTCGTCGTCATCTTCGGTGGTTTCAACGTTCAACTGCCATTGCCGACGCGCATGCTGATCGGATTCAGCTATTTTCTGAAGCGCTACTGGTGGCTGCTGGGCGCGCTGGTGCTGGTGGCTGTCATTTTGTTCAAGCGCTTTCAGACCAGCGAGGCGGGCGCACGCAAGCTGGACGAATGGAAAATGAAAGCGCCGGTGTTCGGCAAGGTGGTCAAACTGAATTTGTTCGGCCAGTTTGCGCGGACGCTCGGCACGCTATTGCAAAACGGCGTGCCGGTACTGACCGCATTGAAAATCACGGAGCAGGTCATGTCCAACCGCCTGATCAAGGAGGCGATCGCCCAGACGCGTGATGCCGTCACGGACGGCAAGACGCTCGCGCAACCGCTGGGGCACAGCAAACTTTTCCCGCAGTTGATGGTGGACCTGGTGCGCATCGGCGAGGAAACCGGCGATGTGCCGGGCGCGTTGAACAATCTCGCTGACACCTACGAAGGCGAACTGGAAATCGGCCTGCGCGTGATGACCAATCTCATCGAGCCCGTGCTGATCATCGTCATGGCCGTCATCGTGGTCTTCCTGCTGATCAGCATTTTGCTGCCGTTGTTCCGGCTGGTTTCCCAAATCCATGCGTAAGTTCCAATGAGTGACCCGAGGCATGTAACACGTGACAAGAAAGACACTGCGACGTGCGAAGCGCATGCGTGTCACCCGCCAACCGTCACCGGTCGCCTTGCCGCGTTCACGTTGATTGAAATCATGATCGTCGTGGCCATCATGGGCCTCATCGCGGCGATAGGCGTGCCTTCGATCCTCCAAACCTTTCGCAAGGAGGGCATGCGCAAGGCGGTGAGCAACGTGGAAGACATTTGTGCCGAGGCGCGGACGCGGGCGATTTTGCAGAACCAGAAAACGGCGGTCGTTTTTTATCCGCCGGAACGCCGGTTCGGAGTAGAAGGCGTGGGGGGGGGCGTAAATGCATCTTCCGGCAGGGTCACGTTCGCCACTTTGCCCCCCGGTGTCGAGATTGCGATGCTCGACATCAATTTGCAGGACTACGGTGCGTCGCCCTGGGCGCGCGTGTTCTTTTACCCCGACGGGACGAGCGACGAGATGACGCTGGTGCTGCACTCCAGCGACGACTGGCGCAAAATCACGCTGGAGTTTTCCACCGGTCTGGCGACCGTGTCGGACGTGAACAGATGAAAACGGAAACCAAAACCGGCACACGGCGGCGCGGATTTTCACTGCTGGAAGTGATGATCGCCATTGGTGTTTTTTTCATGGGCCTGTTCGCGATTTTGGCGCTAGTGTCCAGTTCGCTCGCAAACGCGCGGCGGCTGCAACGACCGCTGGTGGACGCGGGCGCGGTGGCGTCCTGGCTTTCGGTGACCAACCGACTGGTCGAAGGCACTTACATCGTCAACCTCGGCGACGTGCTCGGTGACGCCTACAACAACTACGATTGCACCTACGATGTTCAGGAAGAAGGGCCCAAGGGACTTTACCAGGTGGGTTATACCGTGCAAAGCACGACCGGCAACCATGAGATTATTTCAAGCATGACCAATTTGTTTTTCAGCCCCCAGTCGCCCGCCGGCAGTCTTGATGGTGCCACGGTGGCAAGGCCATGAATTTGAAGAAGACATTTCCAATTCCGAATTTCGGGTTCCGAATTTCGAGTGGTCAACGGCGAAGGTCGCGCGCCGGCGCACAAAAAAATTCATCGCTCGAAATTCACAATTCGAAATTCGCCCGCGCCTTCACGCTGGTTGAAATCATGGTCGCCATCGCAATTTTCGGCATCATCATCGCGGCGATTTATTCGACTTGGACACTGATTTTGCGCGCGTCGCAGGCCGGTCAGAGCACAGCGGCGCGGGCCCAACGCCAGCGCATCGCCCTGCGGACGATTGAGGATTCGCTTACTTGCGTCCAGTCGTTTCAGGCGTCCAGGAAGTATTACAGCTTCGTCGCCCAAAACGGCGACCAGCCGATATTGAGCTTCACCGCGCGATTGCCGGATGTTTTCCCGCGCAACGGAAAATTCGGCGGCTTGGCCTTGCGGCGGCTCATTTTCAGCGTCGAGCCGGGGCCGGGTTCGGAAAAGGATTTGGTGCTGCGCCAGAATCCGGTGCTCATGGACATGGACCCGGACGAGCTGCAAACCCCGCTCGTGCTGACGCGCGACGTGAAAAAATTCACCGTTGAGTGCTGGGACGCCAAAACGATGGATTGGGTGGATGAGTGGGACACCACGAATACGATTCCCGCGGTGGTGCGCATCAGTTTCACGCTCGGCGGCAACGCTGACGCCGGCAACGCCGCGCCGGAGCTCGCGGTAACGCGCTTCATTGCGATTCCTTCCAGCACCCTGCCGGCCGGCCTGCAAACCCGCCACTGATGAAAATCCGCCTTCGCCACAACTCTGACGGCATCGCGCTCATTGTCGCGGTGATTGCGATTTTGGTGTTGTCCGCCCTGGCGGCGGGTTTCGCACTGTCAATGCGAGTGGAGACCCGGCTCGCGTTCAACGCGAATTCGGAAACGCAGTTATATTGGCTCGGCCGTTCGGGCGTGGAACTGGCGCGCTGGGTTTTGGCACAGGAAAAGTGCCCTTATGATTCCTTGAACCAAATCTGGGCGGGCGGGCCGGGGTCCGATTGCGAGACCAATGGCCCGCTGGCTGGTTTGTCGCTGGATAATTATCCCGTCGGGGACGGAACCGTTTCAGTCAAAATCATTGACCTCGAACGCAAGGCGAACATTAACAATGCCAACGGCCTCGAAATCCAGCAGGCGCTCACACTCATGGGCGTGGATGCCAATGACATTTCCGTGGTGGCGGATTCGATTCAGGACTGGATTGGTCCGGCTGGCCCGCCGCGAGTCGCTGGTGCGGAAAGCGATTATTATCAGGGACTCAATCCGCCCTACTACGCCAAGAACGCGCCAATTGACGACCTGTCCGAACTGTTACTCGTGCGCGGCGTCACGCCTGAAATGTATTACGGCGGCAGCGCGACGAATCACCAGCCCGCCGCGTTCCAACATAAACTTGGCTTGGGTACTGCGCCCGGCCAGGCACCCAATTACCCGTTCGGACTGGTGGACGTTTTTACGCCATTTTCCACCGGGAGCATCAACATCAACACGGCCGACGCAAACGTCCTGCAAATGATTCCCGGCATGGACGCCGTCACAGCCGAAAACTTGATCAAATTGCGCGCCGGTCCCGACGGCGTGGACGGCACGGAGGACGACACGCCGTTCCCAAACGCCGCAGGAGCACTTCAAAGCGCCGGGGCTCCTCAGCAGGCGGGAAACCTTGTCACCACGCGCAGTTCCACGTTCGAAGTCCACGTCACCGCGCAAATCGGCATTCAAAAACGCGAATATATCGCCATCGTTTTCCGCAATTCGACGACGGACATCCCGGTTTTGAGTTTTTACTGGAAGTGACCGCGCCAACGTCCGGAGCCGATTCATCCAACGATCAAGAACAGGATTAAGACGATGTCAAATCGGAGTTGAGTTTGCCGCACTGTGCGTTATTGTTCCGTCATGCGCCGGTTCTTGATGATTTTGCTGCTGCTCACCGTGCTCCCGGCCTTCGCCGACGGGATTGAAAAAGGCCGCATCGTTAAAATGCTGCCGCTGCTTCTCGACTTGAAAGGGCACGACGCCATTTCACCAAGCCTTTATGACCGCGACGCCTACCAGGCTTACCTGCGGCAGCACACCAACGAGATTTCAGGCATCCGCTTCGACTTTTTGTGGCAGGTCGAAAATCCAGCCGCCGCAAAATATAAACTGCGCATCGAACTCCGTGGCATCGGCGCGGGCGGCAAGCCCACCCGGACCATGCTGGAACAGGAGGCCCAGCCGCCGCTCCTGCGCCGCTGGAATTCCCTGACCGTGGGCAGCGCGGATTACAAGAATTTTGGCGAGCTCGTTGCGTGGCGCGCCACGCTCTGGCGCGGCGACCAGTTGTTGAGCGAACAAAAATCGTTTTTATGGTGAAAGCCCGCAACGCCGGGAATTGCTCGAACTAAAGACTGAGTTGCTCCGCGCCCGCTTGAAACCGGGCCATCTGCAATCGAAGGAAATCAACTGACAACGGCAGAGCCGCCCTGCTTTCACGCAAACTTCTTCTCCTGCGTCTGCAACGCCTGTTCGTAACAACGCAGCGCCTCGTCATAGCGCGCCATGCGATTGAACAGGCCGCCCTTGTGGAGATAAGCGATGGTCATGGAACCGTCCGCCTCAATGGCGCGGTCATAACAGACGACGGCGTCGTCCAGCCGCCCCAGCTTTTCCAGCGCGCCGGCTTTTTTAATCAGCGCCTCGGCGTGTTTCGGCTGCAACTGCAACGCCACTTCAAAACATTCCAGCGCCTTCTGCGGTTCGTTCGCGCTCAGCAGCGACTGGCCCTCGGTGATCAGGTTGGCAACACATTCTTCGCGGTCGTTCGCATCCGGCGGCGATCCATTCTTGTTCTTGTTGGCAGAGGATGGCGTGCCGGTCTCGGCCAGCGGCGCGCGCGCGCTTTGTTCCAATTCCAAAATGCGCTTTTCCAGCCGCTCGACCACGCCGAACAAACGCGCGTTCGACGATTCCACCGCGGTGCGGGCGGGGGCGGCGAGTTCGTTGGCCGCTTCCACCAACGGCAACGCCCGGTGGTTGCCCAGCGCGAGCGCGGACGGTTGCCGCGTGGAGATCTTGATGAGTTGTGTGAACACGCGCCACTGAAAATAAACCATCAACAGCATGATGCCCAAACCGATCAGCCCGAATGTGCCCGCCATGAACAGCGCGAGCTGCTGCGTTTTGCGTGCCGCCTCGATTTCGCTGGCGCGCTGGTCGTTGATGGTTTGTTCGAGGGCCTGGATGCGCGCCGTCAAAGCGGCGGTGTTGGTGGCGGCCTCCGCCTCGGCCTGCCGCCGGCTGTTGTCAATGGCCAGTTGCGTGGCATGAAGCTGTTCCTGAATTTGCAGATAACCGTTCGCCATTGCCTGTGTTGCGGCATCCACCGATTGTGGCGGAGTAACCGGATTGGTTTCGGCGGCAAAAACCCGTGCGCCGGAAAGAACGCAGGTGCACACCAGCATTAAATTCAGACGGGACATGATGTTCATACTGACTGCGCGCAGCCTGCGCCGTCCCTGCAATGATGTCAAGTGCGTGACCGGCCGACTTATTCCCAACCTCGGCCCGAATCTTGATCGCCAGGGAAAAGGTGGATTGGGCTTTGGATGACGGTCCGGATTACGACGCCGCAAGGTTCATGGCACCTTCAGATCAAATTCCAGCTGCGTGCGCGAGCCGATCTGCACGTTGCGGATTTCCATGCCTTCGAGCTCCCATTGACCATTCACTTTTTTGAACGATTTCGGGTTAAACTCCTTTAACAACTTGCCGTTCGCGTCATAAGCCTCGGCATGGACGATGCCGCCGCTCTCGTTATCAATCCACGAAACCACGCGTAAGTAACCATCTTTGAACGGGTTTGGATTCGTGCTTTCCAAAACCGTGCAGGCCCGGCTCCGCCGCAATTCGTGTTTCAAAACTTTCTGCTCCGGCCAGTGGAAAAATTCCAGGCCCAGGTCGGCAACCCAGAAATCCGAACCGGCAAAAGGAATCATTGTTCGATTGCCGCTTACACCCATTCCGATATGAATACTTGCACTGCCACCCACTCTTGCTGTTTTCTCATTTTCGAAAAGAACATAATGATTCAACTCCGCGTCGCAACGTGTCACAACCAGCGTTGTTACGTCGGTAATGTTACTGCCAAACTTCGCCTCATAACGGCTCAACCAATTTGTTGCCGTGACGACAACTTCGCATTTTACCGGAATTTCCGAACGTTTGCCTTTCGCGTCGCGGATTTTCAAAACACCAGTGTTGGTGAAATCTTCAGCAGGGCGTTCCGCCAGAAGTTGCTGCGCCAGTTGGCGTCCTTGAATTTCCGCGTCGGACAAAGTGTTCGTCGTTGCTGCCGTTGCGCAAACAGCAACGAGTAAATTCATCACGATCAGTGGTAGGGCGGCGCTGCCGCGCCGCCAAAAATTCAGGCCGCGCAGCAGCGCGGCCCTACCGGAATGAAATCTTTCGCACACAAAAGTTAATTTCATTTCGGCTCCAGCGCGAGTTGGAGGACTTCCGAAATGTGCCGGACGAAATGGACCTTGATTTTTGCGCGCACCTCCGCCGGCACTTCGAGCCAGCTGTTTTTGTTCAGTTCCGGCAAAATCACCTCCCGGATTTTGAAGCGCGCCGCCGCCAGAACCTTTTCCTTGATGCCGCCCACGTGCAGCACACGGCCGCGCAGGCTGATTTCGCCGGTCATCGCAATACCCGCCCGCACACGCCGTTTCAGCAACAACGACGCCAGCGCCGCGACGATGGCCACGCCAGCGCTCGGGCCGTCCTTCGGCGTCGCGCCGGCGGGCACGTGAATGTGCAGGTCGAGTTTGTTGTAATCGCTCAAGTCAATGCCGAGCTTTTTGGCTTGGCTGCGCAGGTAACTCAATGCCGCCTGCGCGCTTTCCTTCATCACGTCCCCAAGCGAACCGGTCAGCAGCAGGTTACCCCGGCCGCGCATCCGCGTGGCTTCAATGAACAGGATTTCCCCGCCAACCGGCGTCCAGGCCAGGCCGGTGGCGATGCCGAATTCGGTGATTTTTTCCGCCGTTTCGGAAACAAATTTCGGTGCGCCCAGAAAATCCCGCAGCGTGGAACCTGCAATCACCACCGGCTTTCTGGCCGTGCTATTGCCGAAGATTTTGCGCGTGACCTTGCGGGCCAGGGCGGCGATTTCGCGTTCCAACTGGCGCACGCCGGCCTCGCGGGTGTATTCCTGAATCAATTTGCGCAACGCGGCCTCGGTGAACTTCATCTCCCGCCGCGCGAGGCCGTGTTCTTCGATCTGGCGCGGCACGAGATAACGTTTGGCAATCTGCAATTTTTCGGACTCGGTGTAACCGGGCAGCTCGATGACTTCGAGCCGGTCGCGCAACGCGGGATGAACCGGGTCAAGCCAGTTCGCCGTCGTGATGAACAGCACGCGCGACAGATCGAACGGCAGATCGAGAAAATGGTCCGTGAAGGTGTTGTTCTGCGCCGGGTCAAGCACTTCGAGCAAGGCCGACGCCGGGTCACCCCGGAAATCCGCGCCCACCTTGTCCAGTTCATCCAGCAAAATCACCGGGTTGCGGCTCTCGATGCGGCGGAGGGTTTGGATGATGCGTCCGGGCAATGCCCCGACGTAGGTGCGCCGATGGCCGCGAATCTCGGCCTCGTCCCGCATGCCGCCGAGCGAGATGCGCGCAAACTTGCGGCCCAGCGCGTCGGCCACGCTCTTGCCCAGCGAGGTTTTGCCGACGCCCGGCGGACCCACCAGGCAAAGAATCGGGCCTTTGATCTGTTTCCGCCGTTTGATGACGGCGATGAACTCCAGCAGGCGGTCCTTGACTTTTTCCAGGCCGAAATGCTGCTCGTTCAAAATCCGCTCGGCGGTCTTCAAATCCAGTTTGTCCTCGGTCTCCTTTTCCCACGGCAGACTCAAAATCCAGTCGAGGTAATTGCGCGAAACGGCGTATTCGGCGGCAGCGGGCGGGGTTTGCTGGAGCCGTTCCAATTCCTGCAACGCGGCCTTGCGCACCTCGTCGGGCATCGGCGTCTGCTCGATTTTACTGCGCAACGTTTTGATTTCATTCGCGCCCGGATCGGATTCGCCAAGTTCGCGCTGAATGGCGCGCATCTGCTCGCGCAAAAAGAAGTCGCGCTGGGTCTTGGCGATGGATGTGGCGACGTCGCTCTGGATTTTGGAACTTAACGTGAGCACTTCGTGTTCGCGATTGAGCATGGGCAAAAGCTTTTGCAGGCGTTCGCGGACGGAAACGGTTTCGAGCAGTTCCTGGCGGTCACTGAGTTCGAGGTTCAGGTTGGCGGCGACGAGGTCGGCAAAATGACCGGGCGCATCCATGTTCATCGCGGCGACCTTCACGTGGTCGGACAGGGCGGCTGAAAGTTTGGCGATTTCCTGAAACTGTTTTTGCGCGTTGCGAAACAGCGCCTGGGCTTCAATCGAATCTTCCGTCAAATCGCGCAACAATTCGTATTTGGCGCGCAGATACGGCTCGGCCGGCGAGTATTCCTTGACCTGAATGCGCCACAGGCCCTCCACCAGCATGCGCGCGGTGCCGTCGGGAAACTTCACCATTTTCACCAAACGCACGACGCAGCCGACCTTGTGCAAATCCTCCGGCAGCGGCTCGGCAACGTCGGGTTTGCTTTGCAGCACCGTGCCAATCAGACGGTCGCCCGCCACCGCATCGTCAACGAGCCGCAGGCTCGGCTCGGTCTCAACGAGCAAGGGCACGATGGCCCCGGGAAAAATCACAATGTCGGACAGGCCGAGAATCGGCAGTGTCTCCGGGAGCGAACGCGAGGAAATGCGGGGTGGCGACGCCGCCGGATTTTCAGGCGCGTCCAGAATGCTGACAAACTCCGTTTCTGGCGAGGTCATCGTCGCTCCTGCTTTCAGTTTAGATGCCGCCGAACCTGAAAAACTCAGGCGAGGTTAGTACCCTTCGGCGATCGGCACCTTGGTTGTTTTGGAAAGCGGCTGGCGTGCCAAAGGCACGTCAATCCGCAAAAAGCCGTTTACATAAGCCGCTTTCGCCTGGCTGAGGTCGTAGCCCGCAGGCAATTCCAGCACGCTTTCAAACGGCCCGTAACTGATTTCCATGACCAGGAAACTGCATTTGGGCGCACGACAGCCGTCCGGCCGGTTGCCACTGATGCGGAGGCAGTTGCCCTCGACGGTGATTTCCAAACTGTCGCTCTTCATGCCGGCCAGCTCCACCTTGACGACCAGCCCGGTGTCCGTCACGTACACGTCGGTGTTCGGCACCCAATGACCGCTGACCGCGCCTTCGCGTCCGCGCACACCCACCGCCCGGGAGATAAAACGCACCGCAGAACTCACTTTAGTTACGGCCATGATTGAAAATTATGTTGTCTGATTTGCAAAGAAGCAAGCGAAAGAAATCACTTCATTCGCACGACCACTTCGCGGCGTTCGCCCTTGCGTGCATGAAAAACGATCGAACTTTTCTGCGCAGACGACTCTCCCGGCGCCGAGCAGCCGCAATGCGTGTCGCGCTGGAAACTGAATTTGCGCGGGCGAAAACGCCCCCACAACAACAGGCCGGCGGCCAGCGCCACAATCGCCAGTGAAATGATTTTCTGCCAATCCACGGAGGCAACATAACCCCAAATACCGTCTGCGCAACCGGATTTTCCACAACATCCCAATCTGGTCCGGGCTCTTAATCTCAAGGATTGCGCCGCCAGATTAAAATCGCGATGACGATTAAGATCGGGACGGTGTGTTTTCAGCGTTGAACTTTCGGTGCTCGCCCTTACGCTGCGCGCATGGCTGTTCCGTTCCGTTATCAGCACCGCGTCACCTATGCCGAATGCACGCTCGGCAATCACGTTTATCATTCACACTATCTCGACATGCTCGAGGCCGCGCGTGGTGAATTCATCCGCTCGCTCGGTTCGACGGTCTTGGAATGGCAGGAGCGCGACGTGATTTTTCCCGTCGTTGAAGCCCGGTTAATTTACAAATCGCCGGCGCGCTACGACGACCTGCTGACCATTGAGGTCCGGCCGACGCTCGTTTCACGTGTGCGCGTCAATTTCACACACCGCATCGTGAACCAGAAGGGGGAATTGATTCTCGAAGCCGAAACGTTTCACGTTTGTACGGGCTTGAATGAAAAACCGAAGCGCGTGCCGCCGGAATTGGCCGGGAAACTCGCTGCTCAAATCTGAAAATCCGCCGCCGCCTTCTTTTTCCGGTCCGACTTGCTCAATACGCGCGCCTCGGGGGCGTTGTAAAGGACAACAGAGTTCGGCGCAACGCTTTCCATGAGAAACACGTTGCCGCCGATTGTGCTGCCGGCGCCGATGACCGTTTCGCCGCCCAGAATCGTCGCGCCGGGGTAAATCGTCACGCGGTCTTCAATTGTCGGATGCCGTTTCTTGCCGCGCAATTGTTCCACGGCGGAGGTGGATTTCGCGCCGAGCGTGACGCCGTGATACATCTTCACGTGGTCGCCGATGATCGCCGTCTCGCCGACGACCGTGCCGGTGCAGTGGTCCACGAAAAAGTGCGAGCCGATTTGCGCGCCCGGATGCAAATCCATCCCCGTGCGCGAATGCGCCCACTCCGTCATGATGCGCGGAATCAGCGCGATGTTTTTCAAATACAATTCATGGGCCAGCCGTTGCACCGCAATCGCCTCGACAAACGGGTACGACACCAGGACCTCCTCCTTGCTCTTCGCCGCCGGGTCGCCGGCGTAGGCCGCTTCCATGTCCGTTTGGAGCATCTCGCGCAAGCGCGGCAGGCTCTCGAGAAATTCCAGCGTCAGGCTGTGTGCCGCCGATCGCAGGCTTTTTTTCGGCAGTTCCGGTGGCGGATTGTATTCAAGGCTCTTGTAAATTTCGTCTTCGAGCGCGCCGAGCACCGCATCGAGCAATTCCGCCGTCACCACCTTGATTTCCGACGAATGGATCGGTTTCTCGTCGAAAAAACCGGGAAACAACAGCCGCAATAAATCCTGCGTAATCGCCGTGATGGCATGGTTGGACGGCAGATTTTTGCCGTCCAAATGGTTGATGCCACCGACACGCGCATACGACGCGACCAGTTCATTCGTAAGTTTTGTGACCGTTTCCACGGAACAAAATTAGCACGAAGGCACAACGGCACAAAGTTTAATTAAATCCGCGCCGTTTTTGTTTCAACGTGAAAACCCGAGGCATAGAGAACGGTTTTACACGCTTCAACTGTGCCTGAATATCCCATCTGTTCCGGGTATTGGCTTCATCAAGCAATTGTTCAGGAACAAAATCATCGTATTTCCCGACAGCTTTCACGGGCCCCGGGTGTGCGGGTGCAATTACATCCGGTTTGGAGATCATGATTTCTCGGAGGTGAGCTAATCATTCTTCCGGCGATGAAAGTTGAAAGGTGACAAACCTCCGAAAACGTGAGGTGCACCCCGGACGCCCTCAAGCGTAGGGCACCACCATACGCCGCGCCTTGGCGCGCAATTGAAAGACGATGTGCCCGGCGGCGGTGTGCAATTGCTGAAACGGCCGGCACACCTCCAGGCGGATTCGTTTCAGCAACGGCTTGGGCAGCTTGATCGGTTTCGGCTGGATCGAACTTTGCATCTCCTCAAAAACGATTCCGCCCGGAATGTGCCGATCCTGCACGCACAATGCGGGAATGAGTTGAAGCAGCGGGCCATGCCGCTGGAGAATGTCTGTGTCAAAAATCACGAGGTCAAGCGGCAGGCCGGGTCTGACCGTTTCCGCCAGCAACATTTCCGCGCCTCTCCGGCTGAGGATGTATGCGCCCGTGCCTTGATGAAGTGAGCGTAATTCCGTCAACACCCGATCCAAAGCGTCAATCGTGTGGCGGGAAAGCATGACTTTTTCGCAGTAGGTTTCGATCTTCACCAGATCGCACCGGGACGGAATCCATGACGTATCGCTGACGAATTTTGGAAAATCCGGGCTGAGATACACATCATCTTCGAGCACGCAGCAATACGGCTCGCCTTTCGCGAGAAACCGGGACCACGCCACGCGATGGCTCCGGACACACGCCAGTTCATAACGGGTTATATTGTCGGCACCAACCGGTCGAGACACATCACGACGGTCAGGGCCGCCCAATGTTTTGCCATCCACGGCCGGGATGCGTTCAAACGCCAATCCATGCAAACACCTTCGCATCCGTTCCATTCGCACGGGATGCCGATCCAGGTTGATACAGTATATCTTCATTTGGGTGCATGCGTAAAATGGTTGCTGATATTTGGCCCAACGGACATTACGAGTTGGCTGTCGCCGCCTCGACAACTGCTGCCACGACGTGCTCCACCGCAATACTATTCATGCACCGGAAATCAACGGGGCATTCGCGCAGGTAACACGGCGAGCAGGGCGCGTTGGATTTTAGCAGCCGGTGCCGCGTGTCACCCGGCAGACCCGGTCCGGTCAGTTCCGGTGATGTACTGCCGTACGGCACGACGACCGGCGTGCCGAGCGCGGCGGCCACGTGCATCGGACCGGAGTCATTGGTCAGCAGCACGCGACAGAGTTTCAACAGCGCCATCAACTCGCGGAGTGAAGTTTTTCCGGCGAGGTTAATCCTGGCCGAACGTCCCGCCGTGACGACGCGCATCCCGGTTGCGATCAGGTTTGCCGTCGCCACATCGCCTTTGCCACCGAGTATCAGCCAAACGCAATTTGTGCGTTGCTGAATCTCGTCGGCAGCAGCGACGTATCGCAAGGTTGGCCAGCGTTTGGCCGGACCGTATTCCGCACCGGGATTCAGGCCGAAAATCGGGTTCGTGATTTTCTCCAACCCGAACTTTTTCTTCACAACTTCAACCTCCTCCGGCTTGACGAACAATTGCGGTACGATTGGTTCCGGATTTGCGCCCAGCGCGGCGACCAGATGCAGATACTCGTGGATTTGGTGAGCGGAGTTTGGCGTCTGGGGTCTGGCGTCTGGGGTCTCGGAAATTAGCCTTTTGATTTCCGCCACGGAACGTTTCCGCATTTTTACCGCGGCCGGTCGCGGAGCGATCGCGTTCGTCAGGAAAAAATTCCGCCACGGTCGCGCATGGCCAATACGCCGAGGAATTCGGGCGAGCCAGGTTTCAATCGCCGAACGCGGTGAGTTCGGCAGCACCAGCGCCAGATCAAATTTTCCGGCACGCAGTTTTTTGCCAACGGCAAAAACGTTTTCACCAGGCGCGAACGAAATCGTTTCGTTAACTGCGGAATGGCTCAGCCACAAGTCGCACAATTTTTCCGGCGTGAGCAACGCGATGTGCGCCTCGGGAAATTGTTCGCGCAACCGCGCCAGGGCGGGTGCGGTCATGACGGCATCACCCAGCCAGTTCGTCCCACGCACCAGGATTCGGCGGCCCGCTTCCGCTTCGCTTCGGCGCGGCAAGGATGGAAAATGGCTTGGCTGACTTTCCATTTTCTATCCTCCATTCTCCATCTTCGTTTCAGCCGCCTTCCAGCGGCGGTGGACCCAGAACCAGTTCGCCGGGTCACGGCGGACGGCGTCTTCAAGCGCGCGGTTCACGTCGCGCATGATTTCTTCCGATGGACGTGGTTTGCCGTTTTCGTGCGTCGGGATTTTTTCGCCGAGTTCCAGCCGCCATTTCGCCAGCGCGACGCGGTAGCAAACACCGGTGTAAAGTTCGCAGTGATAGCGCAACGCGAAAACAGCCGGCGCCAGCGTGGTCGAACAATCGTGGCCGAGAAACAGCCCGCGAAAACCGTTGGTGCTCTGGTCGGTGAGAAATCCGAGGATGATCCCCCGCTGGTTCATCGCGGCGCGCAAGAGCGGGCCATCGGTGCGGCGCTCAAAAAAAAGACAGCCCGAACACTCGCGCAATTGTTGCAGCAGGCGGTCGAATGCCGGGTGTTTCAGCGCCCGGTAGGTGGTGGCGCATTGGTAGTCCGGGCGAAATTGTCCGAACCGCGCGTACAGCTCGAAGTTTCCAAAGTGGCCGATGGCGACGACGACGTTTGGAAGCGGCTGACCGGCGTTTTTCCCGGGCAGACGCTCGATACCGGCAAATTCAACGTGCGGACGCAAGGCCGCGAAATTCATTGCGGCGGTTTTGACGGCGCAGGCGAAATTTTCGCCGATGCGCCGGAAGTTTTCCCGAGCGATGGCGCGGATTTCCTCCGGCGATTTTTCGTGGCCAAAGCACATGGTCAAATTTTGCAACGCCACGCGCCGGTGCCGCGCGTCGAGCCGATACGCCAGCACGCCGCACCAGCGCCCGAGCCGGGCGACGAAGTTCAGCGGCAACGCCTGGAGGCCGGTGATCAGCGCGCGGGCGAACCAGTAAATCAGCGTGTCCATTTTCAGCGGAAGCAGATTTTGCGGACGCAGTCCTGAAAGTCATTCGCGCCGCTGACAATCTGGATTTCGACGCGCATGAAATAAATCGGCAGGTCGCGCCGGTCGAGTTTCGGGAAGCGCACGGCGTCCTTTTGCGTGGTGATGATGGTGTCGGCTTGGCGTTTCTTGCCGCGGTTGATGACGTTGAGGATTTCCTGCTGCGTGAAGCGGTGATGATCGGCAAAGCGCTTGGAATAAACGAGTTCCGCGCCGAGTTTCACGAGGCTATGCTCGAAACTTTCCGGCTGCGCGATGCCGCTGAGCGACACGACTTTGTGCCCGCGCAGAAAATTCAGTTCGCGCTGTTCGCCGGTGAACACGTCTTCGAGGTAAAGCGGATGATGGACACATTCGATAATGGCGGCTTCGGGATTCAACCGGGAAATCCGCTGGCGGAGTTCGGCGGTCTGGCCATCACTCTTGGTGATGAAAATCGTGTGGGCGCGCGCGAGGTGCGACGGCGGTTCGCGCAATGTGCCGCGCGGGAGCAGATGCTCGTTGCCGAAAGGCTGCTGGCGGTCAACGAGCACAACGTCATGACGCCGCCCGCGCAAATCCCAATACTGAAAACCATCGTCGAGCAGCAGCGTGTCGCAACCGAATTTTTCAATCGCATAAAGCCCGCTCTTGACGCGGTTCTTGTCCACCAACACAACGACGTCCTTGAGATTCGACGCGAGCATATAAGGTTCGTCGCCGGCCATTTCGGAATCGAGCAAAAGTGATTTGCCGTCGGAGACGACGCGCGGCGGCGTCTGGTCTTCGCGCAGCAGGATTTTGTTCAGCAGCAACTGGTGGATGGGCGTCGGTTTGGAACGGTAGCCGCGCGAGAGGATGGCGACATTGCGGCCGGCGTCGCGGAGTTCGCGCGCGAATTTCTCCACGACCGGCGTTTTGCCCGTGCCGCCGACAGTGAGATTGCCGATGGCGATGACCTGCACGCCGAGCGTTTTGTCGCGGAGGATGCGGACATTGTAAAGCCAGTGGCGCATCTTGACACCCACTTGAAACAGTTTGGAACTGCCGAACAAAAACGCACGCATCAACGCCGCTTTGGTGTCGCGGCGTTCGCCGGAGATGACTTCAAGGGCAAAGGTTTCGAGACTTTCAACCCAGACCCGGAATTGTTCGCGCATCGCGCTTCAGTGTGCCAAGCGCGTGGAGCCGCGGCAAGACGAAGGCGCGCGAATCAGAAGCCCATCCGCGCAAGTTCGCTTTGCAGCGCGACCTGAAACTGCTGCACGTCGGCAGCGGACGGTTTGTAACCTTGTTGCTTGGGCACAACGCCGAGCCGCCCCGTTTGGTCGAGATACCAGTCCGCCGACTGGCCGTCGCTGAACGTGACCTTGCCGCTGACAATTGCACCGGGCCGTGTGAGTTGATCCACGGTGACGGACACGTCGCCAGCGGCTGGCGGTGGCGTGGCGGGTGTCGGGGAGGTTTTTTTGCCGGCAGGCGGTGGTGATGCGCTCGCGGTCGGGCTGGCGCCGATTTGTGGCGCGGCTTTGGGCGGTTCCTGGTCTTTCGGTGTCAGTTTCAAATCGTCCACGAGCAGCCGCACTTCCATGTAAGTGAGCCGCAGACCGAATTCCTCCGCCAGCCGGGTTTGGATTTCCGAAAGCTTTGCGCCCTGAAGAATCCAAGCGGTGACGCGCTGCCGTTGGGCTTCGTCCAAATTCATGCTTCAAGCTTTAACCGCTTCGCCTTTGAGAATCCAGTCGTAACCTTTGTTTTCGAGTTCCAGCGCGAGTTCCTTGCCGCCGGTGCGAACGATGCGGCCGTCCACGAGCACGTGGACAAAATCCGGCACGATGTAATTCAGCAGCCGTTGATAATGCGTGATGACCAGTTGGGCGTTGTCGGCGCGCTTGAGCTTGTTGACCCCGTGCGAAACAATCTTGAGGGCGTCAATATCGAGGCCGGAATCGGTTTCATCGAGAATGGCCAGCTTGGGCTCGAGCACGGCCATCTGGAAGATTTCGTTGCGTTTTTTTTCGCCGCCGGAAAACCCTTCGTTCACCGAGCGCCGCAGCAAATCCTCGTTCAATTCCAGCAGCTTCATCTTGTCCTTCACCACGGTGAGGAATTCCATCGCGTCCAGTTCCGGTTCCCCTTTTGATTTGCGAATTTCGTTGAGCGCGGCTTTCAAAAAATAAGTGCTGTTCACGCCGGGAATCTCGACCGGATACTGGAACGCGAGGAATAGCCCTTCGCGGGCGCGTTCCTCGGGATCGAGATCGAGCAGGTCATGGCCGTTGTAAATGACCTCGCCGCCGGTCACGTCGTAACCGTCGCGCCCGGCCAGCACGGCGGCCAGTGTGCTCTTGCCGGAACCGTTCGGGCCCATGACGGCATGGACTTCGCCGGAAGAAATGGTCAGGTTGATGCCCTTCAGGATTTGCTTGCCCTCAACGCCCGCGCTGAGGTTTTTGATTTCAAGAATCGGTTGTTTGCTCATTATAAAATTGGTCTTTGATCCATCCTCGTCCTCATCCTCATCCTCGTAATCGAAACTGCACAAATCGAGGACGAGAACGCGAACGACGACGAGGAGGAGATATTAGCCCACACTGCCTTCCAAACTCACGCCCAAAAGTTTCTGCGCTTCGACGGCGAATTCCATCGGCAGTTCCTTGAACACTTCCTTGCAAAAGCCGTTTACGATCAGGTTCACGGCGTCCTGCGTGGAAAGCCCGCGCTGGTTGCAGTAAAAAATCTGGTCCTCGCCAATCTTGGACGTCGAGGCTTCGTGCTCGACGGACGATGACATGTTTTTCACCTC
>JBEKMU010000008.1:0-54534 GCA_049523555.1 Verrucomicrobiota bacterium | reverse complement strand
CGATGGACCAGTTGCGCGAGGCGCTGCGGATTGAACCGGACAATTTTCAAATCCTCGCCTACACCGCCCATGTGCTGGCCGCCGACGAAAATCCTCAAATTCGCGACGGGAAGACCGCGCTCGTGCTCGCGGCCAAGGCAAACGCGTTGACCGGCGGCGCGCAACCGCTCGTGCTCGACGCGCTCGGCATGGCCTGCGCGGAAACCGGCGATTTCACCAACGCGCTGGACGTCACGCAAAAAGCCCTTGAGCTCGCCACCGCCGCCCAAATAAAAAATCTTGAAGGCATCCAACAACGGCTGCAACTCTACAAAAACCACCAGCCGTGGCGGGAATCGTTCCTATTCACCAACGCGCCGGCCAAAAATTAGATTTGCGTCAACGAAGCCAGCGTCCGCCGGACTTTGGAATTTTTCAATGCCCGGTCAAAATCGGAATGGCCGGGACAGCGCAGCGCGCTGTCCGGACGCCGCGGTGAGGCGTCACTGCCACCCTGTTTGCCCAGCCACGGCAGCATGAAAATCCGTTTCGCGTCAAAAAATTCCGCGAGCGATTTTGCGTTTAAAGCGGTGGCAGCGTCCGGTTTCGGCGGCGACATCAGAACAACGCGCGCTTTGGCCTGAAAACTCTCCGGCAGGGCTTCCAGCGTGAGCAAAACCCGGTTGACGGCGCCCAGCCGGTTCGGGCAGGCGACAATCGGCGTCGCGCGCAAGGCAGTGATGACGTCGCGCGAATTGAAATTTTCGCCAAGCGGACTCAGCAACCCGCCGGCGCCTTCGATCAGCACAGCGTCAAAGCGTTTTTGCATCGCGCGCGCGTGCGCGAGCACGTCGGCGAGCATGACGCGCTTCCGTTCGCGGCGCGCGGCGAGCAATGGAGCGATGGGCAAGCGAAAATGCCACGGATTGATTTCATCAAGCGACAGGACACCGTTCAATGCGGTATGAAGCGCGCGGGCATCGTCGCGACCGCCGGAGCAGATCGGTTTGAACGCGGCCACGTTCACGCCGCGTTTGCGGAGAAACCGCGTCAGCAGTGCGGTCAGGACGGTTTTGCCGATGCCGGTGTCCGTGCCGGTGATGAAGAGCATTTGCTTCATTCGGCAACATCAAAGCGGAAACTCCGTTAGTAGGCCATCAAAACCGTTGACGGAATCCAGCCGGTTCAGTTATTTTGCGCGGCTCGCTGACAAGAGAATTTTTGTGAACGTCACCGTTGAAAATCTGGCCTCGTGCAAGAAATTGGTACGAGTGGAAGTGGACGCGAAGGCCGTGGACGAGGCCTTCGACGCCGTCACGAAGGATTTCCAGAAACAGGCGTCGCTGCCGGGCTTCCGGCCGGGCCGGGCGCCGCGCGCGCTGGTGGCCAAAAAATACGAAGCCGACATCAAGGCCGAGGCCAAGCGCAAACTCATCGGCGATTCGTATCGCAAGGCGGTGGACGAAAAGAAAATCGCCGTGGTCGGCTACCCGGACATCGAGGAGATTCAATTTGGCCGCGGCCAGGCGCTGCAATTTGCCGCGACCATCGAGACCGCGCCGGAATTTCAAATGCCCGATTACAAAGGATTGCGGGTCAAACGCGAGGCCAAGTCCGTCACCGACGCCGACGTGGAGCGCGCGCTGGAATTGCTCCGGCGGCAGCACACGAAGTTCGAGACGGTCGCGCGCACGGCGCGTCCGGGCGACATCGCGGTGGTGAATTACACCGGCATGTGCGACGGCAAGCCCATCACCGACACCGCGCCGACGGCGAAGGGGCTGACGGAACAGAAAAATTTCTGGGTGGACATCGGGCCGGAAGCGTTCCTGCCCGGTTTTGCCGAGGAACTCACCGGCACCAAGACGGGCGACCGGCGCGCGGTCAGCGTGGATTTCCCCGCCGATTTTTTGACGAAGGAACTTGCGGGCAGGAAAGGCATTTTTGAAATTGAAGTCGTTGAGATAAAAGAAAAAATCCTGCCGCCCATGGACGACGCGTTCGCCAAACTTTACGACGCGGAAAGTCTGGAGAAGCTCCGTGCCGGCGTGCGGCGGGACCTGGAGAACGAGTTGAATTATTCGCAGGCCAAATCCCTCCGCACGCAGGTCATCCGCGGGTTGCTCGACCGCGTGAATTTTGACTTGCCGGAATCAGCGGTCGCGCAGGAGACGCGCAACGCGGTCTATGACATCGTGCATCAAAACACCAAGCGTGGTGTCACCCGCGAGATGATTGAACAGCAAAAGGAGGAAATCTATTCGGCGGCCACGCACAACGCGAAGGAGCGCGTGAAGCTGTCGTTTCTGATCCAGCGCATCGCGGAGAAGGAAAAGCTCAAGGTGTCGCAGGAGGAAATTTTGAAGCGCGCGCAGTCGCTGGCGACGTTGTATCAGATTCCGCTCGAAAAGTTCCTCAAGGACTTGCAGAAGCGCAACGGCGTGCCGGAGCTTTACGAGCAAATCCTGCACGAGAAGGCGCTCGACCTGCTGGAGAAGAACGCGGCCATCGAGGATGTCACGCCGGGCGCGTCACCGGCTCCGGGCGCAAATCCAGGCTGACCTGGAATTAACCAGACGGTTACCTCCGGGCGCCCCGGCGCGTCTTAGGTTTGACGAACCGCGGCGGAAGCCGCAACATGCACAGCACCATGAAACGTTTCAGTGTCGTTTTGATTGTTTTTTTCCTGGCCCTGGCCGCGCAGGCGCAGACAAACGCAACCGCCGTCACGACGAACGCGAACGTGCGCGCGATGTCGCTGGAGGACTGCATCCAGGAAGCCCTCCAGCACAACCTCGACGTGCAAATCCAGCGCTACAATCCGCAAATTTCGCTCTACAATTTGCGCGCGGCTTATGGCAATTACGATCCGACGTTTAACCTCTCCGGCCAGCACAGCTATAATTCATACAATCCGGACGGAATTCCGGCTACGACTTCATACGAAAACGCATTCAATTCCGGCCTCAAAGGCTCATTGCCTTGGGGCATGTCTTACAATTTCAGCGGCAACGTTTCGGATCAATACGCCGGCACGCTTCATTCGGAAACCAATGAAAATTCAAGCGGCTCCGTTCAAGCCCAGCTCACACAGCCGTTGCTGAAAAATTTCTGGATAGACAACACACGGTTGACCATCAAGCTCGACAAGAACAAGCTGAAATACTCCGAACAAGGCCTGCGGCAGCAAATCATCACCTCCGTCACCGCGGTTGAGAATGCCTATTACGAACTCATTTACGCGCTGGAAAACGTGGAGGTGCAGCAGGAGGCGCTGGAGCTTGCCCAGACGCAGCTTGACCAGGACAACCAGCGCGTGCAAATCGGCACGCTTGCCATCTTGAGCGTCCAGTCGGACGAAGCCCAGGTGGCGCAGAGCCAGGCCAATCTGATTGCCGCGCAATTTACGCTGGTCACCGACCAAAACACGTTGAAAAACCTGCTCGCGGATACGAACTATTCCCAATGGCACGACACGGACATTCAGCCGAAGGAGACGCTCACCGCGCCCGTGCAAACTTTCAATTTGCAGGGCAGTTGGCGGAAGGGCATGACCGGGCGGCCGGACCTGTTGCAGGCGCAATTGAACGTGGAGAAGCAGGGCATCCAGTTGAAATTTGACCGCAACCAGCTTTACCCCGAACTGGATCTGCTTGGCACTTACGGTTACAACGGCGGGGGGGCGGAATACAGCGGCACGTTCAACCAGTTCAATGAGGGCGACCGGCCGTATTACAACTACGGCGTGCAGTTGACCGTGCCATTGAGCAATGTCGGTGCGCGCAACACCTATAAATCCGACAAAGTGACGCTACAGCAGACAGTGTTGCAACTGAAGCAATACGAACAAAACGTTTTGGTGGAAATTGACAACGCGGTGAAGCAGGCCCAATCCAACTACCAAAGCGTGGAGGCCACGAAACAGGCGCGCATTTACGCCGAGGCCGCGCTGGACGCCGAGGAGAAAACCTACGCCGTCGGCAAGGCTACCACGTTTGAAGTGCTGCAATATCAAAACAACCTTACCGCTGCGCGCTCGCAGGAAATCCGCGCGCTCGCCAACTATAACGAGGCGCTCTCCAATCTTGCCGCGCAGGAAGGCAGCACGCTCGAACGCAACCGCATCAACATCGAGGTGAAATAAAAGTCCTAATCCTGCTCTTGCTCTTATTCAATTGGTTCTAGGTTCGAGTCCTAGCCGGGGTACCAATTTCACTTTTTAACTCCCTGCGTCAGCAAGCGTCACAGGCGGACAAACGCTATTGTTTCCAAGAGGTTTTTCGACATTTACGGGATTGCCCAAGTGGACAGGGGAGGTCACGGCTGGACACGGTTTTACTAATTTTGGTGCGTTCCCCGGTGCGTTCACTTTCACCGTGCCAAACGTCGGCAATTTGTTGATGGCCTCAGCGAGTGGCAACTGCGAGACATCCGTGTAAGTCGTATTAGTCAGCCGCATGTCACTATACCGCATACACACTACCGCTTGACCGCAAGACCTGCTCTGGCCAAAACTGTCAGGCGAAAATGGAATCTCATCTTGTCTTATGCCTTGGTTTGAGCCGGGCTGGTTCTACGCTCCAATACAATCTTGCCAGGACGCTGATCGAACGCCTTAAAGTAGGCTGCGGATTGGGGTTCTCGGTAGAGGAGGGCGAACTTCGCCGTCGTGTAGAGAGCATCCAGGATCAGCCCATTGTTGGAGTGCTCAAGTCGTATAATCGCAACCTCAATTGGGTTAGCGGATGGCGGGGCAGAGTAAGTATTCTGTTTATCTACCGGGACCTGAGGGATATGTACAGTTCTCAAAAAAAGAAAGGGCGTACGAATCTGAACGATTTCATAACACGTACGAGCAGCGACCTGGATGCCATTGCGAAGCTAAGTCCAACTTACAGAATGTTGTCGCAGAAATACGAGGAAGTCTTCTTGGATCTGGGAACCGCCGCAAGACAAATAGCTGACTTCCTTGGTCTACTGGCAAACGAAGATGATATCGCCGTAATACGGCAGTTAAATACTGTCGATGCGGCGCTTGCAGAAATCGGTCGAGCCTTTTCTGTGAGACAACGATTCATCTCTCACATAAACAGATTCTTGCGCAAACAACGTCAAAGCGGGAAGGTGGTGGCACGTGCCTTGGGTTTGACGAGCGTTGTCAGAACGATGATTCCTCCCAAGGACATCGTATCTGGTGGTTTCATGCTGCACCCTGACCACATATCAATCAGCAGAGGGCAGCCCGGCAAATGGAAGGAAGAATTACCCGAATATGAAGCCGTAAGAATAGCAGAATGCTTTGAGCAGTGGCTTGAAGAACATGGCTACGCCTGAATGCGCACAGCGCGAGGCCAATACATAAACTACCAAAGGGAGCCAATAGGCGCGTCCTACAACACCGGGAAGCGGATGGATTTTGAGGTTTTTATTTCGGCGAATAATCCTTGATAAAAACTCGCAAGTCTGCTTTCATAAACCTATGATGTCCGCGCATCGCTACATTAGGCGGGGAGATACGGTTGGAGACGGCCGTTATGCTATGTTCATCGGTCGTTGGCAACCTTGGCATACAGGCCATCGCTGGCTTATTGAACAGGCGCTCAAGGAGGGCAAGAAGGTGCTGATTTGTGTCATGGATGTACCTATAAGTGAAAAGAACCCATTCACCCCTCAGCAAGTGTGCGAAAGAATCGGCTTTGCTCTGAAGGACCTCATTAATGAAAGACGTGTTAAGATCATGGTGATCCCCGCGATTGAATCGGTCAACTTTGGCCGAAGTGTCGGCTACAGCATAATTGAGCATTTACCTCCGCATGATATAATGTCAGTTTCTGCGACGAAGATTCGCCAGATGGGACAACTAAATGGGGAACCATTGTTGTTTCCCCGTTCGCGTTCACGTGTTTGTCATCTGTCTTGCTGAATTGAAGGCCAAGCCGGATGCCAATCACGCGAACGCTCACCCCATTTCAGCTTGGTCGTGTCAAATTTGCAACCGGCACCGCGTCATGTCCCCCACTCGCGGATCTGGTTTCAAATCCGACACCACCAGGACAAATCGAGTGCGAACGGACGTCACTGGTTGCCGAAACGAACAGAGACGCCGTGAAACACGTTTGCTCCTACTCTTAATCATAATCGCCGGACGGAAAGAATTAAGATTAGGAAAAAGTCCCTACCAGAACTGCCACGCGTGCTTCCAGACAATCCACACGCCCAGCAGAAAATTCGTGATGGCGTGCGCCGTCATCGCGTCGCCCAGCCGGTTTTTGCGCAACACCAGCCATTGAAAGGCCGCGCCACACAAAATGCCCGCCAGCCATTCGTTGTGGGAAAAGCCGAACACCACCGCAGTAGCGAAAAATGGCAGCGGCAAAAATTGATTGAGCGGCACGGATTGAAAATCCGGTTTGGCGATACAGCGATAGAGAAACGAGCGGTAAAAAACCTCCTCCAGCGGCGGCACGACAAAGGTTGAACCAAGAATCCGCGTAACGATCATCAGCCACGCCAACGCCGGGCTGTTGCCGAATTGTTCGTTCGGGTTCCAGGGCTTGGGCGGACTTGCCGGCGGATGCGAAATGCCGAGTTTCACCCAAAGCGAGTTTTGCGTCGTCCACTCGCCGCTGATGCCAACCCAAATCACAAAAATGCCGGTGCCGACGGCGACGGCCTCCCAACTAATGGCCCAACGCATTTCCGCCACGAACGGGCGCATTTCCCAAATCAGCCACGCGCCCACGAGCGTTTTGGCGAAGTAAAACCAATAGGCCGACGCCGCACCGAATTTTCCCTGGCAGAACGTCAGCGCGAGAAAGACCACAAACGGCGCGACCCGGGCGGTGGCGGGCGACACGGCAAAAATTTTTTTCAGGGAGCGCACGCGAAATGATGACGCGGATTTTTATTTGTCCAAGCCCAATTTCTTCTGCGAGCCGTCGGCTTTTTCCAGCGTGACGTTACGTTGCGAGATTTCCTTCACGCGGAATTCGCCGAGCCGGTCACCGACATGGACGGTCTTGCCATCCACGATCGCCCACGACCGCGTCGCGGTATAGACAATGCCCTGCAATTTCGGTTCGGGCGGCGGTGACGGCGGTGATGGTGGTGGCGGTGGCGGCGGCGCGGGCGGCGTTTGAGGTGTGGGATTGGGCGCCGGGACGACAACCGGTTTCGCCGGTTGTGCGGCCAGTGGCTTGGCTTCACCGGCGGCTTTGGTGGCGGTGCGTGTAACCAGGACCAGACCGACAAAAAGACACGCGGCCACAATCAGAAAACCAATCACTCCCGGCAGGAGCCAGCCAAGGACATTGCCAGGCTGGCGCGCCGCCCGCGGCATCTGGGGCGGGTCGGGTCTGGGCGCAGCCGGTGGCAGCGGCGGCAAGCTGGGCGGCGGGGTTGGTCGCTGCGCCTGCTTGGCGCGTTTGAGCGCGTCGTTGATGCGGCTCATAGGTGGATGTTTCCTTCGAGTTCACGGATGGCGCGGCCCACCATCTCGTAGGTGATGCGGTCGCTTTGTTCGACAAACCCGGCGAGCAGTGCCTTGTCACAGACGGCATTGACGAGTCGCGGGATGCCATGGCTGTAACCGAAAACGCGCCAGAGGGCCGGCTGCGTGAAATACGGCACGCCCCGCGCGCCGGCGAGTTCGAGCCGGTGCTGGATATATTGGGCGACCTCAAGCCGCGTGAGCGGCGCGAGATGATAACGCACGGTGATACGCTGGCGGAGCTGGCGCAGACGGTGGCTGTTGAGGCGGTCGCGCAATTCGGGCTGCCCCAGCAGGACGATTTGCAGCAGCTTGCGGTTGTCGGTTTCGATGTTCGAGAGCAGGCGGATTTGTTCAAGCAATTCCTCGGTCAAATCCTGCGCCTCGTCAATGATGAGCACGGTTTCCTTGCCTTGCTGGACCTGCTTGAGCAGAAATTCGCCGATGAGCGTGATGGTTTCCAACCGGTCGCGTCCCTTGACGTCGAGACCGAATTCGGTCGCAATGGCCTTCATCAGCCCGTCCGCGTCCAGCACCGGATTGAGGATGAGCGCGGTGGAAAACAGGCCGTTGAGCTGTTCGAGCAACGCGCGGCAAAGCGTCGTCTTGCCCGCGCCGACCTCGCCGGTGAGCTGCACGAAACCCTTGCGCTCGCAGATGCCGTAAAGCAGATGATTGTACGCCTCGCGGTGCCTCCGGCTGTGAAACAGAAAACGCGGGTTCGGCGTGAGGTCGAACGGCGCCTGTTTCAACCCATAGTATTCCAGATACACGCCAGTTTCTTAGCAGAAATTGCACCGGCGGGAAACAAAAGGTTTTTCGTGTAGCGTTCGGCCTGTGGCCGAACTTTCGAGCCGCAGGCTCGACGCTACACCAGAATATTCCGCGCCGCCTTTACCAGCGCTTCCACTTCCGCCGGCGTGCCAATCGTGATCCGCAGGTAACTTTTCACCTCCGGGAGATTGAACCAGCGGACGAGGATTTTCCGCGCGCGCAACTGGTGCTGCCATTCGTGCGCAGCGAATCGCGGCGGCTGCGCGAGGATGAAATTCGTCCGGCTCGGAAAAACCCGAAAACCAAGCTTTGTCAATTCGCGGCCCAACCACTCGCGCGAGGCGATAATTTTTTTGAAATTTGCGCGATAATACTTCAAATCACCCAGCGCCGCTTCCGCCGCGGTCTGGCCGAGACCGTTCACGTTGTAGCTGTCGCGGATTTTGTGCAGCGCGGCGATGAGCTGTGGATGGCCGACGAAATAACCGACGCGCTGGAAACACAACGAATACGCCTTGGAGAACGTCCGCGCTACGATGACGTGCGGGTATTTCAACGCCAGCCGCATCGCATTCTCTTTCGCGAACTCCACATAAGCCTCGTCGAGAATGATGACGCCTTTCTGTGCCGCACAAAGTTTTTCCAGTTCCGAAGTTTTGTAACCGCGCCCGCTCGGTGCATTCGGCGTTGTGACATAAGTCAGTGCTGCGTCGAATTTCCAAATTCCTTTCTGTCTTAACTCCGCAAGGCTCGGCAAATTGAAATCCAACTTGAGCGGCACCGGATTTTTCACTGCGCCGTGGATGTCCGCCAGCACCGGATAAAGCGAATAACTGGGGGTAAAATATTGGATGATTTCGGAGGGTCGAGCTCCGCGAGACCCAAACTTCTTTCGATTGGGGCGTCGTGGAACTCCGCCCTCCGAAACCGGCTCCACAAACGCCCTCGTCGCCAGCGCCAGCAACTCATCCGAGCCGTTGCCCACGATGATGTTGTCAACGCGGCAGCCGTGCAATTTGGCCAGCTTTTCGCGCAACACCTGGGCCGTCGGGTTCGGATACAGCCGCAACCGCCCGTCCACCGCCGCCTTGACCGCCGCCAGCACGCGCGGCGACGGTGGATACGGATTCTCGTTCGTGTTGAGCTTGATCAACCCCTTGATCCTTGGCTGTTCGCCATACACGTAAGGGTGCAACTCGCGCACGAGCGGGCGGATTAACTGCGAAATTTTCGTCGGCATGGCGAAAATGATTTTAGGGCTTCGGCACTTCCAAGTCCTTGCAAATCTTCCGGGCGATGAACTCAATAATTTCCCGGTGCCGCGGCACCGCGGAGACTTTCTTCGCGGCGCGATTGACATAAATGGTGTGGTTGCCGCCCTCGCGCAGAAATTCGCAGCCGTGACGTTCCAAATGCCGAATAAGGTCGATTCGTTTCACGATTCGCGCCAAGCATCTTTGATGGCTGGCGTCAATGGGAAAATTTATAGCTTCAGACCAAAGCCAGCGGCTCGCGGATGACGTCTGCGTTGCCCAGATCTTCCTCGGCCAACTGCCGGTTTGCCTCCAGCACCATTGTGATGGCTTCCTTCAAGTTGGCACGGGCTTCTTTCAGCGTAGCTCCCTGCGTGTTTGCGCCGGGCAACTCCTCGACGAACGCGGCATAACCTTCAGGAAACTTCCGGAAGACGGCCGTGAGCTTCAATTTCATATGATTCATTCTAACCCATCCAACCAACTGCTCAAGTCGGGAAAACTTAACAATTCTGCCCGCTGACTTGCCGGACAATTTCTTGATTTCCTTTGCCAACTGTTCTACCTGCGTTTCCATCTAGCCCTCGCTTTGGTTTCAATCGCGCTGGGCGCGGCCTTTTCAACCGCACTTGATGGCTTTCGCACCAGCAAAATTGTCCATTTTATTCATCAGAACTCCAACCGCTGAAAAGTGTGGCAGAATGATGAAACACTCTCTTTGCAAGCTCCGGATTGCATTGAATATCAGCCGAGAATCGGCGAAGCCCCTCAATAAAATCGGCATGAAGAAGATCAACATCCACAAACTGTTTGCCATGAATTCTAGCCATTGAATCGAATGCTTGTTGCTGATCTGGTGAAATAGAACCTTGTGCTCTGTAGTAATGGAGCTGCCGAGCTTTACCTTGACGAGAAACTTTAGATGACGCTGTGTGCGTATGCAACAATCCACAGCGAGCGCCCCATAGGTCTTCCGATGTGAATGGGCGTTGCGAACCCGCAATCATGTAATCGTTAACCCACTTCTTGAAATAGCTTCCATTTGTGTCAGTTTCAGTTTTGAGTCGCCGAAGTGAAGCAAAAATGTCAATCGCGGTATAAAACACAATAAGCCCGGGTTGGGTGTGTCCAGCATCGAACAACATTTTGATGGCTTGGGTAAATTCATTTACACGTGCGGAAAAAACTCGCTGTGGAGTTGGAACTTCCATATTCACTTGTCAGTTAGATATTATTTTTTAGAATTTATTTTCTTATCTCCGCGCTTTTCCCATGCGCGCCTAAGCCTTCGAGTTCAGCGAATTTTTTCACGGCAGGCAATGCTTTCTTGAGTGAGGCACGGGTGTATTCCACCACGCTCGTGCGGCGTTGGAACTGGTCCACGGTCAGTCCGGCAAACGACGCGCCCGCGCCGCCGGTCGGCAGCGTGTGGCTCGGTCCGGCCACGTAATCGCCCAGCACCGTCGGCGACCACGGCCCCAGAAAAATCGCGCCCGCGGTCAAAATACCTTCGGACACTTTACGCGGATTGCGTGTCATCACTTCGCAATGCTCCGGCGCAAGCCGGTTCGCCAGCGCCACGCCGTCGTCGAGCATCTTCACCTGAATCAGCCAGCCGTTGTTCTGCGAAGCGCGTTGAATAAATTCGCGCCGTGCCAGTTTCGGCAACTGCTTCGCGATTTCTTTCTCGACGGCCTTCAAAATTTTGTCTGAGGTCGTCACGAGCCAAACACGCTCGTGACCAGAACCGTGCTCGGCCTGCGCGAGCATGTCGGCGGCGACAAACTTCGGGTTCGCCGTGTCATCCGCCAGCACGAGCAGTTCACTCGGGCCGGGCAGCAAATCAATCGCGACGTGGCCGACGAGCAATCGTTTGGCGGTGACGACGTAGGCGTTGCCTGGGCCGAAAATCTTTTGCACACGGCGAATTGTTTTTGTGCCGTAAGCCATCGCCGCAATCGCCTGCGCCCCGCCGACACGGTAAATCTCCGTCGCGCCCGCCGTGCGCGTGGCAAACAACAACGCGGGATTGATCCCGCCATCCCTGCCACAAGGTGTGCAGGCGACAATTTCCGGACAGCCCGCCGCTTTCGCCAGCGTGACGGTCATTAATGCGGTGGAAGCCAGCGGCGCCTTGCCGCCGGGAATGTAAACCCCCACGCGCTGGAATGGATCGAATTTTTCGCCAACCAGTGCACCGTGCGAGTTTTTCGTCTGCCAGTTCTTGCGCAGCGATTTTTTGGCGAAGGCAGCGATGTTTTTCTCCGCCTCGGACACGGCCTTGCGCAGCGATTCATCGGCGGCGAGCGAAGCGCTGAACAATTCCGCCTGCGTGATGGCCAGCCGGTTGGCGGCGAGCTTCGCGCCGTCGAAACGTTCCGTGAATTCCAGCAGTGCGGCGTCGCCGCGGACGTGGACGCCGTCGAGGATGGCGCGGGTGCGTTGCTCGATTTCCGGATCAAACAGGCTGGACGGTGCGGTCACTTCGCGGAGTTTTCCGGCAAAGTTCGCGTCGCTGTGGCGGATGATTTTCATGCCGGCAGGCTAAAGGAATCGTGAATCGAAGTCAAAAAGCGCGTCCAGTTGTCAAAACTTCTTTCATTTGCTCCGGATTTCTGGGATGTTACCAGCATCATGATCAGGAAACAGTGTTGTGGCCGGTTTCTGATGTTGGCCGGCATTGCGGCTTCAATTGTTGTCTGGTTGACCGCATCTGCCAATGCTCAACCGGCCCAGCCAGCTTATCGGGCGGACCGGATTTTGATCAAGCCCAAGGCGGGGGTCAACTGGACGGCACTGAACAATTTTCATCTGGCGCGGAAAGGCGAGGTGTTGCGCACCTTCGATGGCATCGGCCATTTGCAAATTTTGAGCGTGCCCGAGGGAGAGACGGTGCCAGGCCTCATCGCTCAATACCAAAAGAGCGGCCTGGTTGAATTTGCCGAGCCGGATTATGAAATTCACGCAGCGTTAACACCGAATGATCCCGGATACACGAACTTGTGGGGATTAAACAACACCGGACAAAACGGCGGCACGCCGGGCGCGGATATTCACGCCACCAATGCCTGGGATGTGCTGACCTCCGCCAGCAACATCGTGGTGGCGGTGGTGGATACGGGCATCCGTTACACCCACGAAGATTTGGCATCCAACATGTGGGTGAATCCCTCGGATGGCAGTCATGGCTGGAATGCGATCGCAAACAACAATAATCCCAACGACGACAATGGTCACGGAACGCTCGTGGCTGGAGTGCTGGGGGCCGTGGGCAACAATGACAAAGGCGTGGTAGGCGTGGCGTGGCAGGTGCAAATGATGGCCTGCAAATGCCTGGACAGTTCCGGCGCTGGCAGCGATTCGGATTTGATCACGTGCATTGATTACGCCCGGACCAACGGCGCCCGGATCATCAACGCGAGTTTGGACAGCACGGGAACTTCCCTGGCCCTTTCCAACGCCATAGTCAGTACGCGCGACGCCGGAATTATTTTTATCGCCTCGGCGGGCAATAGCTCCGCAAACGTTGATGTCACGCCTCATTATCCGGCGTGCTACGACATTGATAACATCGTCTCGGTCGCTTACACCACGCGAACAGATGCTTTGGGGTCTCTTTCCGACTACGGTGCGACGAATGTTGATCTGGCTGCACCCGGCGATCAGATGTATTCGACTTATTCCGTTTCAGATTCTTCCTACTTTCCCCCCAGTGGTTTTGGCCTCAATATCGCGGGGACTTCGTTCGCGGCGGCGTATGTCAGCGGCGCTTGTGCGTTGCTGGTGGCGCAATATCCGTCGGATTCATATCAAGAAATCATCAGCCGTCTGTTGGATTCCACCGATCCGTTGCCCTCGTTGACCGGCAAATGCCTGACGGGGGGTCGCCTCAATTTAAGAAAGGCGCTCAGGACGATTCTCGTGGCAACGATTCCGACAGGGAGAGGTGAACCATTTCAATTGCTTGTGTCCGGCGGCTGGAACCGGACTTGTACCGTTGAAGCCACAACCAATTTGATCAGTTGGTCGCCCGTTTTTACCGACGCCACCTCGACGAACGGGGCTTTTGATTTCACCGACAGCCAATCTACGAATTGGCCGCAGCGATTCTACCGTGCCACAGCCTCACCGTAACGGTCGCACAATTTTTAGACTTTTGTTCTGAAGCCGGGGCTTTGATATTTATGTCCATGCGAAATCCGATCATTGTCGCGCTGGATGTCCCCACCGCGGAGGCCGCGCTGAAACTTGTGGAGCAACTGGCTCCGGTGGCGGGTGGCTTCAAGGTCGGCAGCGAGCTTTTCACCGGAGCGGGGCCGGACATCGTTCGCCGGATTCGCGAGCGGGGCGCGATGGTGTTCCTGGATTTGAAATTTCACGATATCCCCAACACGGTTGCCAAGTCCGTCACTGCGGCAGTGCAGCTTGACGTGCAAATGCTCACCGTGCACACGAGCGGCGGCCTGGAAATGCTCAAGGCCGCCGAACAGGCCGCGCAGGAAACCGCGTGGCGGCTCAGCCACAGTCCGCCGCTCGTTTTGGGCGTGACGGTGCTAACGAGCCTCGACGCCGGCGCGTTGAAGGAAATCGGCCTCGATGCGAATGTGGATTATCAGGTGCGCCGTCTGGCGACGGTGGCCACCAAGGCCGGCTTGCGCGGGCTGGTTTGTTCGCCTTTGGAAGTTACCAAACTCCGGCAAGCGCTCCCGTCGGCCACGCAACTGGTCACGCCCGGTGTCCGCACCGGCGCGGAAAAGGCCGACGACCAGAAACGCACGTTGACTCCGCGCGAGGCGTTGTCGGCGGGCGCGAACTGGCTGGTGATTGGGCGTCCGATTTACGCGGCGGAAAATCCGCGCGCGGCGGCGGAAAGAATTCTGGAGTCATTGAATTAACCACGAATGGACACGAATCAACACGAATTTATTTTATGAGCGCAAAAATAGTCACAGTAGTTGCCACATTCCAGGCAAAGCCGGGGAAAGAAAATGAATTGCGCGCTGTGCTCACAGGTTTGGTCGCGCCGACACGCAAGGAAACGGGCTGCTTGAATTACGACCTTCATCAATCCCCCGAAGACCCGGCGAAATTTCTCTTTCACGAAAACTGGACGAGCAAGGCGCACCTGGATGCACACCTGCAGACCCCGCACATCAAGGCGTTGCTGCCGCGCGTGGATGAATTGTGCGTCGCGTTTCCGGAAATCACGATTTGGGAACGGATAAATTGACTGGAAAACCTTTTTCGTCCGCTGGATTCACAAAAAACAACTGCTCGGAATGCGGGCCAAGGCGGACCAGCGCCGCCGGTCGCGGCGCGACCAACGCCAGAAGTTCGTCGTCGTTAATCACGCGGAAATTGCCGCTGCTCGTTTGGACCATTTCAACGATTGCGACTGACGCGACCAGATGGTCGGCGGAAAACGGTTCGGTGACGACAATCGTACCGGACGACAACGGCTGGGTGCGAACCAGTTCATAACCTTGGACCTTCACCTTTGTCATTGGCATTGGCGCAAGCGAATGCGGCGGGAAATTTTGCCAGACCAATAACGCGAACAATCCCAGAGCCACCAGCAATGCTGCCGCGCGACGCGTTTGCCGCCAGTGGCGACGGCGACGCGCCAAACGCAATGTTTCGCCGAGCAGCGCTTCACGGAAACCGGCAGGAGCGGCTTCGGCAAGCACGTCGGTGAGCAATTGTTGGTTGTCAGGTTCGTGGTTCATGGTTCATTTCCGCCAGCACCGCGTCCTTCAGCTTGCGCCGGATGCGGGACAACTTTGATTCCACGGCCTTTTCCGTCGTCTGCAGTTCCCCAGCGATTTCACGGACGGCTCGGCGTACGAAATATTTTTGTTCAACCAGTTTTTGTTCATCCGACGGCAGCAATGCGACTTGGTGTTCCAGCAAAATCCTCAATCGCTCATCCGTTTGGTCGCCGCTGGCGCCATCGCTTGCAATAGCCGCGTGCCGCGTGAATCGTTCCAAAAACGAAAAGTAACGGCGGCGCCTTCTCGTTTCGTCGCTGAACGCACTACGCGCCAAAACTGTGAGCCAGCTCCAAAAAACATCCTCGCTCTGGAAACTTTTGATATGCCGTGTCACGCGCACCAGGGTCGCTTGCAACGTCTCTCTCGCGGCATCTTCGTTGCCGGCGGCGATGACCAGCAGGTAATGCCACAGGCGGTCGAAGTAAGCGTCGTAAAAAACACGGTAGGCCATTTCATCTCCTTCGACCATCCGACGGGTCAACGCCGCCACCTCCAGCGGTTCGCAGGCGCTGGCATCCGCCGACGCGGAACTGTCACTCGGGTGGCGCAAGTAAATTTCCTAAGACGCATTGCACGCTGGCCATGATTTACCGTCCGGCGTTTGAATCCGCCCTGGGCAGCTCCACCTTGGGCAACGGCAAGCCGGTGGTGGGATCAATCACGGGTTTTGCCTTTGGCGATTCCAGCGCCTTGAGCACAGCGTCAATGACTTCGAGTTTGTCCGGCTCGCCAACGGCAATCAACAGCTTTGTCTCCTTATGGAAACTGATTTGCGGCGGCGAAGTGTCGCCTTCCATTTTCCAGCCGGTCTGAATCGCCGTCGTGATGTCATTCACCGTCAAACCGCGCTCCAAGTAGGGTGCCAGCTGGTAAAAGCGGCAGGTCTTTTCCTGCGGTTTTGACAGCATGCTGGGTTTATCAACGTGAAAATACCACACTGAATTGCTGCCTGGATTGTAGTCCAACGTGTAAAATTCATAACTGGTTAAGAACGATTGGGAAGAAGTGAAACCCTGGCTGTTCAGCATCGAAACATATTCAGTTTTCTGGCTGACGGCCCTTAATGCCAGGAACAATTCTGGCAAGCACACATTGTTTAGTTTGAACGGCGGCAATTGCACGTCGGCATCCTTATCCAAAATGATAACGTTCAGGGACTTGCCGGTAACCTTTTCAACCGCAGTCACCAACTGACCCGGTGTGCCGCCGGGAAAATCGAGGCTGAACTTGGTGAAGTTTGTGGCTTGGGCAATAACCGGCTCGGTGCCGATATACCCAACCACTATTGGTTGACCAAAAACCGGCGTGAGGCCGATGACCAGCAGTGCAAAAGCAAGATATTTTGAGATTTTCATAGGAGTGTTTGGTTTATGTTCTTTATACAGAAACACGCCGGCCACGGCAAAATCCTTCGCCAAAAGTACGTTTATCTCGACGACGCAATGATCTCCGCAACCAGCCTGGTTGCCATCGGCGGCTTGGCGGAAATTTCAAAGGCGGCCTTCAGCCGGGCGGTTGCCGCTTTGGCCTGATTTGAATCACCGGCGTGAACACGGCAAAGGGTCGCGGTTTTTTCCACCGGCTCGCCGGGCTTGGCGAGCCGGTCAATGCCCACGTCATAGTTAATGACGGACTCTTTCATCAGCCGGCCGCCGCCCAAATCGCGGATGACTTCGCCGATGAGCCGCGCATCGCACTTGGAAATGTAACCGGATTTTTCCGCTTTCAACTGGACGACGACCGGGGCGGTGGAATCGAGCGAGAGTTTTTGGTCGAAAGCGTTCAAGTCTGCGCCTTGGGTAACAAGCATTTCGTCCCACTTTTTACGCGGCTTACCGGAGTTCAGGCAATCTTCCGCCAGCTTGCGCGCGGTGGTGAGAGATCTGGCTTTGCGTGTTTGAACGAGTAAATGCGCGGTGCAGTCGAGGACGAGTGAACGGAGGTCGGTAGGGACGCGCTGCCGCGCGTCCTGGCTGACCGGCAGGTCAGCCCTACCGGTTTGCACTTCCAGGCACGCCACACTTTCCTTCACCTCCAGCCAGTTGCCGGCGGCACGGCCCAGCGGCGTGTTCATGTCCGTCAAAATCGCGCGGGTGTTGACGCCGCATTCGTTGCCGAGCGCGACTATCGCTTTCGCAAGTTTGCGGGCGTCGGCTTTCGTCTGCATGAACGCAGCACAGCCGAATTTCACGTCGAGCACCAGCGCGTCGAGGCTCTCGGCAAGTTTCTTGGAGAGAATCGAGGCGACGATGAGCGGGATGCTGGGCACGGTGCCGGAGGCGTCGCGGAGCGCGTAGATTTTTTTGTCCGCCGGGACCATCCGGTCGGTCTGGCCGCAGATGACACAGCCGATTTTCTGGACTTGGGCGACGATTTTTCCGGCGGGCAGGAGTGTTCGGAAACCGGGGATGGAATCGAGTTTGTCGAGCGTGCCGCCGGTGATGCCGAGGCCGCGACCGGAAATCATCGGCACGCGGAAACCGAGGCAGGCGAGCAGCGGCGCGAGCGGCAGCGAAACCTTGTCGCCGATGCCGCCGGTGGAATGCTTGTCCACCAGTGGGCCTTCGCCGCTGCGCGGCTTCGTCCCCACAGGCGGGCGTTTGTCCTTCGGGAATTTCAGCACGTCGCCGGAATCGCGCATGGCGAGCGTGAGGGCGGTGGTCTCGGCGGGGTTGAGTCCCCGAAAATAAATGGCCATGAGCATTGCGGCCATCTGGTAGTCGGGAATTTTCCCCGTCGTGAATTCGCGGATGAAATTTTGAATTTCCCCGCGTGCGAGGGTTTTGCCTTCGCGCTTGCTTTCGATTAGCGAAAGAAAGTTCACGGTTTAACCTTGCGACTGACAGGTCGTTCCTTTGGCCGCCGGGTTTTGTCGAGCAGCATTGGCTGGCTCATTGAATTGAGTGGCTTGAGCCCGACTTCATCCAACACTGATTGAGGAATTTCAAGTTGATCCAGTTGTCTCGGTTCAGCTTTGAGCGCTCCGCCGCCGTAGCTTTTTGCGACGAAGCTCAAATTTGCCAGCGTGTCTGGATGGTTGAGCGCACGCCAAAGTTTTTTTACTCCGGATTGGGTTGTGTCCCACGGATAGACGCAAAGAAAGCCAGTCAGCGGGACGACGTTCGCTTTATTCAAAACAAACCGGCAATCTCGGCGACCGAGATATGCAAAGAGAATCGGCGGTGGTGTGCGCTTTTCCATCTTAAACCAAGGCCGGCGGGTTTTGATTAGCGACTTTTCGGGCAACCCCGCTTGCTCGCCGCTTTTCAAATATGTCTGCAACTGTGTCGGAAGCCTTTCGCAGGATTCGTCTGCAAGGTTCAGCAACCAAGTGGCGCGGCCGACGGCTTCGAGACGATCCAAGTCTGCTGTTGTCAGCTGGTCGCCGGGACAATCCCTTGTCCTGCCGATGGCTCGTCGGAAAAATTTCTCCGGCAAGCCATGAGAGCGAAGTTGCTTGTAGGTGAGGAAGAAAAATTCGTTGCCGCCTGTGGCAATCCCCCGCACGACTCTGGCAAAATGGGAAAGCGGAGTTCCGAAATTGTTTTGGGCGCGCGGTGGACGCGACAATCCTGTTTTCAGGGCTTCGGCCAGCTTGCGGCGGTGAAGGTTGACAACACTTGACGGTTTCTGCCCGTCCAGCACAGCAGAGATTGCTTCGCCATCTCTTTCGCACACGCGCAACCAAAGGAAATCTTCTAGGGGCTTCTCTTTGGTGAAAAGGAACACCATTGCGTTGGTGTCCACGGTCGGAAAGGGCGCAGCTTCATCGGCAAACGTCATGGCGGCAACCAGCCGGTATTGCTGACAGATTCGATTCCAGAATGCGTATGAAGAAATCCCCTCGCAAACATCGGCAGGCAGGAGAAATGCCAGCCGCCCGCCTGGCGCGAGCTGTGCCAGACATTTAAGCAGGAAAAAAACGTGCAAACCAACACGTCCATCGAGAGAAAACCCAAGATGACTTTGTGCGAGTTGTTTCAATTCAAGTTTTTGATCTTGAGTCAGACAATGGTGGCGGATGTAAGGCGGATTGGAAACGATGGCGGGAAATTTTTCCGGCAAAGATGTGCTGATGAAATCAGCGATCTGCACATGGTGGAAGTCATCAAGCTTCAAACCGAGTTTCCAGCCGTCGGCAAAAGCATTGGGGTGAAGTTCAAAGCCGTGAAACTCGCCTGTAAAGCCTGCTTCACGCGCCGCCGCGAAAAAGGTTCCCGGACCGACTGCGGGATCAAAGAGAATTTCCGGGCGGCCTTGTGTCACCCAACCGGCCATGATTTTTGCCAGCCACGGCGGCGTCCAGAATTGGCCTTTTAACCGCAACGCTTCTCGCTCGTCTCCGCTGGCAGGAAGTTTTTGGATGGTTCGCATAGCTAGCAAAACTACTTCCGCTTCGCCTCGAGCAAACGGAGTTGCTCAAGAGCTTCCGGGGAAATTGAGAGATGTCCGCCGCTGAACGTGACGTAAGGCAAAATGTGGCCATTCTTGTCCTCGACAAAAGCTGGCAGAAGTTTCGGCTCTTCCGTGCTGATGCCGAGCGGATAACCGTAGTGGTGGTAGTGCTTGTAGATGGCTTTCTTGGTTGTTGCCCCGCCGGGCGCTTGAAAGGTTTGCACCGTCGCTTCAGTCAGATTTTCTTTAATCAACTCTTCGGCGCGATCAAATGAAAGTCCGTAAGCACGATCGTAAAAAACGTGCCAGACATGAACCGGAACGCCACGAAGTTTTTGCCATTCCTTCAATGGCTCCCGATCCTCCTCTTTGATGATGATGTTCGGCAGAACCGCGCCCTTCTTCAATCCGGGCTTCCCGCCGAGTCGCTTCTGTGGGCGCAATGGGGTCAGGAAATCTGGCATCTTCTCTCCGCGCCAAAGGCTGTTTTCACACTCCACGGCAACTATCGCCTCTATCAAAATAGAGGCAATGCGCGGATCAGTTTCAGGAATGAATGGCAATTCCGTTAAACCACCTGCCGCCGAGATTTTACCTTCAACTTTCCTTCTGTCCGCCCTTGAAAAAACAAGAAGGTCGGGGCGTTTGATCTTTCCGAGTCCGGCGGCTTCAAGTCTTTCAAAATAAAGTTCAAATTCTCTGACGCTGCCAGTTGGTGCTGTGCCGCTTGGCCCGTAAGGAATGGCGAAGAACTCACCAGTTTCGTTCACAGCCTCAATCAACCGATATTCACTCCACACGCCCTGCGACCAGCGCATCAAAAAATCACTGCCGCGCAAGCGACGCGGGTTTAACCAAAAATCAAGCCACGGGAGGACAGGAAAATTATGAAGAACGTCCTGTAAATCTTCGCTGCAAACGGAAAGCGCCTTTTCAAATGGATACCGGGCTTGTTCAAGTTTGCTCATCGGTTTTGGATGATAAACTTGGAAGCGGACGGAGCAATTGAATTTTCAATTTTACCCGATGAATTTTTTCGCCGCAATGCTCGCGTTATGGCCGCCGAAACCAAACGAGTTATTGATGACAGCGTTCACCTTCAGCTCACGTGCGGTGTTCGGCACGTAATCCAGATCGCATTCGGGGTCGGGCACCTGGTAATTGATGGTCGGCGGGACGACGCCATGCTCGATGGCGAGCGCGCAAATGCTCATTTCCACGGCGCCCGCCGCGCCGAGCATGTGGCCGGTCGCGCCTTTGGTGGAACTGACCGCAATTTTTTTCGCGTACTGGCCGAAAACGGTTTTGATGGCCCGCGTTTCACAAGCGTCGCCTTGCGGCGTGGAAGTGCCGTGGGCATTGATGTAGGAGATGTCGGACGGGTTCAACCGGCCGTGGCGCAGCGCCATTTGCATGCAGCGCGCCGCGCCTTCGCCGCCGGGCGCCGGCGCGGTGAGGTGATGCGCGTCGGCGGTGTTGCCGTAGCCGACGATCTCGCAATAAATTTTCGCGCCGCGTTTTTTGGCGTGTTCCAATTCTTCGAGCACGACGACGCCCGCGCCTTCGCCCATGACGAAGCCGTCGCGTTCCTTGTCGAACGGGCGCGAGGCGCGCTTCGGATCATCGTTGCGCCGGCTCATGGCTTTCATGGCACAGAAACCGCCGATGCCGATGGGCACGACCGTCGCCTCCGCGCCGCCGGCGAACATCACCTGCGCGTCGCCCATTTTGATGGTGCGCCAGGCCTCGCCGATGGCGTGGTTGGCTGTGGCGCAGGCGGAACAGGTGGCGTAATTCGGGCCGCGCAGGTTTTTATACATGGAGAATATCCCCGAAGCCATGTTGCTGATGAGCATCGGGATCATGAACGGGGAGAGCCGGCCCGGGCCGCGGTCGAGCAAAATTTTGTGTTGCTCGGTGGTCGTCGCCAGACCGCCGATGCCGGAACCGATGATGACGCCGATTTCGTCGCGATTTTCCCGGTCAAGTTCGAGACCGGAATCGAGCAGCGCGTGATGCGCGGCGAAGACACCGAATTGGGAGAACCGATCGGTGCGCCGGACTTCCTTCGGCGATGGAAAGGCGGGCAGGGGATCAAAATTTTTCACCTCGCCGGCGATTTGCGTGTCGAACGGCGTCGCGTCGAACGTGCTGATGCGGTCGATGCCGCATTGCCCGGCGACGAGGTTGTTCCAAAAGACGTCGGGCTGGTGTCCGAGCGGCGTGACCACACCAAGGCCGGTGACGACCACGCGGCGCGGTGTTGAATGGCTTGCCATAAAATCAAAAGGGGCAGATCAAGCTGAGTTCAGCCGTAACTGCCCCGAAGTTTTCACGTGGCAACTACTTTTGCTGCAGGTCTTCGATGTATTTGATGACATCGCCGACGCTTTGAAGTTTCTCGGCCTGCTCATCCGGCACTTCGATGCCGAATTCCTCCTCCAGCGCCATGACCAACTCGACCGTGTCGAGCGAGTCGGCGCCGAGGTCTTCAATAAACTTCGCCTCGAGCGTCACCTGATCCGCATTCACGCCGAGTTGTTCGACGATGATGTCCTTCACGCGTTGTTCAATAGATTTTTCAGCCATGTGGGTTGCTCCGGTTAAATTTTGAACTGTGTCTATGCCATGAAAACGGAGGGCGTCAAGCCCCGAATCACATTTTTTTCAAATTAATTATTTGACCCCTCACATCACCATCCCGCCGTCCACCGCCAAAACCTGTCCCGTGACGTAACGCGCCGCCGGGCTGGCGAAAAACAACGCCGCTTCCGCCACGTCCTCCGGCTGGCCCAGACTGGCCAGCGGGATCTGCCTGGTGATGGCTTCCTTCTGTTCCGGCGACAATTTGTCCGTCATCGCCGTCTGGATGAAACCGGGCGCGATGGCGTTGACGGTGATGCCCCGGCTGGCGAACTCGCGGGCGCACGACTTGGTGAGACCGATGACCCCGGCCTTGCTGGCCGCGTAATTGCACTGGCCGGCATTGCCGATCAATCCGATGATGGAGGCGATGTTGACGATGCGGCCGGACCGCTGTTTCAGGAGCGCGCGGCTGAGTTCCCGGGTGAACAAGAACGTCCCCTTGAGATTGATGTCCAGCACGGCGTCCCAATCCGCCTCGCTCATGCGCATGAGCAAACCGTCCTTGGTGATGCCGGCGTTGTTCACCAGGATGTCCACGCGACCCGGCTCCTTCAAAATCTGCCCGGCGGCGGCTTCGACGCTGGCGGCGTCGGCCACGTTGGCGGCCACCACCCAGGCTTTGCGCCCCAGCTTCCGGACTTCGTCAACCGTTTCCTGCACAAAATCGGTTTTCAGGTCCACTGCCACGACGTCGGCCCCGTGGGCGGCCAATTTCAACGCAATGGCGCGGCCAATGCCCCGGCCCGCGCCGGTCACAACGGCGATTTGATTCTCAAGTTGTTTCATGGCGGCCATTGTTTAACTGTGAATCGGCACGAATGCACACAAAAAATTTGAATACGCCAAGAATCTATACAAATCTTGCATGTTTCGGTGTCTATTTAATGAAACCGTGAACGGCGACGGATAATTGAACGGTCCGAACTGCTTTATGGCAGTTCCTGGCAATGAATGACGGCCCCAAATTTCCCGAAAATTCGGGAGAGCGCCCTCGATTTTTCCAAGGCGTGGATTGGGCGAGTTTTGGTGTCACGACACTGCTGGCGCTGGTGGTTTATTTGTCCACGCTGTCGCCGGAAGTTGACCTTGATTATTCGGGTTTTTTTTCCACGGCTGCAATGTATCCGGGTGTGTCAATACCACCGGGACATCCGCTCTGGGCAATTTACGGCTGGCTTTTCATCAAACTGCTGCCGTTTTCGAATATCGCGTGGCGATTGGGAGTCGCTTCCGCAGTGGCAGGCGCTCTGGCGTGCGGTTTGATCGCGTTGATGGTATCGCGCGTTGGAGTTTTAGCGGCGGAAAACATTTCCAGCTTTAGAAATCTCCTTCCGAACGAAGAAAAGTCGTTGCGTGTGGTTTGCGGTTGCGTCGCGGGATTGGGGTTTGGGTTTGACGGCTGCTTCTGGTGTAAAACGGTGGTGGCTGACACTTGGCCGTTAAGCCTCCTTCTATTTGCACTGACGCTCTGTCTGATGACGCAATGGTTTTTTGCGCCGCAACGCAGGCGCTTCCTTTACGCGGCGGTACTCGTTCACGGATTGACTTTGAGCGAAAGCCAGGCATTGATCCCGACAACCTTCGGGTTGCCGTTTTTGCTGGCGATGGGCGAGCGCAAACTCGCCCGGGAAATATTTTTTGGAATCAGTTTCTTTTTATGGGGGGTTCTGGTGATGAACGATCATTTGTACCAGTTCGGCTGGGATATCGGCACATCATCGCGGAACATTTTGATTAGTGCAGCGGTCATTACCACACTCATGTGGGGCATTCTGTCATTCCAAACGCGCCGCTTTTTCAGCGAATGGAAAACGACCTGCCTTTGCGGCGTGTTGTTTCTTGCCGGTATCAGCGCCTATTTTTTATTGCCGATATTTTCCATGACAAACCCGCCGATGAACTGGGGTTATCCCCGTACAGTTGAAGGTTTCTTTCATGTGGTAAGCCGGGGACAATTTGATTCAATACGTCCAACCGAGAGTTTCGGCCGATTAATCCTGCAATGGGGAATTTACGGCAAAGTCACGGGGAATGAATTCGGCGTAATTTATTCGATAGCCGCAGCGATACCGTTCTGTTTTCTACACAAAATTTTATCGCCAGCGCGGAGATGGCTGGTTGGCTTGTTGGCGATCTGGTTTTTTGCCACCTTGCTGATGTTGGTGGGACTAAATCCGGGATCGGATAAAAGCAGTGTGGAGGTGGTCGAACCTTTCTTCGCCGCTTCGCATCTGATGCTGGCCGTGTTCGCCGGATGCGGCTTGATGTTGGTCGGTGCATTTATCGCGCGACCAACAACGGCGACGGAATCAGGGCGTTAACATTTTTACCGTTGCCTCCAGACTCGCTACGTCGGCGACGCTGAGCATCTGCGCGTTCTTATCAATGCGTTTCATGAACCCGCTCAAGGCCGTGCCGGGGCCGAGTTCGATGAACCGCGTGAAACCTTGCGCCAGCAAATAACGCATGGATTTTCCCCAGAGTACTGACGAGGTAATTTGCTCGACGAGCCGCGCGGAAATTTCCGCCACACTGCCGTGCGGCTTCCCTGTGACATTAGCAATCACCGGCACGGTCGGCGGCGAAATTTTGATTTTCGCCAACGCCACCTCCAACTTTGGCTGTGCGCTGGCCATGAGTGGTGAGTGATACGCCCCGGCGACCGGCAGCGGAATCGCGCGCTTGGCGCCCCTGGCCTTGGCGAGTTCGACGGCTTGGGCAATTTTGTCCGTTTCGCCGGAAATAACGAGCTGGCCGGGGCAATTCAAATTCGCCAGCACCACGCCCGCCTCGGCGCAAACCTCGCGCGTCGGCGCTTCGTCCAGACCAATGACCGCTGCCATGCCGCCGCGCGTCACGTCACACGCTTCCTGCATGAATTTTCCGCGCTGGCGCACGACACGCAAGCCATCCTCAAAACCCATCGCGCCTGCCGCCGTCAATGCCGTGAATTCGCCGAGCGACAGACCGGCGGCGGCATCAAATTTCAGATTCGGCGCCTGCTCCTTGAGCAATTGGAACGCGACCCACCCCACCAGAAAAATGCCGGGCTGGGCGTTTTCGGTTTTGGTTAACTTGGCGTTCGGGCCGTTGAAACAAATCGCGGCGAGGTCATAGCCCAGCGCGGCATTGGCGCGGTCGAACCAGGCTTTTGCGGACGGAAATTTTTCGGCAAGGTCTTTGCCCATGCCAACGGCCTGTGCGCCCTGTCCGGCAAACAACAATGCGGTTTTGCTCATGTGGCGAGAAATGAAACATGAATTCAGACGATGTGCCAAGTGTCATGTGTCGCGTGTTACGAGAAGCACTCGTGCCGTGTCACCCGGCACCCGACACCCGTCACATGATTAGCGCTGGTAAGTTCCCATCAATTGGCCTTGGGCGAGGACGTGTCCCTCCATCGCCTTGAGCAAATCCTTCTTCGTCACACCGGGTTTGAGTTCAAGCATCCGGTCGAGCGCGTAAATCTTGAAAAAATAGCGATGCGGTTTGCCGGGCGGCGGGCACGGCCCGCCATACTCCAAGCGCGGCCAACTATTCAATCCCTGCTTGGCGCCGCCGGCAATGACCGGGGTTTTCGCCACGTCTTCCGGTAATCCGGTCGTATTCGCAGGCAAATCGTAAAGCACCCAATGCACCCACGTGCCGACCGGCGCGTCGGGATCATCGGCGATGAGCGCGAAACTTTTGGTGTTCGCGGGCGCGTTCGCCCATCGCAGCGGCGGCGATACGTCATTGCCGTCACAGGTGTATTTTGCCGGAATGGGCTGACCATCTGAAAACGCAGTACTGGTGATTTGGATATTCATAACTTTCTCCTTTGCGGGTTTAGGTTCGTCTGAGCAACTGGCTGTGGTGAGACAACCGAACAATGCAGCGACGAAGAGAAAATCCATTCGCGCGTTCATGGCACAATTTTATCCTGTTGCCTGCAAACGCAAATGAAATTTTGGCACAAAAACATCTCTCGTCCTCACGCCGGCGAAACCAAGAGCGGCGACCAGCGGCGGGGGCGTCTTCCGATTGCGGTTGGCTGGGCCAGTTGTTGCCACCGATGCTTCAAACCGGGTTTGTTTGATTGTTGGGCTGACGCACGACGCGGCGGAGCATGGCGCGGATTTCGCCGATGCGCGGCGGTTTGCTCAAAAGACCGTCCACATGCATGGGCAGGTCATTGTCTTCCTTCATGAACGCACCCCAGCCGGTGAGCATGACGACGGGTATGCCGGGTGACTCGCGTTTGACCGCGGCGGCGACTTCGCGTCCGTCCATGTAGGGCATACCCAAATCGGTGATGACGACATCAAATGGTTCATTGCGGTTGCGCGCGGCGCGAAAGGCCTCCACACCGGCCCTGCCGCCATCAGGGGTTTCGACGTGGTGGCCATCCCGTCCCAGCAAGTTCTGCATCAACTCGCGCAAGGTGGCTTCGTCGTCAATGAACAGAATGCGGAACGGTCCGGGCGGGCTGTCTTTTTCAAGTTTTGGGGCTTCCACGGTTTCCAACTGGCGAACCGGGAAGACAAGCCGCATGGTCGTGCCTTTGCCGGGTTTGCTGTCAATTTCAATCCTGCCATCATGCCGTTTCATGACGCCGTAGACCATGGCCAAGCCGAGGCCGGTGCCGCGTTTGCCCTTGGTTGAGAAGAAAGGATCGAGACAATGCTTGCTGGTTTCCTCATCCATGCCGACGCCCGTGTCGTTGACTTCGAGAATGACGTGGGCGGGAACATCGTCTGGCTTCGCCGATCCCAACTTCACTGCGTGCGTGCGGACGATGATGACGCCGCCTGCCGGCATCGCGTCCACGGAGTTGAGGATCAAGTTGATAAGGGCCTCGCGAATTTCACTTTCGATGCCGGCGAATTTGGGCAGGCACGGATCCAAATCCGTGCGCATTTCGATCATAATGCCGCGACTCTGGGGGATGTCGCGCCAGCGCGGACGCGTCATGTCAATGCCCTGCTTGACCACCTGATTCAGATCCAGCGCGAGCAGCGATTCGCTGGCGGCGCGCGGACGGTAAAATTCGCGGAGCCGGGCGACGATGTGCGCGATATCCTCGCCGGCGGTTGTGATGTATTGCAGAAACACTTTGGAGTCTTCGTGCAAACCCGGCTCGTCCTGACGGATCAATTCGACGTAGCCCAGGATGGGCGATAGCGCGTTGTTGATATCGTGGGCGATGCCGCTGGCCATCTGGCCGAGCGCCTTGAGCCGTTCCTGCTGCATGACCGTCTGCTGCGTCTGGCGCAATTCGTTGTAGGCTCTTTGCAGGTCCTGGTAAAGTTGCGCCTGATAAATCGCCAGTGCCATGTGCGCGCTCAAGCCATGAATGAAATCCCGTTCCGCTTCGCTGAACCCGTCCACTTGACGGCGCATCAGGACAATCAGACCGAAAACCTTGTCTTTCGTGACCAGCGGCGCGCCAACGGCGGAGTAAAAGCCGGCTTTCGCCATTTTTTGCGGCATGGCCAAATCCAGCCGGCTGATGTCGGGCACGTAGATCATTTCGCCCTGCAGGCAGGGCCGGAAGGGCGTGTGGGCGAGGGGCGTGGCCGGTGGAATCTGCAATTGTTCCGCCAGCGGCTGGCTTCTGGGGCCGTGAACCATCACCTTGAGCATTTCGGTTGGTTCCTCCAGGAAGTAGGCCGCGCCGTAATCAACCGGCAGGTGCTCTTCCAATTGCTGGAGTACAATCAAAACCATGCTTTCGAAATCCTGCCGGGCGGCGATGGCATAGGTGATTTGGTTGAGCAGACTGATGCGGCTGAATTGTTGCCGCAAATCGCGCGTGCGTTCCTCGACGCGTTTTTCCAATTCGTCCCTGGCCAGCAGCAGCGCGTCATCACGCTTCTGGATTTGAGCCAGCATTTCATTGAAGCCGTCAATGAGCTGGCCGAGTTCGTCCGCGGATTCCTTTTGGGCGCGAACGGAATAATTCTTCTCTGCCGAAACGGTTTTGGCCGTCTCCGCCAGATGCGAGATGGGACGGGAAATGATTCGTTGCAATCGTGAGGCCAGCAAATACGTGGCCGCCAGGGAAGCGAGGGTGAACAGGGCGAAAGTGGCCGCGTAACGCTCCAGCCGCGTGTGCAATTCCGTCAAATCGGATTTCAGATAAATGGTGCCGATGGATTCGCCATTCATCTTGATTGGCCGGAACAAAACCAGAAAGTCGCCCGAAAAACGCCAGCCGTCCGGCCCGGCCCGCAGTGGCATGGGCTGGGAATTGTTTCGTTCCGGCACAAAATACGATGCAAACAGGTCGCCGTTCTGTTCATAAAGGCCTGCGGCGACGATGTTCTTTTTGGCGTTCAACGCGCGCAAAATATCCCTGGCGTTGTTCTTATCGTCGTACGTCAGGGCCGCCGTGCTTTGGTTCCCAATGATCTCGGCCTGCGTGGATAAATCCCGCACCATGGCCTGCCGGAAGGCAAAGTACTCGTAGGTAAGAAACGCCACGGCGACCAGCAACAGTGCGACCGTGCTGCTGGCCATGGTGATCAGCTTTAGCTTCTGCTTGATGGTAAACGTTCGCAAAAAATCTCCTTATTGGGGTCGTTTGTTTGTTCGCAATGTCAGCAATTTGGAGCTGATTTTCAACCCGGCGTGGCGGGCGGCATCAGCGTTGATTTCAAAGCGGACGCTTTCGTTCTCCATGACAAAATTGATCATGACACCCGAGGTCGCAAAATGGTCCAGATTATCCGTGACCGTCAAAACGCTTGCGCCCTTCAGTGCGTCAAGGATGTCCGGCAAATTACCCGATCCGGAGGCGCTGATGAAAAGGATGTGGCAGCTTTTCAAATCGAAATAATCCGGTGTCTGCCGGGCGCTGATAGGATAGCTGATTTGCCGGACGATTACCGGGTGACCGTTGATGCTTTTGTTTGCGACGATGCGTTCGCAGTCGCCGTGAAACGGGTCGCCTCCCAGCACGCCGATGACCAGTGGCGCGTTGGTACTCGCAAAGGCGGCGTCCGGCCATTCCACAAATTTTCCAAAGTTGTAGATGAACGCGGCTTTGACCCGATAATCGGGAGGCCGGTTCTCCTGTGCCTGTGCCAGCCAGTGGCCCAGCACCACCGCCTGCAGCAAGAAACCGAGCAACAGGGCGGGCCGGCGCATCCGCGCAAACCGTGATTGGCAGCGTTTAAGGATTACAGTCATGCCGGACGGCTAAAATTGCCAGGTAATGGTTCCGTAGATGCTGCGGGGTATTTCCGTTGCTTGCGTGTTCACCTCGGTCGAGTTGAATTCGGCGTGACGATCATGCAGGAGGTTCTGCCCGACGATGGCCATTTCCCAATGCTTGTTGATGCGCCAGCCAAGCCGGGCGTCGAGTTCAAAGTAGCTCTCAATCTGAAAGTAGGGCAAATTGTCCACGTACCGCAGCATGGTGTCGAACGTTACCCCATGCGGCAAATCCATGGACGAACGGATGGAAAACTGATTTTGGGGGTTGGAGCCTTCAATTTGCTCCACCACTTTTTGGGTGTACGCAGGGATGAGACCAGCCGGGTGGGCATACAAGTTCATGTGCAAATACGTGTAACTGGGCCGCAACCGCCACCAATCCGCCACCTTCCAGGTTGCCGAAATTTCCGCGCCTTTGGTGTGCCCATACAGATCGTTTCCCAGAATAGTTGTCAGTGGGGTCAGTGGGGGAGCAGAAACTATCTGCACGCTCCGTAAATCGTCGTAATCATTGTAGAATGCCGCCAGATCCAACGAGAGCTTCTCAAACGGCTGCACCCGATAACCAATCTCATAGGCCATCAACTTTTCCGACTTAAAACCATTTGTGCCGTAGGACACCTCCGGGAAGAGTGTCCCGGTGGCCATTGTCGAGGCGAAGGATTCCTCCACCCGTGAGGGCGTGCGCACAGCACGGGAAACTGAGGCCCAAAAGGTCTGGCTCGACAACCCGCGCGAATCCGAACCCGCCCACGGGGTCCAGAGCAGGCGGCCACCCGGTTCCACCTCCACGCCGGTATATTCGTTATGCTCCAACTTCGAACCGAGCGTCAGACTCAAACGGTCCTTCACCAGCGCAATTTCGTCCTGCACGAACCCGCTGAACAAATTTTCCGTCTGGGCCTCGGGATTGAATGAAATGGTCGGATTGTTTTGTTCCGAGTCGGTGGTGACGTGATAGCCCAGTCCCCAAACCACTTGGTTGCGCCCGCCCAGGGCGAACTCATGCTGCGCGTTCAAGTCGAACGTGTGGCGTTCCTCGTCGAAAATGGCCGCTTTGCGGCCTGTATAATCGTAATACGCCTGCACCTTCAGATCGGACGTGTCGGAAAACGTGTGCGTCCAGCGGCCCAGCACATCCGCGCCGTGTACTTGCCAGTCATCGGCCACTGATTCAGTGTAAGGCGGAAACCGACTGTATAAACCTACGAGGACCTGCCGAATCCATCCTACGTAACCGTCGCCCTGAATGGTGAACGAATTTTGTTCGGCGGCATTCCAGTCCACCCGAAAACCGCCACGCGCCATCTGCCAGGAATTGGTGGCTTCGGTTCCGTCCGGCAAATCGGCGCCGGCGTGGGCGGAATAAGTTCCATAAACGCGGTAGTAGGCATTGTCGCCGATTTTCCCGCCGTAACGAACATCCGCAAAACCGCGTTCGAGCGTGCCGCCACCCCCTGAGACGAGCCAGCCCTGCGTGTCCTCCGCGCTCTTGGTGATGATGTTGATGACGCCGTTCACCGCGTTCGCCCCCCAGACCGTCGCGCCTGGCCCGCGCACGACTTCAATGTGGTCAATGTCTTCCATCATCGTGTCCTGCACGTCCCAAAACACGCCGGAGAACAGCGGCGTGTAAATGCTCCGGCCATCCTCCAACACCAGCAACTTGTTCGCGGACTGGTCATTGAATCCGCGCGCGCTCACCGCCCATTCGCTCGAGTCGATTTGGGCGACATCCAATCCCGGCACCAGCCGCAGCGCCTCGGGAATGTTCCTTGCGCCCGAACGCTTGATGTCATCCTGGGTTACCACCGATACGGCGGCGGGTGTTTGCAAAACGGTCTCCGACGGGCCGAGGATCGAAACCTTGATGTTCATCAATTGCTCGATGGACATGCTGGACAATGCCGACAGCTCGGCATTGGTCACAGCCATTTCACTTGGAGTCGCGTTCGTGGAAGCGACATCGGCGCGCAGCACCATTGTGCCCGCCAGTAAAAACATGCCGGCGGCGGAAAAATTTCTGCCTTTCCCCCTTCGTGACACAAAGAGTTTCCACGAGTGCAATTTCGTGTTTTTCATAAAATATTCGAGCGTTTTATCTGGTTCAAAGCAGGCTGGCGATTTCCCTGCTAATTACAGATGGAAGCAGCAAAATTCGTTCCCAAAATACGAATAAAATGCCTTCAACAGGCCCGCTGTTAGAGCGCAGGCTTCAGCTTTTTCGAGAAGGCGCGCTAAAGCCTGAACTCCAACCAGTTTCCACTTGCCACCGTGCACCGCCCGACAACAATCACGCCCATGTTTTCGCACATTGTGGTTTTCTGGACTAATCCGACGCAACCGAACGCTACCGAGGAATTGCTCACCGGCGCAAACTGGCTTTTGAAGAACGTTCCCGGCGTGCTGCAATTTCACGTCGGGAAAATGGTTCCGAGTGAACGGCCGGTTGTGGAACAGTCGTATCAGGTGGCGCTGAACCTGATTTTTCCCAGCAAGCAGGCGGAGCAGGCGTATCAAACGCATCCGCAACACGTCGAGTTCGTCGAGAAATACGTCAAGCGGCTGGTGAAGAAGGTCGTGGTTTACGATTTCGAGTAGTGGCCGTGTTGCGTGGCGCGTGTTTCGTCAAGTATTTGCGAACGTGGCACACCGCTGCTCGACGTAACACGTAATACGCATCAGGCCTTTCATGGCCGCGGGTGAAATTTCCGGTGAATCTCGCGCAGGCGAGTGCCTTCGACGTGCGTGTAAATCTCCGTCGTGCTGATGTTCGCGTGGCCGAGCAGTTCTTGAATCACGCGCAGGTCCGCGCCATGCTCCAGCAGATGCGTGGCGAAACTGTGCCGCAGCATGTGCGGTGTGATGTTGCGCGCAACCCCGGCGCGGCGAACGCGATTTTTGATTCGCAGCCAAAGTGTCACCGCCGCGAACGGTGTGCCGCGTTTCGTCAAAAAAACATTCGCCGGTGAACGCGGCGTGACGAGCTTCGGCCGTCCCAAATTGATATAACGATGCAACGCTTCAACCGCCTTGCGCCCAGCCGGCACGACGCGTTCCTTGTTGCCCTTGCCGATAACGTTGATGAAACCGGCTTCGAGATGAAGCTGTTCCAGCCGCAGGTTGCGCAGTTCCGCCAGCCGCAGGCCGGAGGCATAGGCGAGTTCGAGAATGGCCTGGTCGCACAGACTTTCCGGCGACTCCGGTGACTCCGGCGCGAGCAGCTTTTCAATTTCCTGGTTGGTCAGCGCCTTGGGCAGTCGCTTCCAGCGCCTCGGCAGCGACAAATATTCCGCGACATTGACCGGCAACAACTTTTCATTTTCGGCGAAGCGGTAAAAAGCACGCAGCGCGGCGATTTCGAGATAAACACTCTCGCTGCTCAAACGTTTGGTGGAATCCTTCGGCTCGTCTGCCAATGGACGTTCGCGTTCATGCTGAAGGAACGCCATAAGATGTTTCAACTCAACTTGCTTCCAGTCGTTCAACCCCTGTTTGCCGGCCCAGGCGGTGAATTTGCCGAGCAATGCGGCGTAGGTTTTCTGCGTGTGCTCCGCCTGTCCGCGTTCGTGGCGCAGGTATTGCAGAAAATCTTCGACGAGGGTTTGCACGTCAGGAGAATAACGGAAGCTGCGCGCCAAAGGGACGACGAAATGCCGCCGCGCTGCGCCGCGCTGTCATCGTCTGCTCGGCCTGCATGATGACAGTCTAACACAAAGCCGCGAATGCGCGAAGAATTCAAAATTTCTTGCCGCCCGAGTTCGTGCCGCAGGAATTGCAGAAAATCTGGTCGTGTGTGATTAGATTGTTGATTTTAATGAACGGCAAGCAATTCGTCACATTGTTTGGAAATCCGGGTTAATCCCCGGCGAACATAATTTGGGGCGTAAAAGTCAGGGTCATGTTCGCGTTGTTCATAAGTAAAGCCGGCCTTGTTTTTTACCTCTGGGCTGATTGTGATCGCAGCATCCCATGCCGGGGAGCCGACAGTTATTATTTGTGCGATGACGCCCGCTTCGGTGTCGTCAGGATGCTGAATTTGCTGATTCCAGAGGATATCAGTGGCGTCCATCACCCGAGCGAGTTCCGCAAATGCGATGGCTTCGTGGTTGAGGGCGGCTTGGTTGGCAGTATAGCAGGTTTCAAGGGCCATACGTTTTTCGCGGAACTCGGCATAGGTAGCGTTTTGGGTGCAGACCTTCATGGCGGCGACGGCCTGCCGGAACTGTATCTGGCTGGCGCTAGGGCCGCAGCCAAAGAGTATCGTGGCGAAAAGGCAGACGAACACGCCGCCCCCAATGCTGAGTTTTTTGTTCATACAGAATTCCTAGCGGAAAGAGAAAGGCACGTAGCCAGCACGCCCACGTAGAGGGCTACGACACCCTGGAGAAGAACGTACCAAGCCATACGCCTACTTGGGCGAGTGACAAGCGGTGTCTCCGAGAAATGTCGTAGTATCCACATGCCCTTACCGCTTCGCTAAATCAACCGGCAAGATCACCCATTCCCAACAGAATGAAAACAAAAAAGACCCGCCGCCAAAAACTGCTAACTTTTTTCAGAGAAGAAGCTATCTGATTCGCAATTCGCCGCAGTTCAATATTACCCATTACAAACGTCGAGGAACCAATTGTTTCTGGTTTGCCCTTGCGTTGATAGCGAGCGTTTGTTTGTCTTTCTTCCATGTGTGACGAATGCACCGAACCAGACCCTTCCGAAATTGATCGTTCAAAACTGTCTGAAGAAGTTGCAAAACATATCAAAGAACACAACAAGTTCTTTGTCATTGTTCAGCTTGACATGCGACATCTGAATTTCCAATTAAAGCGTCAGTGCATTAGGCGTCTGGTAAAAAAAGTGAAAGGGGTGTCGTTGGCACCTGGAGTGTTTGTTTTCCCAACAATTGATATAAACACGCCTCGCAAAGAGATAATCAACCAGTTTGTTGAGGAGGGCCAGTTGGACGAAAGTGATTGTATAATTTGCATAGAGGCTGCCAACTGGAATCTATTTCCTGACAATGGAAAAGCACGCCGAGGGCAGCCTAATTTTGCTCCAATTTGCCTTGATCAAGATGCTTCGGAATCACCTTAACTCGCTGGCTTTGACGCAGAATCAAAAGCGTTGCCTGTGGCAGAATGGTTTGACCAGAGCAGGTTTAAATACCTTTGGTCAAAGCCTTTTCGCCGTCAGCTTTTCATACGCCTCCAAATACTTCGCGCTGGTTTTGGCAACGACGTCGTCCGGCAGTTTTGGGCCGGGCGGGGTTTTGTCCCAATCCAGCGTTTCGAGGTAATCGCGGACGAATTGTTTGTCGAAGCTCGGCTGGCTGCGTCCGGGCTGAAATTGGTCGGCGGGCCAGAAACGCGAGGAATCGGGCGTGAGCACCTCGTCAATCAGGATGAGCTTGCCATTGTCCAAACCGAACTCGAATTTCGTGTCGGCAATGATGATGCCGCGCTGGCGGGCGTAATCGCGGGCGAAATTGTAAATCCTCAAACTCGCCGCGCGCGCCTGCCCGGCCATGTCGTCACCGACGATTCTCTTCGCCCGTTCGAACGAAATGTTTTCGTCGTGGCCAGTCTCGGCTTTGGTCGCCGGCGTAAAAATCGGTTCGGGCAGTTCGCTGGATTCCTTCAAGCCGGACGGCAGTTTGATGCCGCAGACGGTTTGCGATTTCTGGTATTCCTTCCAGCCCGAACCGGCGAGATAGCCGCGCACAACACACTCGATGGCCAATGGTTTCGCCTTTTTCACAATCATGCTGCGCCGCGCGAGCTGGTCGGCGAATGGTTGAAGAACTTTCGGCAGAGAATCACCTGCGTGTGAGAGGAGATGGTTCGGCTGGAACGATTCCGTTTGGGCGAACCAGAAATAGGAAATCTGCGTGAGCACCTCGCCCTTGCGCGGGATGCCGTTGGGCATGACGACGTCGAAGGCGGAGAGGCGGTCGGTGGCGACGAACAGCAGGCGGTCGCCCAGGTCAAACACCTCCCGCACCTTGCCGCTTTTGAGTTTTTTGATGCCCGGTAAATCGAGTCGCAGAATCGGTTCATTTGCCATGCGCGGATTATTAGAGTTCAAAGGCCGAAGTTCAAAGTCATTTGTGTTGGAGTTCAAGCTTTGGCTTGTCCTGGCAACACAAGCTGAAGCTTGAACTCCAATCTCACACCACCGCGCGCTGGATGAGTTTGACCAGGAGCGGGATGCTCGCCTGCGATTGGTCATCAAGCCGGATGTCCACGGAATACAAGCCCGCCTCGGCGAACCTCAATTGCTGGATATTCACGACGAAATTGCGCGTGACGAAATGCGCGTCTTCCGGCAGCGCCACCGCTACAGGGACCTCAATGGGCGGCATGATGGAATGGCCGTCGGCGTTGATGAAATTCAGCGCGAGCTTGTGTTGGCCCTCGTCACCGGCGGTAAAGGTGACGCGCAATGCCACGGCGCATTGTGGATGGACAGCGGGGAGTTGCGGCGCGTAAATCGTGTCGAACGAGCCGAGCAGGTTGAGCTTGCCGTTATCGTCGGTCGCGGCGTCGCACAGAACGGCCACTTGAATGTTCATGTGGAAATAAAGACACGAATCGCGCGAATTGGCACGAACTTCTTTTCGCGCCTCCAGAAACTTTTTCAATTCTGCCGCCGCCCTTCCCGCTCGGAAGGGCGGAAGCAATCAGTCTCCCGGGCGCGAAAGCTTTGCGAAGATTTGGCCGGCTTCTTCGAGCGTCTCCTTGGAGCCGATGTCGAACCAGATGCCCGGCACGCGCCAGGTGTAAACCGCCGTGCGCGAATAAAGCCATTGCACGAGGCGTCCGGGTTGGTCGGGATTGTTGCCCTCGGCGATGTATTGCCTGATGAGCGGAATCGTGTTCCTCGGATAAAAATAAAGCGCGATGCCGGTGAGCGTGCTGGTCGGGTTCGCCGGCTTTTCCTCGAAGAAGGTGATGCGACCGTTGCCGTCCACGGAAATCGCATTGTACTTTTTGATTTGTTCCAAGTCGCCCACGTCGTAAAGCGCGAGCACAGGCGCCTTTTTATCGCGGCAGAATTTACCGAAGCCGCTCAACTTCTCGCTGAACAGGTTGTCACCGGCCACCATAATCAAATCGTCATCCACGTTTTGCGTTTTGAGGACATAATGAATGTCGCCGATGGCGCCGAGTTTGTCCGCGTCGCTGGTCGTGCCGTCGTTGACAATAGTGAAGTTCAACTTCGCCCTGGTTGCGCGATAATGGTCCGACCATTGCTGAAAGTGGCCGGCGAACTTGGCGTTGGTCACGACATAAATGCGGTCAATGCCGCCGATGGGCGCGAGATTGTCGAGGACGTATTCAATCATCGGCCGGCCCGCCACCGGCAGCAGCGGTTTGGGTTGCGTGAGGGTGAGCGGATAGAGCCGCGTTGCGTATCCGGCGGCGAGGACGATGACTTTCATGCTTTATTTTCAAACAGGCTTGGCGCCGAGGCGCGCGCCAGGGCTTGACAACGGGCCAAAGTTTCTCCGGGCGATTCGCTTTGCAGCGCAAACTCGGCCAGCTCACGGACTTCACTCGATATGAGCCGGCGGATCATGTATTTGACCGGCGTGATGCCGGCGGGCGCGGTGCTCAATTCATCCACGCCCAGGCCAATCAACAGCGGCGCGAGCACGGGATCCCCCGCCATTTCGCCGCAAACGGCGGTGCGGATGCCGCCTTGATGTGCGGCGTCCACGGTCATTTTAATCAGCCGGACGATTGCCGGATGCGTCGGTTCGTAAAGATGCGAAACCTTTTCGTTCGTGCGGTCGGCGGCCAGCGTGTATTGGATGAGGTCGTTGCTGCCGATGCTGAAAAACTGCGCGCGGACCGCCAGCGCGCCGGCGATGAGCACGGCGGACGGGATTTCGATCATCACACCGATTTCAATTTTTTCGTCAAAGGGCTTTCCTTCCGTGCGCAATTCGGCCTTGTATTTTTCGACGAGAGCGTTGGCCTGGTTCAATTCGTCCATGCCGGAAATCATGGGATACATCATCTTCACATGTCCCTCGGCACTGGCGCGGAGAATGGCGCGCAGTTGCGTGCGGAACAATTCCGGCTGCGCGAGGCAAAACCGGATCGCCCGCCAGCCCAGAAACGGGTTGATCTCCTGCGCCAGTTGCAGATGCGACGCAAATTTGTCACCGCCCAGGTCCAGCGTGCGGATAATGACCGGATGCGGTTTCAAGGCGGCGGCGACCTGCCGGTAAGCCTGGTATTGCTCCTCTTCGGTCGGCAGCTTGTCGCGGTTGATGAAAAGGAATTCCGTGCGGAACAGGCCGACGCCGTCCGCGCCGTGCGCGAGCACGGCCTCGACATCGTGGGGAGCTTCAATGTTGGCGAAGAGTTGGATGGATTTTCCGTCCAGCGTGACGGCGGGCTGGTGCTCGATTTCGTGAAGTTTTTCCTCGAGCGAAGCCTTGCGCTTCAAAAGCTGGCCGTACTCAAAAAGCGTCTGGTCCGTCGGATTGACGATGACGACGCCGTTGTAACCGTCGAGCAGCGCGTAATCGCCGCTCTCCAACTCCTGGCTGATGTTCTGCAGGCCGACCACGGCCGGAATGCCCAGCGACCGCGCCATGATGGCCGTGTGCGACGTTTTACCGCCAATGTCCGTCGCGAAACCAAGCACCAGCTTTTTGTCCAGTTGCGCCGTCGTGGACGGACTCAAATCGTGGCTGACCAAAATGCACGGTTCGGCGAGGTGATGCAGGCCAAACTGGTCCTTGGCCTCCAGCAAATTATCCAGCACGCGCGCCGTCAGATCACGCAGGTCGGCGGTGCGCTCGCGGAGATATTCGTCGTTCGCGCCCGCCAGCGCCTCGGCGTAACGCTCGGCGACGACGTGAAAGGCGTGGTCGGCATTGACCTTTTGCTCGCGGACCATGCGGATGACCTCGTCCACCAGCACCTGGTCTTCCAGCATCAGCAGATGGGCGTCGAAAATGTCCGCGTCCGCCGCGCTCAACTCCTGCAACACCCTGCGCTGCACCTCCAGAATCTGCTGGCGGGTCTGGACCAAGGCTTGTTCAAAGCGGCTGACTTCGCCGGCGATTTCGTTTTCGGCCAAGTCACGCCGGGCGATGACGTGGCGGGTGCGATGCATAACGAGAATCTTCCCGCGGCAAACGCCGGCGGACACGGCGATGCCGCGAAACGTTCGCTCTCCTTTTTGCTGCTGCTCGGCCATACACGAGGAATAACCGAAACTGCGGGGGTTGAAAAGCAATTACACAGGAAAAGAGCGGAGTATGGGAGTTATGATATATTGGAGTGTTGATTTAACCGCTCCGACATCCCATCGCCCCATCACTCCATCACTCTGTTCCCGTCACGCCCGTTCCATGTATTTGCCCGTGCGCGTGTCCACTTTGATTTTCTCGCCGGTCTTGATGAACAGCGGCACTTGCACGGTGATGCCCGTTTCGAGCGTCACCGGCTTTTGCACGTTGCTCGACGAGTCGCCGCGAATGCCTTCCGGCGCGTCAGACACCGTCAACACCACACTCGACGGCAGTTCGATGGACACGGCCTTTTCTTCGACAAACGTCACGGTAATCGAGGCATTCTCCACGAGATAATTTTTTGAGTCGCCGACCAGTTCCGCCGCGAGCGTGACTGTTTCGTAAGTCTCCGAGTCGGTGAAAACGTAGTCTGCGCCGTCCTTGTAGCTGAATTCCATTTTCTTGGTGATCATCGGCACCGGCTCGATGCGCTCGGTGGAGCTGAACCGCACGTCGGAGGATTTGCCGGTGCGGATGCTGCGGAGGGTGGCCTGCACGAAAGCCCGCAGGTTGCCCGGCGTGCGGTGCTGCATGTCCAGCACCACGCAAATGTCACCGTTGTAATTGATCGCCATGCCGCGGCGGAGATCGTTTGCTGTCGCCATAAATTCAAAAAATCAGTCGTTAAAAATGGTGTTTCCCGCAAGACGGGAGCGGCGGAGCATAATCGAAAATCACCTGAACGCAAGACGGTTTTGGAGCGACACGGATAATCGGTCGTGTATGTCAAATTGTTTCTGAAAGGCGCTTAACAAGTTCCTCGATGCTCCAAACATGGTCTGTGAGCCTTGAACCAACGGCAGGCGAGCAACACTCAACTTCCCGGCTGTGGATATCTTCTCTGGAGCATGCCTTGACACCCCAAAGTTTTGTATGTTACAAACGTGTGACCACAATTAGCTGTGGCTTTATGCGCTGCCCAAAGTGCGGTTGTCAGGACGACAAGGTCATTGATTCGCGCGCCTCGCGCGAAGGAACCACGATTCGCCGTCGCCGCCAATGCGCCAAATGCGCGCACCGGTTCACGACTTACGAAGAGATTGAACGCGAAGGGTTGATGGTACTCAAGCGCGACGGGCGGCGGGAGGAGTTTTCGCGTGAAAAACTTTTGTCCGGTGTCAAGAAAGCCTGCCAAAAACGCCCCATCAGCCCGAAGGCGATGGAAGATTTGGTGGACCACATCGTCGCCGTCGTGACTGACGAATACGAGAGCGAAGTGCCTGCCGAGTTCGTCGGCAAAATGGTCATGGACGGCCTGCGCGAAATTGACGAGGTCGCTTATGTCCGGTTCGCCAGCGTCTATCGCCGGTTTCAGGAAGCAACCGACTTCGTGCACGAGGTCAAAAAACTGGAGGCCCGGCAATGATCGCCTTGATGTCCGATTGTTTGCTTTTCCGGCTTGCCAGCGGCGAAAGCGTTCCGTTCTCGGCGGAAATGATTTCCGTCGAACTCGTCGGCGACGCGAAGGGGAAATTCGATCCCGAACTGCTGCGTCACGCCACGGCGTCGGTGTTTCATTATTTTAAAAGTGAACTGGGCCGCGAAACCGTCACCGTTGGAGAATTTGCCGGGGCGCTGGAAAAAGTGCTGCGTGGCTTGGGTTTCAACGTCTCTTCTGACGAGCCCGAAACCCGGCGCGAGTGCCGGGGGATTGTCGAGGCCGATTTGCTGATGCTCGCGCACGAATCCGGCGAAGGCCGAGAGTTGTTTTTCTTTCCGCGGCTGCGGGGCGAACTGCGCGCGCAACTGCGCCGCACGCCGCGCCTCGTGCGCTTTCGCGGCCTGCGCGGCTGCGTCAAGCAGCTGGCCGGCGCGCGCCGCTGGGGGTTGCGTTGCGAAAGATTGGAGGAGCAAATCATCGAGTACCTCCGCGGATGTTTGGGCGCCGAACTGGAGCAGGCACACTGCGCGCTGGTGGTGGAATGAATAATTTTCGGAGGGGCGAGCGCTGCGAGACCCCAGTTTTTTAATCAGGGCGTCGCGGAGCTCCGCCCTCCGAAATCAAATATAACATTTCGTATCACAAGCTTATGAGCAAAACACTTTTCGAAAAAATCATCACCCGCGAGATCCCGGCGACCATCGTCTATGAAGACGATTTGGTATTCGCGCTGCGCGACATCAATCCCCAGGCGCCCAAGCACGTTTTGATCATTCCCAGGAAACCCATCCCGCGCATTGCCGAGGCCGGGCCGGAAGACCACAAAGTCCTCGGCCACCTTTTGCTGAAGGCCGCCGAGGTCGCAGAAAAATTGGGACTCAAGGAAAACGGCTACCGGCTTGTCATCAACAACGGGCCTGACGCCGGTGAAGCCGTGCCGCACCTGCACGTCCACATCCTCGGTGGACGTCACATGGCCTGGCCGCCGGGATGATTTCTCATTTCAAATCAGCTTCCGCAGCACTGCTCCCAGCCGCTTGATGCCTTCACGGATGTTTTCCTCGCTCGCATTGCCGTAACTGATTCGCATTTCGTGATTCGGTTTGCGCCGTGTCTGGTCATCGGCGTAACACAATTCGCCCGGCACGTAGAGCACATCGCTTTTCAGCGCGGTCTGGAAAACTTTTGACTTTACGCCTGCCGAAATGTTGCGCGGTAATCGTGCCCAGAAATAAAGTCCGCCGGCCGGCTCCCACCATTCGACAGATGGCGGGAAATGTTTTTCCAGCGCCCGTTTCATCACGCGTGCCTTGTGTGTATAACGCTTTTGCAGCCTTGCAACCTGTTTTTCGTAAGCCCCCGACGCCAGTGCGCGGGCGAATAGTTGTTGCAACAAATTTGCCGTGCCGAAATCGTGATTGCCCTTGATATGCCGCGTCGTGGTGAACAGCGGTTCCGGCAGAATGCCATAGCCCACACGCGCGCCGGTCGCAAACGGCTTGGTGAATGTGCCGGCGTAAATCACGCGCTCCGCCGCCCCTGAAGCCGCGAGCGCCGACGGCGTATCTTTTCCGGCAAATCGCAGTTCGCGATACGCCGCGTCTTCGAGCAGATAAATTCGATGTCCCGCCGCGCGCTCGAACTGCTTCAGCAATTTCAGAAGGCCGCGCTTTTTCTCAAAGCTCGTCGTAACGCCGGTCGGATTTTGGAAATAGCTGACGAGGTAAAACATTTTGACCCGGCGCAACTCGCCGGAGCGCTTGAGCGATGTCAGAATTTTTTCGAGATGGGCCAGATCCAGCCCGTCGCGTTCAAGGCGGACGCCACGCGCGCGCAGGCCACGGCTTTGGAGGATGCTGAGATAAACGAAATACGTTGGGTCTTCGACAAGCACAATGTCGCCCTCGTCGCACAAGGCCTCGGCGGTCATGTAAAGCAGTTGCTGCGAACCGCTGGTGATGAGCAGGCGTTCGGGTGAATATATTTCAGGATGGAGTATTGGAGTATTGGAGTGTTGTGGTGTTGGGTTCATTGCTACATCACTCCAATACTCCGTCACCCCGAGCCGGGACGCGGCTTGAAAATCAAGTTTCTGCAAATGCACCGCCGTCAGTCGGCGCAGTGCCGGGTCCCCGGCGGTTGAACCGTATTGCAACGCAGGCCGGCCGGTTTTGGGCGAACGCAGGATATGATTCAGCGCCGCGCGGGTTTCAGCGACGGGCAACGAGGGGTTGTCGGTGAAACCGGCGGCGAGCGAAATCAGCTTGGGCCGCGATAACGCGGCCTGCATGAGCCACGAGATGGGTGGCTCGGGGGTGCGCTGACCCATTTTGGACAAATACGATTTCATGCGAAAAGAGTGGCGATGGTAATTCAGAATCAGAAATTGAACAACCAAGGAACTAAGAAACAAAGGCGTGGATGTTCGATGTTTCCTGGTCACTTGGTGCCGAAGACGCTGTCGAGGATGACTTCCTTGGTTTTCCAGATGAGCGCCATGGTCATGGCCAGGGGCAGCAGCGCAAGAAACGTCAGCGCCCAAAAGCCGAGCCGGTTCAGCCAGTCAGAGAAGTCGCCGAACGCCAGTTGCCACCGCGTGGAATGAAGAAAAATAATGAACGCCACGCCAAGAAACAAAAGGCCGACGAGCAGCCAGCGATTGAGCGCGGTGAACAGGAGCGTTTCGTGCCGGAGCGTTTCGTCCGGCAGCATCGCGCCGAGCTGTTTGAGGACGACATTCAGGTTGAACAAGAAAAGCAGCGCGGACAAAACGAGCACAAACACCGCCGCGTTGAAGAACGGTTGTTCCGGCATTTTATCCTGCCAGTAAAGAAACGGGCAAAGGCCGAAGTTGACGAGGCCAAGGAGTTTCGCGCGGTCGAGGGCGTTGCGCCAGGGACGTTCCTGTTTCTGGAAGTCGCTCATCTGCCAGAGGCCGTAGAGCAACAGACCAGTGCCGGCCAGCGCCGGGACGAGGCCCAACGGTTTGAGCCAGTCGGCCCGGGCGGTTTCCGCGCAAATGACCAGCGTTGCGGGCAGTCCCCAAAACAACGCAGACAACCCGCGAGCCAGGCGTCCGAGGGAGCGTAGCAATTCGGCGTTGGGCGCGGGATCATCCATGAAAGGCGAACCGGAGGATAGAAGATTGAGGATGGCATTTGCAAGCGGATGAGTTGCCATTCTCAATCCTCCGCCTTCCGCCCTCGTGTTCAAAAACTCAAATACGTGTAGGCCTTCAACCCGCGTTCGTAATCGTCCAGCAGGCGCATGGCTTCAGACGGCTTCATGCGGTCGGATTTGATGGCCTCGTCCATTTGCGTCTTCATCTGGCGCTTGAGCTCGTTTTCGTCGTATTGCACGGCCGCGAGCGACTGGATGATGGTGTTGCCTTCAATGATTTCCTCGATGTAATAACCGGTCGGTTCGTCGGGTTCGAGAAAGACGTGAACCTCGTTGACACGGCCGAACAAATTATGCAGGTCGCCCATGATGTCCTGATAGGCGCCCATCAGGAAAAAGCCGAGGTAATACGGCTCGGGCAAACCGTTGCCGTTGGTGTTGAGTTTGTGCAGCGGCAGCGTGTCGCGCACGTCGCGCAGGTCAATGAACTTGCTGACCTGACCGTCGGAATCGCAGGTGATGTCCACGAGCGTGCCTTCGCGCGTGGGACGCTCGTTCAGGCGGGCGATCGGCATGATGGGAAACAACTGGTCGAGCGCCCAGTGGTCGAGCAGCGATTGAAAGACGGAGAAGTTGCAGAGATATTGATCGCTGAGGCTGTCTTCGAGCTTGCGGATTTCCTCCGGCACGTAGGCGTGGCCCTTGTAGTGTTCGACCACGGCGCGACCGATCTGCCAGTAAAGATCCTCAATCTTCGCCTTGTCGGGCAAATCCAGCACGCCGAGCGTGAACATGTGCTGCGCATCCTCGCGGCGTTCGAGCGCGTCGTGATAAGCCTCGAGCCTGTTGAGCTTGGCGAGGTTTTTCCTGATGTCGAGCAGCTCATTGACGAGCGGATGTTCATGGTCGCTGAATTTCAAAAATTCGCCGGGCCGGATTTTTTCAATCGCGCCGAACACCTCGACAATCAGCACGCTGTGATGCGCGACGATGGCGCGTCCACTTTCGCTGATGATGTCCGGGTGCGGGACGTTTTCGGCGTTGCACACGTCGGCGATGTAATAGACCACGTCGTTGGTGTATTCCTGCAGCGTGTAGTTTGTCGAGCTGTCAAACGCCGAGCGGCTGCCGTCGTAATCCACGCCCAGCCCGCCGCCGACGTCGAGGTAGGAAATGGGGAAACCCATTTTGTGCAGCTTCGCGTAAAGGCGCGCGGCTTCCTGCACCGCTTTTTTGACCGTGAGGATGTCCGGCACCTGCGAGCCAACATGGAAATGCAGCAGCTTGAAACAGTGGCCGAGGTTTTCCGCCTTCAACATCTCCGTCGCCTCCAGCAATTCGGCCGTGCTCAGGCCGAACTTCGCGTTTTCGCCGCCGCTGCTGGCCCAGCGGCCTGCGCCCCGGCTCACCAACCGCGCGCGGACGCCGAGCAACGGTTCGACATTGAGCTGTTTGGAAATCGCGATGATTTGCCGCAACTCCTCCAGTTTTTCAACGACCAGAATGACCGTTTTGCCCAGTTTGATGCCGAGCATGGCCATCTTGATGAACTCCGCGTCCTTGTAACCATTGCAGACAATCAGGCTGCCGATTTGATTTTGCAGCGCTAGGCCGGCGAGTAGTTCCGGCTTGCTGCCGACTTCGAGGCCGAAATCAAACGGCTTGCCCGCGTCGAGAATTTCCTCCACGACCTCGCGGAGCTGGTTCACCTTGATCGGGAACACGCCGCGATAACGGCCCCGGTAACCGTATTCCGCGATCGCATTGCGGAAGGACTGGTTCAGCGACTCGACCCGATGGCGTAAAATGTCCTGGAACCGGATGAGCAGCGGAAACTTCAACCCGCGACTTTTCGCCTCCTCAATGACGTCCGTGATGTCCACCGCCACGCCCGCGTCCTGCAACGGCCGCGCCACTACGTGCCCCTCGTCGTTGATGTCAAAATACTTCGCGCCCCAGCGATGAATGTTGTAAAGGTTGCGCGCCGCTTCGATGTCCCACGGTCGCGCCGCATCGGTTGAATTGCTCATCTCATGTGTCCAATCGAGCGAACTATAAAATCCCTGCCGCAGAAATCAACTGGCAGAATGAAAAATTTTCGTGACGCCGCGCCGGGCAAAAGTTCAACACGCCGCTTTACACGTTCGCGCGCGGGGACTAAAGTCGTTTCATGGCTGCCGAATATGACGCAACAGAATTCGTGGACACTGATTTTCAAACCCAGAAATCGCCTTACGGGAACCCCGCGCCCGCCGGCGACCCGCTCCGCGCGCCCACGCGCGAGGAGGTGGACCGCAAGGTCGTCGAGGCGCAGCAAAAGCTCGCCGAACTCAAACGGGCGCAGGAGGGTTTGGAACGCGAACGCGCCGCGCTCGAGGAATTGCGCCGCCGCCAGAATGAGTTTCAAACCGGTCGGCAGGAAATGGTGCACAGCCTCACACGCGGCCTCGGCCTGCTCGAGGAAGCCGAGTTCAACGCCCGCCGCGACGCCGAGCAAATGGTCAAGACCGTCGCCGATTTCCGCGACGCCCTCGACAAGCTCCAGGCTATCCATGACGAAACTTGGAACAAGGAGACTTTCAGTGTCGAACTCACGCGCGCGCTCACCACCATCGAAAACGCGCGCATGGAATGGAACGCCGCGCGGCTCAAGTTTCCCATCCTGTCCGGCGAGACACCGGCAAACCCGGAAACCGAAAACGCGCCGCCGCCTGCCGCGTCGCCATTGGCCAATGCCAGTTTTGGTGAGTTGTGCAAATGGGGACTGGCCATGACCTGGCCGCTGGTGCTGGTGGCATTGATGGCGCTCGGTGTGCTGGTGGCCATTTTGTTGCGTCACTGAAAGTTGAAGTCGTATGGCGTTTGCGAAAAAAAAGTCGAAAACGGTTGACCCGATTTCTGACCGCGCCCGCACCTTGAACACCCAGATCGCCGCGCTCGAAGCTGAAATCAAAAAACTCGACACGCAAATTCAGCACAATCCCGCGCTGCGTCTGCGTTCCACCGCCATTCCGCACGGTGCGACCATTGACCGCACACACGAACCGCCGCCTCCACCCGCGCAGGAACCGGTCTTTGAGGAGGTCAAACCGGTCCCGGCCAGCGACGAGACCGACGTGCCCGACCAGTTCAATGAACTCGGCGTGCGCAAATACGATTTGCCCGCGCTCATTCATCGCCTGCGCAAGCGTTTCAGCCGGCCGGTGGCTTCCAACCCGCGGCTTGTGACCTATCTGGCTGCCGGTGGTGTTCGCGGTCTGCGCCCGTTGCGTTACGAAAAGCGCGTGGCGCGCAACCGGTTCATCGCGTTTGCCATTTTTCTGTTTGTGGTGCTGTTCGGTACCATCCTGGTCTATCTCCGCAACCACTGACTGAACACGCCCATGAATAATCAATACTTCAAGCGGACCATTTCAACGTCCGACGGCCAATTCATCGCACGCTATTCCGCCAAAGGTTTGGTTGAACTGGAATTCCCTGCCGGTGGTAGGGCCGACCTGCTGGTCGGCCAGGACGCGCGGCAGCGCGTCCCTACCAATAAAATTCCCGCCCAAATTCTCCGCTGGCATCGCGCGACGGCGGCTGGATTGAAAAGCTCCCTGGCCGGGCGCAGACCGAAAAATCTGCCGCCGCTTGATCTGGCCGGAACGGAATTTCAGAAGCGTGTCTGGAATACGCTGCGGAAGATTTCCCCTGGCCGGACGAAAAGCTACGGCGAAATCGCGCAGGCAATTGGCAAGCCAAAGGCCGTCCGCGCCGTGGGGGGCGCGTGTGGCGCGAACCCGGTTCCGGTTTTGGTTCCGTGCCATCGCGTCCTCGCGGCGAACAATAAACTGGGCGGCTTCTCCGGTGGATTGGATTGGAAACGCACACTGCTGGCGCGGGAAGGCGTATCGTTTCGGTAGGGCGCATTACCTCCCAGACATGTCGTGTCGGGGTCCGTGCGCGCCATCACGGTTATGTTAGAGCTTATTTCTTCCGACAAAGCTATGGCGTATCGTTTTTTGGTCGGCATCTTCATGTGTTTGATGCTGCCATTTGCGAGTCTCTTCCTCATGGCCAGAGTACGGAGTAGGCTCGGAACGCGTGGAGTCATTGCAGGATTGATTCTCCTATTGGTCGTTATCCCAGTCGTGCTGGCGATCACCGCGCCTGCATGGCTGGAGTCGCCCTATATTCGTTTCACGCATAAAGACCAAAAGTATTATGCTGAGATTGCCAGAGCTTGTGATTCGCTGTTGCAACAGCACCCAACTTTCTCCAAGCATACGGAAACACAGAATTCGAAGAATGACGACCTCTGGATAGACGCCAGCAACGTTGTCTGGAATCAGGTTAGTATTTCAGGGCGAGATCCGATGCTTCCCAAGACTATCCGTGCACTACGTCCCTACCAAATCCTAGTTGCACCAAATCATGTTTGTATTTGGATCGGTGTCAGACCTGACTACACGATAAATTGGGGCCAGGATGAGATGAAAACTAACTCTTGGACTCTGACGTGCGGCGGTGAGGGAGTAGGGGAAAGCCTTTATATCGAGAAGCGGTAAAAAGCCGCGACAGCAGGCTGCCAATTCTCGCGGTCACCTTCCCCTCACCCCGCCGTCATTCGGATAATCTCGCGCAACGGCGTGCGCGGACGGAACTTCACGAGGCGTTCGAGTTTTTTCACCAGCGGCTTGCGCCGCCGCATGTCATCGAAGCCGGGAGCACCTGTCGCGCCGAAGCCCTTGGGCGAAGGCGGATAAGCTTGGTCGTAAGGAATCAGTTCAATTTTTGATTTTGAGCCGAGCGTTTTGACGACTAGCCGCGCCAGTTCGAGGATGCTGATTTCCTCCGTGCCGCCGACGTTGAAAATTTCACCGCGCGCCTTCGGACAATTTTGCAGACGCACCAACGCTTCCACCGCGTCGCGCACGTGACAAAAACACCGCGTCTGTCTGCCGTTGCCAAAGACTTTCAGCGGTTCGTTTTTTTTTGCCGCTGCGATGAAGCGGGGCAGCACCATGCCGTAACGCCCGGTCTGGCGCGGGCCGACGGTGTTGAACAGCCGCGCGATGGTGACGGGCAGATTTTTCTCCCGCGCGTAGGCGAGCGCGAGGAATTCGTCGGTGAGCTTCGAACACGCGTAGCTCCAGCGCGACTGGCCGGGCGGGCCGATGAGCAAGTCGTCGTCCTCGCCGAACGCCGGTTTCGCGCTCTTGCCATAAACTTCCGAGGTTGAGGTCAACAGGAGCGGCGTGCGGTTCTTGGCGGCGGCGCGCAGCAAAATCTGCGTTTCGTGAAAGCTCGCCTCCAAAACGTGCAGCGCCGATTTGACGACGAGTTCAACGCCAACGGTCGCGGCCAGATGAAAAATAAATTCCGCATTCGCCGTCAGCTCCGGCAGCTTGGGGTACGCGGAAATTTTTGATTGGGCAAGGCGCAAACCCGGATGCGATTTGACGACGCGCAGATTTTCCAGCCGGCCGGTCGAGAGATCGTCAATCACGACGATGCGCCTGCCATCGGCCAGCAAACGCTCGACGAGGTGCGAGCCGATGAAACCCGCGCCGCCGGTTACCAGAATGTGTTTCATTCGTTAAATCGTTGAATCGTTAAATCGTTGAACCGGGTCACGATTTAACGGTTCAACCGTTCAACGATTCAACGGCAAAGTTTCATTTAAGCGCGTCCGCGACGGCTTCCGCCAGTTTCTGCCGGAATTCCGGGGATTCAATCAAATTTGCCTCGTGCGGATTGGACAAATAACCAGCTTCAATCAAAATCGCCGGACATTTTTGCTCGCGCAACACTTCAATGAATCGCGCCCGCTCCACGCCGCGATCTTCCATGCCCGTCGCGCGCAACAATGCGCTGTGCAAGCGCACCGCGAGTTGCAAATTTTCCGCGTCGAAGGCGTTGTTGGAAAAATTCTCCGACCAGAGATCGTTGTAACCGCGTATCAGGGTCGAGGACATGCCTGTCGGCGTGAGGCAATACGTTTCGAGGCCGTGCGGTTTTTCGTCCGGGGCGCCGGAATTGAAATGCAGGCTGATGAACAAGACCGCTTGATGGGCTTCCGCGAACACGACCCGATCGGAATTGGCCACATACACGTCATCGGTGCGCGTGAGAAAAACCTGCCAACCGTTGGTTTCCAGCAACGACGCAAGTCGTTTGGCCCAGTCGAGTGTGAATTCCTTTTCAAACCGGCCGTCGAGCACGCTGTGCGTGCCGGTATTTGACCCGCCGTGACCGGGGTCAATCACGATGACGCGGTTGGTGCCGAGTCCCGCAATGCGGGACGGCGGGTCACACAAAAGCGGTTCAAGATTTCTCTGCAAATCGAGTTCGTGCAGGAAAATCTGGTTGTCAATGAGTTGAGGTTCAAAACCGAGATTGATATCGATGCCGTTCCAGATCGCTTCGCGGCTGCCGATTTCCAAAACCATCACGCCGTTCGCCGAACCAATTGCATACGTGGCCACCGGCAGGCCGGACAACAAATGCGGCGTGCCGATTTTATGTTCGGCGGCCCAGCGGCTGAGCGGTATCCACGTGATCACCGGTACCGGGCGGACAGCATTCGTCGGGTGAACGACCGGCGGCAGATTCGTTTTGACGACCGGCGCGATGGGACGGGGCGGTTGCGGAATTTGCGGTTTTTGAACTTCATTGGTCACCGGCCAGTTGGGCGGCAACGGCTCGTTGGGCGTGCGTCGTGGGGTGGTCGCGCAGCCCGCCAAAAAAAACGCCGCGATAAAAATGATGCCAGCCGGTTTTAACACGCGGCCATTGTGCGGAAGGCAAAGTCGGACTCAAGCTGTTTCAAATAAATCTTAATCCCAATCGTAATTCTGCTCTTAATTCGAAGATTACGATTACGATTAAGATTACGATGAGCCGTGTGGTCTTGCTCGCCTGAAGTCATTCGGCGATAATCGGCCAAACGTAAGAGGCATTTTGAAAATTCTCGTTGCCATCACCGGGGCCAGCGGCGCGCTTTACGCGCAACGTCTGCTCGACAATCTCGACCCGCGCGCGCACGAAATCCACGTCGTGCTCAGCAATTACGCGCAACAGGTCATTGCCGAAGAATTGCCCGGCGGCCTGCGCCTGCCCGCCGGAGTCAAGACGCACAACTTCAAAAGCATGAATGCGCCGTTTGCCAGTGGCTCGAATCCGCCGGATGCCATGGTCATCATCCCCTGCACGATGGGCACGATGGGCCGCATCGCGCACGGTTACAGCGAGGATGTTTTGCTCCGCGCCGCCGACGTGGTGTTGAAGGAAAAGAAAAAATTGATTCTCGTCCCGCGCGAAACGCCGTTGAGCCTCGTCCACGTCAAAAACATGGAACTGTTGCTGCAGGCCGGGGCGACGATTTTGCCGGCCAATCCAGGGTTTTACTCGAATCCGAAAACCGTCCAGGAAGTCGTGGACAGCGTGGTCGCGCGCGTGCTGGATCATCTTGGCCTGCCACAAAAGCTGGCGGCGAGATGGGCGGAGGAGCGTGAGTGAAGCGAGGATGGAAGATAGAAAATGGAAGATAGCAGCCGAAAATCAGCGATGAGTGAGAAATCCATCTTCCATCCTCCATCCTCCATCCTCGCCGGTTTACGGAAATGGGGTTCGTTCGTCCGTTTCCCGCACACCGTCTTCGCTCTGCCCTTCGCGCTGGCGGCGATGATGGTGGCAGCACGCGATAACCGCGGCTGGCCGGGCTGGGAAATTTTTCTTCTGATACTTGCCGCGATGGTTTGCGCGCGGACCTGTGCGATGGCGTTCAATCGCATCGTTGACCGAAAATTCGACGCGCTGAATCCACGCACGGCCAGCCGCCACTTGCCGACCGGACAAATTTCGCTGGCGAGTGCAATCGCGCTTTGCCTGTTGAGCGGCGGGGGGTTGGTCGTTGCCGGGTATTTTCTGAATCCGCTGTGTTTCTGGCTTTCGCCGGTTGCTCTTGTGGTGATTTGTTTTTATTCGTTCACGAAGCGGTTCACAGATTATACGCATGTTTTCCTCGGCCTTTCGCTGGCGCTCGTGCCGGTCGGCGCGTGGCTGGCAGTAAAAAGTAGCAACATTTCAACGCTGGAAATTCTGCAAATGCTGGCGCTCGCGCTGGCGGTTGTGTTGTGGCTGGTCGGTTTCGACATCATTTACGCGCTGCAGGATTACGAGTTCGACAAATCCCATGGCCTGCGCTCGCTGGTCGTGGCGTGGGGACCAAAGAATGCGCTGGCGGCTGCGTTTCTGGCGCACATGATGATGTGTGGATTGCTGCTCGCGTTCGGACTGCTCTGCCGCTTTCGCATCGCTTATCTCGCCGGCTGGTTCCTCATTGTGGGCTGCCTCGTGCTGGAGCACTGGATTGCCCGCCGCCGCAGCTTGAACTGGATCAACCTTGCCTTCTTCCGGTTGAATGCACTCGTCAGTGCCGTATTTTTAATTGTGACCGTGGCCGAGGTGGTATTTCAAGGCGGGTTCAAGCTGCGGTGATGAATGGGGAACATCCAGCAACCAACAACCAACATCGAACGCCGAACATCGAATGTTTAGCCGGCCCTTCTTTCGGCGTTCGATGTTCGGTGTTTCCCCATTCTTCCCTGTAACGTCCTTCCGGTTTTGCTTCTGAAGTGGGTATGGACACGGTAAAATTGGATCAGCCCATGCCCGACGGAAACAAATGTCCGCAGTGCGGCACGCCGCTGCCGGACGGTGCGCTGGCCGGACTTTGCCCCGCCTGCCTGTTGAAACAGGGCGCGACCGCCGAGACCGCCACGGGAGGCCAGGCGCCGCCGTTCAACCCGCCGTCCATTTCCGAACTCGCGCCGCTGTTCCCTCAACTCGAAATCCTTGAACTCATCGGCAAGGGCGGCATGGGCGCGGTCTATAAGGCGCGACAAACACAACTGGATCGGTTGGTCGCCCTGAAAATTCTCCCGCCCGGCATTGGCCATGACCCGGCATTCGCCGGGCGCTTCACGCGCGAAGCCAAGGCGCTGGCGAAGTTGAATCATCCGGGCATTGTGACGCTTTACGAATTCGGCCACGTTCTGAGTAGCGCAGGCGTCCCGCCTGCATCCGGCTCTCAACCCTCAACCCTCAACCCTCAACCACTTTACTACTTCCTGATGGAATTTGTGGACGGCGTGAACCTGCGTCAATTGCTTCACGCCGGACGCATTGCCCCGCGCGAGGCGCTGGCCATCGTCCCGCAAATCTGTGACGCGCTCCAGTTCGCCCACGACCAGGGCATCGTCCATCGCGACATCAAGCCGGAAAACATTTTGCTCGACCGCCGCGGGCGGGTGAAGGTGGCGGATTTTGGTTTGGCAAAAATTGTGGGGGCGGATGGTAGGGCAGGCAGTCCCCTGCCCGCCGATGCACCGCAAACCAAGGACGGCGCGCACGGAGTGACGCGCCCTACCGACGCTTTGACCGAGTCGGGCAAAGTCATGGGCACGCCGAATTACATGGCGCCAGAGCAGATGGAACATCCCAACGATGTGGACAATCGTGCGGACATTTACGCGCTGGGCGTGGTGTTTTACCAGATGCTCACCGGCGAACTGCCCGGCCAACGCCTCGAACCTCCGTCGTCAAAAGTTCAGATTGACGTGCGCCTGGATGAAGTGGTGTTGCGCGCGCTGGAGAAGAAACCCGAACTCCGCTACCAACAGGTCGGCGAAGTCAAGACGATGGTGGAGACGATTGCCGCCACTTTGCCTAGTCAACCTTCAATCAAAAACCAAAGGAATACCATGCAAACAAAAAGTAACAAGGCGTTGTGGGTTGGATCGGCCATCGGAACGGCGTGTGTCGCATTCGTGGTCATGCTGCTGGCCTTCATTAATGGCTGCAACCATCAACGGCAATTAACGGTAAGAGCCTTTATTGACGGAAGCGATGTCATCAAGGTGAGCCATAACAAGCTGTGGTTTGAGCACGAGACGTTCGCCCTGCCCGGGAAAACGATTTACGTAAATGGCAAGGCATGGACACCAGATTGGACTAACAAGGTGAGCACGGAATTTGCAGGCTTAAATCCGATATTCAGGCCGCACGACCCGCAAAAAATTCAAATTACAAAGCGCACCGGACGCGGGATCGTCAGCATCGAACAATTTCCGGCACCAGCGAATGATGAAACGCTGGCGGTCAGGATTGATGACGATGATTTTGACGGCGCGGATTGGTATGAAATCGTCATTTCATGGTGAGAAAATCGAACCGCCGGCACTACCACCCAAAACCGTTTGATCTCCGAGCATTCAACGCCTACTTCGACCGCTCCGGGCGACGTCTTCGCCACGACGCAGTGGACGGTCGTCCTCGCCGCCGGCCGCCGCAGCACACCGCAGTCCGACCGCGCGCTGGAGGAACTGTGTCGCACCTACTGGTTTCCGCTTTATGCCTATGTTCGCCGGCGCGGCCATACGAAGGAGGACGCCGAAGATCTGACCCAGGAGTTTTTCGCGCGGTTCCTGGGGAAAAATTATCTCGCCGGCTTGAGCGCCGAGCGTGGCCGTTTCCGCGCCTTCCTGCTCGCATCGTTGAAACATTTCCTCGCCAATGAATGGGATAAATCGCAACGCCAGAAACGCGGCGGCGGTGTGACGCCGCTGTCCCTTGACTGGCAGACCGCCGACACCCAATTTCAAATCGCCGCCACGAACGAGCCGAGTCCCGACAAGGCGTTCGACCGCGAGTGGGCGGTGACCTTGCTCGCCAAGGTCATCGAGCGGCTGCGCGCCGAGTGCAACTCGAACGGTCGCCCGAAACAATTCGAGCAACTCAAAATCTTTCTCACAGCCGGCAAGGGCGCAATGTCCCACGCCGACGCCGCGAAAGTGTTGGGCATGGACGAAGGCGCGGTGCGCGTGGCGGTGCACCGATTGCGGAAGCGCTACCGGCAACTGCTCCGCGACGAAATCGCGCAAACCCTGGCCGATGACGCCAACGTGGATGAGGAGTTGCGCGCGCTGTTCGGAGCGTTTGCGTAGGACAGTGCGTCCCGCCTATCTCCGACTTCTTTGAATATGCAGACAGGCGCGACGCCCGTCCTACATTTGCCTTGCCACGCAAAAGCTGCTTTAATATGCGGACGAATGAATTTCTTCGTTCAACGCAGCGGGTTGCGCGACCTCTACGACAAGGTGGCCGCCGGTGAACGCATTTCCGAGGCCGACGCGCTCCGGCTGTTTGAATCCAAGGATTTGAATGCCGTC
>JBEKMU010000007.1:0-62707 GCA_049523555.1 Verrucomicrobiota bacterium | reverse complement strand
GCCGTTTGCCCCGGTTCGCGTAAATGGACGTGCAAATCAATCAAGCCGGGACAAACCACCAGGCCGTTCACCGCCATTCGTTCGGCGTCGCGCGGCGCCTTTTTCGCCGCGTCCGCGCCGACTGCCGCGATTTTACCTTCCGAAATTAAAACGTCTGTCTTTGCGTCGAGACGATTGGCCGGGTCCACGACGCGCCCGCCGGTGAGAAGCAACGCTGCCATGCGTGGCGACGATACACGCGCGGAATTGACAAGGCAAGTACGGAGATTATGATTCAACGCGCAGCAAGTCTTGCGGGCTTGCCGCGTCAGCCTTCGCCCTTTAGGCTACGGCTCGACAAGCGGGCTAAGTTCGCTACGGTTTATACGGTTTAGCGGGCTTGCCGCGTCAGCCTTCGCTCTTTGAGCTTCGGCTCGACGAGCCGGGTTTGCTACGGTGTGGCGGGCCTGCCGCGCCGTAGTTCCGCAACGCGGAACGTAGGCGGGCGTAGTTCAATGGTAGAACGGAAGCCTTCCAAGCTTCACACGTGGGTTCGATTCCCATCGCCCGCTCCAGTTCAAGCCGCCGGCACGAACGGAATTTACACCCGCGCCTCAATCTGCGTTCCCGCCAAATGACACGCGGCGAAATGATTTTTCATGGCTTCCCGGAATGCTGGAACTTCTGTTTTGCATCGCTCTTCGGCAATCGGACAGCGCGGATGGAATGGGCACCCCGGCGGCGGATGTATCGGTGACGGCACGTCGCCTGGCAGGACAATCCGACGCCGCTTCGTTTCCGGATCCACTTCCGGCACGGCGGAAATCAGCGCCTGTGTGTAAGGATGCTGCGGTTCGCGGATGAGCGTTTTTGCGTCCGCCGTCTCCACAATTTTGCCGAGATACATCACCATCACGCGGTGGCTGATGTGTTCCACGACGGCCAGGTCGTGCGCGATGAAGAGATAGGCGATGCGATGCTGCTGCTGCAAATCGCGGAGCAAATTGATGATTTGCGCTTGCACCGAAACGTCCAACGCGCTCACCGGTTCGTCGCAAATGATCAGTTCCGGCTCGACCGCCAGCGCGCGCGCGATGCCGATGCGCTGGCGCTGCCCGCCGCTGAATTCGTGCGGATACCGTTGCGCGTGAACCGGGTCGAGGCCGACCGCGGCCAGCAATTCGGTGATGCGTTTGTGCCGCGCCGATTTGCTGCCGGCCAGTTTGTGGATGTCAAGCGCCTCGCCGACAATTTGCTCGACGGTCATGCGCGGATTAAGCGAGCCGTAGGGGTCCTGGAAAATCATCTGGAATTTCCGCCGCCGCGCGCGCAACACCGAACCGCTCATCCGGGTGACGTCCTCGCCGTTGAGCAGAACGCTGCCCGCCGTCGGCTCGACCAGCCGCACGATGGCGCGGGCGAGCGTCGTCTTGCCGCAGCCGCTCTCGCCGACCAGCCCCAGCGTTTCCCCCGGCTCGAGGCTGAAGCTCACGTCGTCCACCGCCTTCACAAATTCGTGGACACCGCTGAACAGCCCGTGCTTCACCGGGAAATACACCTTCACATTTTTGACTTCGAGCAAGGGCATAAAACGCGTCCGTCAAAATTTGCCGTATTCTCCGCGCGTGCCAATCCAAATCCGGACAAAAGTGCCGGGTGAGGCGCAACTCGACGTTGCCATTTTTTCTCCCTCTCCTCCCCCAAAGGAGGAGAGGGGCGGGGTGAGGAGGCCTATTATTTTCCGGCTCAAATCCCCTCGCTCCAGCCCTCTCCCCGCCCGGGCGGGGAGAGGGAGTCGACGCCAGTGCCAAGTTGCAGCCGTGCCCGGCCATGGCGTCTCATTTCACTTTTCCGCCGGCGTTCTTTCGCCTAAGTTGCCGCCATGTTCAAACCAGCCGACTTGTTTGACCTCGACCAGACCGAACACGCCGCCATCTTCGATGGCTGCAAATTCACCTGGGACGCGCTCAAAAAAATCGAAGCCTACCTCGCCGCGAATCTCAAACCGGCGCTCCACAACAAATGTGAAGGCCGCGCCTTCATCAGTGAGCAGGTTTTCATTGGCGAAGGCACGGTGGTCGAGGACGGCGCGATGATCAAAGGCCCGGCCATCATCGGCAAAAATTGCCAGATCCGCCACAACGCCTATATCCGCGAAAACGTCATCATCGGCGACGGCTGCGTGGTCGGCAATTCGTCCGAATTGAAAAACTCGCTGCTGTTCAATCATGCCGTCGCGCCGCACTACAATTACGTCGGCGACTCGATTCTTGGCCACCAGGCGCACCTCGGCGCGGGCGTGAAAATCTCCAACTACAAACTGTTCCCCGGCAACATCGAGGTGGAGATAGACGGCCAGCCGTTCGACACCGGCTTGCGGAAATTTGGCGCGCTGCTCGGCGACGGCGCGGAGATCGGCTGCAACGCCGTGTTGAACCCCGGCAGCATCGTCGGGCGCGGCGCGGTGATTTACCCGAACGTGTTCTGGCGCGGCATTTTACCTGCGAACATGATCGCGAAAAACAAGGCGGGAATTGATGTCGTCGTCAGAAGACCAAGAGAAACGAAGTGAGACATGACAAATAGGCGTGGGACGCACCAGAATAACCTATACTCGGATTTTTGAGTATCTCGAAAAGGCGGAAGAAGTAATTGAGTTCATCGAACTGCAGGTTAGGCCGAACTGAAGTTTTTCATTAAGCAATCTCTGCGTCTCCGCGGTTAATTTGAAATCGTGTCACAAATTTTCTGCGCGACGTTCTCCAGCGATTCATCCGGTTTCAATTCAATCCACTCCAAAACCAAATCCGGGTCTTGTGGAAAATTAAATTCTTGGCGGCTGGGCGCAAAATTTTGTAAGAAGGGCTTGTTGGAAAACCCCAAGCGGAACGGAGCCGGAAATGGCAACAATCTTAAATGTCCTGAAGCGATTTCTTGAGCACCGCCACCTTCCTGCGATTCTTGCGATTGGGGCGATACTGGTAATGTTGCCCGCCTTGAAGACCGGCCTGTTCATGGATGATCTGCCTCAGCGCGCGGTTGAGCTTCGGCCGGACCAATTGCCGCCGCGAATGCAGGAGACGGGCAACCCCCCGGATTCCGGCAGATTCTCGACTGTCCTTTTTGACCTCTTCGGCTTCAGCCGGAATCCACAATGCATGGTTTTGATGAAGAACTACGGCACCTTGCCGTGGTGGACGCCGGACGATTTAAGATTGAGTCTTTGCCGGCCGGTCACCGCGCTTACGCACTGGCTCGATTACCGGCTCTTTCCCGACTCGCCGGCGCTGATGCACGCCCATAACATCGCGTGGTTTGCGGCCGTCGTGTTTCTCCTCACGATGGTTTACCGGAAGCTGATGGGAACGGGTTGGGCCGCCGGACTGGCGGCGCTGCTGTTCCTGCTTGATGGCAATACCTACTTTCCCGTGGCGTTTGTCGCCAACCGCGGCTTTTTACTGGCGCTTTTCTTCGGCCTGTTGTGTCTTTACGAACATCATCAATGGCGTTCCACAAAATCCCGTTCCGCGCTCGGACTGTCCGTTCTATTTCTGGCGCTTTCACTTTTTGCGGAAGAAAGCGGAGCTTCCACGTTTGCCTTTATCCTCGCGTATGCCCTGGTGCTTGAGCCGGAACCTTTTCACAACCGGGCGCTGACGATTTTGCCTTCGGTCTTGGTGATTATCGCGTGGCGCATCATCTATACGTTCTCCGGCTACGGTCTGTCTCATGTGGGTATTTACATTGATCCAGCCCATGAGCCGCTTTATTTTATGCGGGAACTGATCCCTAGAACCACGGTTCTGCTGGGAGGCCAGCTTACCGGCGTGCCGCCGGAATTTTTGTTCGCGCTTAAACCTTCGTTGCATCCGGTAGTTATTGCACTTTATGGCGTGTTTGTGGTTGCGGCTTTGGTGGTTTTTCTCCCGTGGGTGCGCCGGGACAAAACAGCCGCGTTCTGGTTTGCGGTCATGATATTGGCAGCCATTCCCGAAGCAGTGCTGGTGCCATTGTCCAAGAACTTCGGCTTTATAGCGGTCGGCGCTTATGGATTGATCGCCAGTTTCGTTGCCGGGCTGGTCATCCGGCCAAGCCGGTTGCCGGAATGGTCGGGCTACCGAATCCTAGCTTGGACTGCCGGTGTCTTGCTGATTCTGGCACATGGGCCGGGAGCGGTCGCCGGAAGAGTTGCAGTGGTTAAAGCTGACTCTTACCTTTTCACTTGGGCGAGCCGCGTTCCTCCTGATTGGCCAAACATCGAGAACGAAAATGTGATCGTTGTCAATGCAGTCTGCCCGCTTGAGTCGGCTTATGTACCTTCTTACAGAGCGTATCATCACCAGTTACTGCCCAGGACCCTGCGGGTGCTGGTGCCGGGTTGCACGGGCTTTGACGTCCAACGAACCGATGACAAAACGCTGGTGATTCAATCCCACGGGCCGAACATATTCTCCTGCGACGATGTCGGTCCCATCCATATCACCTACGCCTTCAGCACTTTCACATTGGTGAGCGAACCCAAATGTAAAAAAGGCGACCGCTACAATCTCGGCGGCCTCACGGTGGAAGTTCTGGAATCGGACGCATCGGGTTTGCCTTCCTGTGTTGCGTTCCATTTCGATACCTCGCTGGATTCGCCCGATTTCCACTGGCTCTGGTTCGACTGGCGGACGTCTTCCGCCAAGCCATTCAAAGTTCCGGCCATCGGACAGAGCGTCACGCTGTCCGCTCCTCATCGCTGACGCTGGCGAAATTCCTCCGGCAAACCTTCAGCATGTCCCGCGGAAAAAATTAGCCAGGTTTTCCAGCGACTCATCCGGCTGCAATTCAATCCACTCCCGGTTTGTCTGGGCGCGAGGATCACGAACCTTACCGGGTAGTGGCTTCATCGGGGGATTTGATTTGCCGAGACCGGGATCTCATCCGGATGACAGCCAGCCAGCACAGCAGAGTCGTGGCCGCCAGACCGGCCAGCCACAACCCAAGAACCAAACTCGCCGGTTTATAAATGAATTCCAATGTTCCGGTCCCGGCTGGCACCACAACGCCACGAATTGCGTAATTCACCCGGAGGATGGGTGCCGGCCGGCCGTTCCACAATGCGCGCCAGCCTTTGTCCCATCGGTCGGCCAGCACGATTAATCCCGGCGTTTCCATTTGCGCCGAGATGGTGATGTGCGTTGGAATTTCCTTGGTGATTTGCGCCGTGCCGCGGCAGCGGGCGGGCAGTTCGACGGACGATTCGACGCAGGCGATATCTGCCGGCTTGAATTGCGGCGATGACAATTCCATCAATTCATCTTCATCGTTGGTAATGATTGTCACGGACGTTGGAACGAACACTCTGGGGAGGGCATTGGAATTGACAAATACGAAATAGTCGTTTCCTTGAAACGCCGGTTGCATTGTTTGGGAGGGAGTGCCGCGAAAGATGACGTAGCGCACGTTGAGCATGTCTAAAATGGGGGGAAGTCGTATGGTGGATGGCGGGGTAAACTCTTCTTTCGGCAGCAGCAACATGGTTTGTGCGTAAGAGGGTATCACGCTTTCCGGGGCAGCGACTGGTTTTAAGAGGGACACCATTCGCGCCGGATCAATGGCATCATATCCCCGGATATCGCTCAAGCCCTGCATTGACGCAAGCGGAGCTGGCAGGTCGCCAATCAGCCGGGCAGGCGTGGAATGGGCAACTGCATTCAGAACCGGAATCTCCGGATAGTAAAGCGCGGGGTCACATTGGGCACTGCGGCAATGGCCAAACCACAGCAGATCTCCCATTAGAAAAATCACCAGCGCCGGCATCAGATAAAAACGCCCCGCCTTTTGGAACCACAGCAACAGCCAGCCTAAAAAACCCAGGCCACAAAACACGGCCATAACAAGGTAATGCCGGACAAACCATGCTTGAACCTGCCGCACGTCTTCAATGTCCCGAATTTGCCCGAAATATTTTCCGTCAGAAACGGGGAACCGCAGCTGGGTGGCGATGGGTTCGGGTAGAACCATGCTGCGGTAGATGCACCAACCGCAAAGTCCAACCAGCAAAATCGCCGGCAACCAGAACCACCATCGCCGGTTGATGAAGCCCTGCAAAAGCGTTTCAAGCCCGATGGCAGTCATGGCGAGAATGGCGAAGGAGGTCAGGAACACCAGGCGATTATGAGACATCATGTTCAATCCCGGCAGACGCAACAGATCAACGAAACCCGGAACATTCAGACACCAGCTTAATCCAAAGAAAACGAGAAAAACCCAGAAGACATTGATGGCGCGATGATGTCTGCTTAACCATGCCAGAGGTGCGACCAACAAGGCGGCAAAAATACCAGCATAGGCTGCGGACGGACTTTCCATTAGATTTGGCTCTCCGAATCCGATAAAGCAACTGCCTTTTGCCGTTGTGCCATACATGTCTGGCAATAAAACTTGAGGCAACGCCGCCAAACCAACTGGTGGTCGCTCCTCTACACCTTCGCTGCGCTGCGCCATACGGGAACTTGATTGTGCGTATTCCAGCAGAGGCAACAGGTGCGGAGTCGCCAGTAAAAATCCAAGTCCCCAGCCAAGAACCAGCATCGCGATTGCCGTTCGGAATTTCCGGTGGAACCATCCGCCGGGATGTGCATCCCGCAAACACCAGATTGCATAAATTCCAGAACCCAGGAGTACCTGTCCGGCAACGTCAATGGTGCCGCTGGTTATTACCAGGAATGTGACGACGCTTAAACCAATGACGGCCAGGGGATTAATGCCCCGGATGGTTTGATCAACCAACAGAAAAAGCCACGGCAGCCAGTATACGGCCAAGCCCGTTGGGATACCCTGCCACAGAACAAAAAAGGCCGTCAAAGGATAACACCACGCGCAAACGGCCGCCGGCCAAAAGCTGACCATCAATACCCTCCGACAAAAAACATACATTCCCATACCTGTCACCAGTGCGGCGAAGAGTTGCACCCAGGCAAGTATCACCGGTGTTTTGGCAAGACATTCCAGAAGCAGAAAAAGCGAGTATTTGGGCCACACGCAAGGGACGCCCCCATATTGATACGGTGCCCATAAGGGAAAACGGCCTTGGTACATCTCGGAAATGGCGAATTGCCGTGCCGGTTCCCATTGCAAAATCAAGTCGGACAAGATCAAGTCGTGCGGCACGATTTTTGCCGTTTCCGGCGTTGCAGGAATGTAGAAACCCGGTTGGGCGAGAATATCCAGCGGCAAAAGGATTTTCTGCCCAATCAATGAGGGCCCATATAAAACCGCCTGTCCCAAAATGATGCCGGCGATTACGACGAGCAACCCTGGAAGCCTCTTCCGGGTGGATTTCCCTTCTCCCTTGTTTGCTGTTGAAATACGCACAGGCAGAATTCAAGTGCTCATTCGTCTTTCAGGTGGACCGGCGGCGGACAGGTACACAGGGAACTGGCACACGCGCATCGAATTCGCGCGCATCGTGAGCGGCAACCATCATTATCGCCGGCGTCGCCCAAGCCATTTCCACAGGACTGGAATCATATTCGGTTTTGATTCTGAACCGCACAAGAAATTTCTTGCAGACGTTTTTCAAGCGATCCGCCCGGGTTCAATTCAATCCACTCGAGATTCTTCTGGGCGCGAAACCAGGTCAGTTGGCGTTTGGCAAATTGCCGCGTGCGGATCTTCACCAGCTCGATGGTTTCCTTTAATGATCGTTCACCGCGCAAATGTTCCACCACCTGCCGGTAGCCGATGGCCTGCATGGCCGTTTTGTTTTGCGCAAGGCCGCGCTTGAGCAGTTCGCGCGTCTCCTCCACCAAACCGTGCGCGAACATCGCATCCACGCGGACGTTGATGCGGGCGTGCGAGTCGGCAGGCGTTCGCGTGAAGCAGTAAAAATGATGCGTGATGCGTGATGCGTGATGTGTGTTCCAGTCCGCGCGCTGTTTGGAGAAAGGTTGGCCGGTCAGACGAATCACTTCCACGGCACGCACAACGCGGCGCGGATTTTTTTTGTCAATTTTTTCAAACGTGACCGGATCGCGTTCGCGCAATTCTTCCAGCAGGTTTTCCAACGGTGTGGCTTCGAGTTCGGCGCGCAACTTGGCGTCGGCGGACGGCGCTTCGCCGAGTCCTTCGAGAAACGCCTTGAGGTAAAGTCCGGTGCCGCCACAGAGAATTGGCACACGCCCGTGCGACTGGATTTTCGCCACGGCACTGTGCGCGAGCCGGGCAAATTGCGCGGCGTCGAACAATTCGGTCAGGTCGCAGATGTCAATCAGGTGATGCGGCACGCGGGCGCGTTCGGCGGACGACGGTTTGGCCGTGCCGATGTCGAGTCCACGATAGACCTGCATGGAATCGGCGGAAATGATTTCGCCGCCGAGCTGTTCGGCGAGTTGCAACGCGATTTGGGATTTGCCGACGGCGGTCGGGCCGGCGATGAGGATCGGGAGATGGGAGATCGGAGATGGGAGATAGGGTTTTGCCATCTTCAATCCTCCATCCGCTATCCTCGTTTCGGCTCACGCCGCGAGAGCGCCGCGGCGAGGGCGAGACCGGCAATGAAAATGGGGAAGCTGACGAGTTCGCCCGGCGTGAGGCCGTAGTGAATGTGGTCGGGCGGATAATCGCCGCGGAAACATTCCATGATGATGCGGGTCACGGCGTAGCCGATGAGATAAGTGGCGAACACCTGCCCATCGAATTTCTTGTGGCGAAACAGCCAGGCCAGCAGAAGGTAAAGAATGAAATTGTCCAGCGCGTCGTAAATCTCCGTCGGATGTACCGGCAATGACGGGTCACCTCTGCCCACCAAACCGGCCTGAAAATGTTGCTCCCAGGCTGCGGATTGGTTCGGAAATCGAATCGCCCAGGGCAGGCTGCACGCGCGGCCAAAGCAGCAGCCGTTGAGCAGGCAGCCGATGCGGCCAAAGACGTTTCCCAGCGCGATGCTCGGCGCGAGCACGTCGGCGGTTTTCCACAGCGGCATTTTTTTCCAGCGAAGGTACATGAAACCGGCAAGGATCGCGCCGATGAGCCCGCCGTAATAGACGAGGCCGCCGTGTTGAATCATGAAAATTTCCGAGAGCGGCTGGCCGGCAAATTCGTCCTTCCAATACGTCGTCACATAAACAAAACGTGCGCCGATGATTGAGCCGACCATCAGCCACAGGACGACATCGGCGATTCTTTCGCCGGGGATGTTTTCGCGGCGGGCGCGGAACGTGGCCGTCCAAAGCCCGGCGAGAAACGCCAGCGCAATCATCACGCCGTACCAGTGGATCGTGAAGGAGCCGAGTTGAAACGCAATCGGATGCACAGGAGAAGGCTAAAGTGGCGCAGTGGAAATGGGAAATTGAAATTCGCCGCTCAATTGTGATTGGTGGCCACCGTCGGGTGGACATGCGGCGTCGCTGGCACTGACGATGCCGACGGCATGGGCGGCATGGGCGGCATGGGCGGTGGCGGCATCGGCGGCCATTTGGGCACGTTGGCGACGAGGTCGCGCCAGGTCTGGCGTTCCTGCGGGGACATCTGCGACCAGCGCTCGGCGTTCTTCATAAATTCCCGTTTGTCCGACGCGCTCATGCCTGCGAATTCCGTGAATGCGCGGATGCACCGGAGTCGTTGCGGTGGCGGCAGTTGGTTGAACGCCTGCAAGGTCTTCTCCATTTGCTGCCGCTCGGCGTCGGACAAGGTGCCGAGGGTTTTTTGTTTTTCCACCGGCGCGAGTTCAAAAAACTGGTTGAACTGGTCCGTGATCCTTTGGCGCTGATCTTCGGAAAGCGCGTTCCAGCGCGCCAAATCGGAATCCGGCGGAGTGCGTTCCCAGCCGCCTCCCGGCGTGGGCGGGCCGTTGGTGGAATCCACGTGCGTGAAGTAGTGCAGCGTGCGTTTGTTTTCGAGGAATTCCTGCTGCAACGGCGGCGGCAAAATGTCCCATTGAGCGAGGCGCGCCTTGACAAGGTCGCGCAAATCGTCCGGGACCGCCGCGAGCCGTTCGGTGCGGTTGGTCGGTGATTCATGCAACAACGGCGGCAAATACCAGCGCAATTCCGTTGCGCGCAGCCGCATTTCGCGCTCGTTGGGGTCAAGCGCCTGATATTCACGGATTTTGGCGAGGATGCGGCTGCGGATTTCCGGCGGGCGGTTGGTCAGATAATTTTCCTGTTCGGCTGGCGTCATGGCCAGCAATTCGCGGAAAAATTCCACCGGCGGCTTGACCTGCGGCATCGGTGGCAAAATGTTCGTCGGTGCAAAAAGCAACCGGTGCGGGGCCGGAAGATTCGTGGCGGGTGCGGCGGGGAGCGGGAGCATGGCGATTTGAGCGACCGCAAGAACGACGACGGTCCGCCAACACGCCTGCCGCGAGCAATTCATTGGAGCAGTGCCAGCAGTTCGTCGTCCGCGCGCGGCGTCGTCTGGCTCATGCGCTGGATCGCGTCAAAATTGTTCAGCGCCTCGACGCTCGGCAACGGCTGCGCCTGGGCCAGGAGTGCGACGTCTTTGGCGAGTTGGACGCGCTGGTCGAATGCGTGATATTGATACGCCAGACCGGCGAGTCCAACGACTGCCACTGCCACCGCGACCCGGGGCACGAGCACGCGCCAATACCAGGACCAGCTTCGCGTTTGCGCACCGCGCGCCTCTTCGCGTTCGATGGCCTGAAGCACGCGAGCGGTGAAATTCGACGGCATGGGGGCGTCCGGCACGCGTGCGAGCGCTTCGCTCAGGCGCGATTCAAGTTCAAGGTCAGCCTGCACTTCCGGCTGCGCGCGCGACCCGGTTTTTTCGGCGTCGGTCAATTTCCGGCGCCAAGCCAGTTCGCGTAATGGGTTTTGGAGTGGCTCGTTTTTCATCGTGTCCTTTGAGTTAAAAACCGCCGCCTGGTCAAAGTTGCGCCGGAAAATTTCAAAACTGCGTCTGTTCAAAACCCGCGCGATATGCTAGAACAATGGGGTTGAAATGCAAACGACTGCCGCTTCCGCCGAACCGCCCCGGCCCGCCGCCACCGCGCTGACCAGCCGCCGGCGTTTCCTCAACGCCTGTGCGTGCCAGCCAGTGGATCGTCCGCCCGTCTGGCTCATGCGCCAGGCCGGGCGCGCGCTGCCGGAATATCGCGCGCTCCGGCAGAAACATTCCTTTCTCGAACTGGTGCAAACGCCCGAACTCGCCGCCGAAGTCACGCTTCAGCCCGTCCGCCGGTTCGGCTTCGACGCGGCGATTTTGTTCAGCGACATTCTCGTCACCGCCGAGGGTTTGGGGCAAAAATATCGCTTCGACGAAAACAACGGCATTCAAATGGACTTTGCGCTGCGTTCGGCGGCAGACATCGCTCGGCTCGACGCCACGGCGCTGCCCGAACGCCTGCAATACCTCCCGCGCGCGCTGCGGCTCGTCAAATCTACGCTCGGCGAACAGACCGCGCTCATCGGTTTTGCCGGGTCGCCGTGGACGCTGGCGACGTTCATGATGGAAGGCGGCAGCAGCGAACGTTACACCCGCGCGCTGACGCTGTTTCGCAAGGACCGCAAGGCCTATTTTGAACTGGCCGAAAAACTCACCGCCGCTGTCATCGCCCACCTGCAAATGCAAATCAAAGCGGGCGTGGACGCGGTCCAGATTTTCGACAGCCACGGCGGGCTGCTTGCGCCGACGGAATTTCAGGAAGCTTCCGGCCGCTGGATGAAGGAAATTATTTCCGAACTCCGAACTTCGAACGCCGAACTCCCGATCATCGTTTTTTCCCTCGGGACGCACGGCAACTGGGACGACCTTCTGGCCACCGGTGCGAACGTGCTGGGCATTGACTGGCGGTTTCCGTTGGCGAACGCGCGCCGGTTGCTGCCCGGCGACATTGGTCTTCAAGGCAATCTCGCCCCGGCGCTGCTCAGCGACGCCACGCCCGAGACGGTCGCCGCCGAAGCGTCGCGTCTGCTTGAAGCCATGCGCGGGCGCAACGGCTTTATTTTCAACCTCGGCCACGGCGTGCCGCCAGAGGCCAAGCTGGAAAATATCGCTGCGCTGGTCGAAACGGTGAGAAACTTCAAATGAATCTTTCGTAGCAGCGGACGTAAGTCCGCTCTAGTTTAGTCAGAGCCGACTAACGTCGGCTGCTACGGTAAAAAGGAAATGAGCAAGCTGAACGTCGATCTGGAGTTGGTGCAGAAATACAACGTGGCCGGGCCGCGTTATACCAGCTATCCGCCCGCGACGAAATTCACCGATGCGATCACATGGGAACAACTCGCCGCGAAGATTGACGAGAACAACCGCACCGCCCGCGACCTCTCGATTTATTTTCACATCCCGTTTTGCGAAACGCTCTGCTGGTTCTGCGGCTGCACGACCGTCATCACGCTCAATCACGACAAGGGCAGGGATTACATTGACCACCTCGGATGCGAAGTCGCGAAGCTCACGCCGCGTTTGAACAAACAGCGCAAGATCGTCCAGCTCCATTTCGGCGGCGGTTCGCCGACGTTTCTGCGCCCGGACGAAATCCGCCGGCTCGGTGAAATCATCCACAAACACTTCACGTTTTCGCCGGACATCGAGGCGGGCGTGGAAGTGGACCCGCGCCGGCTCACGCGCGACCATATGGTTGCGTTGCGCGAAATCGGCTTCAACCGTGCCTCGATGGGCGTGCAGGATTTCAACCCGAAAGTACAGGAGGCGATTCATCGCATCCAACCGCGCGAGATGACGCAGCAGGCGATGGATTGGATGCGTGGACTTGGCTTCGGCTCAATCAACCTCGACCTCATCTACGGCCTGCCGCACCAGACGCCGGAGTCGTTCAACGAAACGCTCGATATCGTGCTGGAAATGAAACCGGACCGGTTGGCGGTTTTCAGTTACGCGCACGTGCCGTGGATCAAGCCGTCGCAGAAGATTTTGGAGCAGAAAATCCTGCCCGCGCCCGAAACCAAATTGCGGGTGCTCAAGCTCGTCATCGAAAAACTCACGGCGAACGGCCAATACGTCTATATCGGCATGGATCATTTCGCCAAGCCGGACGACGAGCTCGCCGTGGCGCAGAAAAAAAAGCAGCTTCAGCGTAATTTTCAGGGTTACAGCACGCGTGCCGGGGCGGACATTTACGCGTTCGGCATGTCGAGCCTCTCGCAGATACCCGACGCCTACTGGCAGAACGAAAAGGAACTGCCGAAATGGCAGGAAGCCGTGGATGCGGGCCGTGTGCCGCTGCAGCGTGCGTATTTCGTGACTGACGAGGACAAAATCCGCCGCGAAACCATCATGCGCGTCATGTGCGACCTCTCGCTCGATTACGCCGCGATGAGCACGAAGCTTGACATCAACTTCGCGCAGCACTTCGCCAACGAACTCGCCGCGCTCGCGCCACTTGAAGCCGACGGGCTTGTAAAACGCACGCCGACCGGGCTCGAAGTCACGGACATTGGCCGCCTTTTTATCCGCAACATCGCGATGTGCTTCGACAACACCCTCGCACCCGTGGGCGAGCGGAAACATTCGAGGACAATTTAACATGTCGGAGGGGCGAGTTCCACGAGCCCCCATTTCAACTTGCTGGACAATCCGGATGCGGCTCAATCTGGTTTCATGCAAGCGCCAATCCGAGAGCCAGGTCGCCTTGCACTCCCGCATCTGGTTCCGTTGGAGTTTTACTCAATAAAGAGGTATCGGGAATACGTCTGTTAACGACAAATGCACTCGCTACCTCAATTTGCACGCTGATGATTTCCGCAAACTCATCAAGAATAAGCTGCAATTTTATGAAAAGTTGGCGCAGGGATGGCCTGATCACCGAGCCGAAATTCGAGTTGCGTTAGGTTTTGATTGATTGGTTAAGCTGCCGCTGCCAGCCGGGTCAGCAAGCGATCAGTGTAGCCGTGTTTGCGAAGTTTGTCGTAGTCCACACGACCATCTTTCTTTTGCATATCGCGCTTAAGCCCCCGCAACAGGTTGTTCGTGGCGTGGTCCAATAATTCGACCTCGGTTTTTGCCTGTCGCTTCATTGTCGTTTTCACGCGCTTAATGTGCCTCAAAAAGTCAGGCAATTAAACTGCCAATTTTGCGGCGTCCCAAAGGCACGGAAGCGCAAGTGTTCTCGACAATGCGGAAGCGTGGTTTAATTTTTCCCAAACTGAATGAAACCTGTCGCCATCATCGGGGCCGGCATCACGGGGTTGACTGCGGCGTTTTATCTGAAACGCAAGGGCATTCCGATCGCGGTTTATGAGGCGGGCAGTCGCGTCGGTGGCGTGATTCAATCCATCCGCAAGGACGGGTATTTAGCCGAATGCGGGCCGAACACCATCCTCGAAACGTCGCCGAAAATCACCCAATTCATCCGCGACTCAGGTTTGGAATCGCGCCGGCTTGATTCCGACCCGAAAGCCGGGGCGCGTTACGTCGTCCGTTACCGACGGCCCATCGTGATGCCGGGTTCATCGCTCGGATTTTTCACGACGAAACTTTTTACCGCCAAAGCCAAACTTGCCGTGCTGCGCGAGCCATTCGTGCCACGTCGGCGTGATGGCAGGGAAGAAAGCGTCGCCGAATTTGTGAAGCGGCGGCTGAACCGGGAATTTCTCGACCACGCGATTGACGCGCTGGTGGCTGGCGTTTACGCAGGCGACCCATGCAAATTATCCGTCCAGCAGGCGTTCCCGAGGCTCGCTGAACTCGAAACACGTTACGGCTCGCTCATCAAAGGCCAGATTTTCGGCGCGGGCGAACGGAAGCGGCGCGACGAAATCGCCAAGGACCGCGCGCCGAAATTTTCGTTCGACGAAGGCCTGCAGGTTCTGCCGGACACATTGCGTGAGCGCCTGGGCGACACGGTGAAATTGAACGTCGCTGTCACGAAGCTCACACAAACCAGCGATGGTTGGACACTCACACATTCGAATGGACGAGCTTCGCAAGTCCCGCCCTTCGCGGGTGAAGTTGGGGACTCGCAGAGCTCGTCCCTCCGGGAAATTCAATCGGAGCACAGTGCAGTGATTTATTGCGGCACGGCGCACAGATTGGTGGAGTTGAAGGTTATGTTTGGTAGGGCCGCGCTGCCGTGCGGCCCCGAAATTGGGGCGGCGCAGCAGCACCGCTCTACCGGTAAAATTGATTTCGCCGAATTTTCCGAAATCCGTTATCCGCCGGTGGCCAGCGTCGTTTTGGGATTTCGTCGTGAAGATGTTGCTCATCCTTGCCAGGGTTTCGGGATGTTGATTCCGAAAGTTGAGGGCTTCAAAATTCTCGGCACGATTTTCTCGTCGTCACTGTTTCCGAACCGTGCGCCCGCCGGGCATCTTACCCTCACGAGCTACCTTGGCGGCGAGCGGCAGCCTGAACTCGCGTTGCTGCCGACGGAAAAATTGGTCGAACTGACGTGCGAAGATTTGCGCGTGTTGCTTGGGGTGTGCGGGCAGCCAACGTTCACGCATTGCGTTGTCTATCCCAAGGCGATTCCGCAATATAATCTCGGCTACGGCCGTTACCGTGGACTGCTGACGGAAATTGAAAACAAGGCGCCCGGTCTGTTTTTTGCCGGCCACTATCGCGATGGTGTTTCGCTGGGTGATTCAATTTTGTCCGGTTGCAACATCGTCAAACGCGTGGAAAGGTTTCTGACAGCCAAATGAGTAGAGGTGTTTTACTGGTCAATCTCGGTTCGCCGGACTCGACTGCCGTCAGCGACGTGCGGCGTTATCTCCGTGAATTTTTGATGGACGGGCGCGTGATTGACGTCGCGTGGCCGCTGCGGGCGTTCATTGTGGGCATGATTCTCATCAACCGCCCGAAACTATCCGCCGAGGCCTATCACAAAATCTGGACGCCCGAAGGTTCGCCGCTCATTGCCACGAGCCGCAGGGTTCAGGCGAAATTGCAGGAGCGTGTCACCGTGCCGGTGGAACTGGCGATGCGATACCGGAATCCATCAATTCGGGAAGCGGTGCGCAAGCTGGCGGAGGAGAAGATTGACGAGGTTTTGCTGATTCCCCTGTTCCCGCACTACGCCATGTCGAGTTACGAGACGGCCGTCGAACGGGTGAGGAAAGTCGCGGCCTGGGTCGCGCCTAAAATGCGGATTGAGGTTCAGCCGCCCTACGGTGATGCGCCGGATTACATTGCGGCGCTCGCGGCCAGCGCAAAGAATCATCTGGAGGCGGGCTACGACCATTTGCTGTTCAGTTTTCACGGCGTGCCGGTGCGGCATCTCAGGGAATCAGACCCGACCGGCCGCCATTGTTTGATCGCGCTGAACTGCTGCAACGTTGCCGGCCCGGCGCACGCGACGTGTTACCGCGCCCAGTGTTTCAAAACTGTTGCCGCATTCGTGAAGCAAGCCGGCGTGCCCGCCGGAAAATATTCCGTATCGTTTCAATCCCGGCTGGGCCGCGACCTGTGGCTGATGCCTTACACGGATGTGGTGCTGGCCGAATTGCCCAAGCGCGGAATTAAAAAGCTCCTCGTTATCTGCCCGGCGTTTGTTTCCGATTGTCTGGAGACACTGGAGGAAATCGGCATTCGCGGGCGCGCGACATTTTTGTCGGCGGGCGGGAAGGAATTCGCGCTCGTTCCGTGTTTGAACGAACACCCACTCTGGCTCACGGCACTGGAAAAGATGATCCGGCGATTTTTTTCCTGAAGGGGCGGCTTATTACTTCGATTTGGAAAGGCCGAGGAAATGAGCCAATCGCAATTTCACTGTGCGATGCAGCACTTGCAGAACTGGCTTTTTCGTCGGCGGCTTGCCGACGCTGATGAGTTCGCACGGGTGGCTGCACAGCGGGCAAAGGAACAACGGCTGGCCGCCTTTGCGGCGCAACGTGTGGACACAACTGCTGCACATGACTTCGCCGCAATGCGTGCATTTGTAAGTGACCTGTATTTGCGAGTGACGTGGGCACAGCATTGCGCCGTCCGCGAGCACCACCGGCGGTTTCGGACGCTCGCGCTCATATTGGGGGATTGCGATGGCGATCTCGGTGTTTTCGACGAACAATTTCACCTCGCCCAGTTGCACCGTCTGGCCCACGCGCAACCATGCCTCCTTGATTGCCTCGCCGTTGACGAACGTGCCGCTGGTCGAGTCGCAATCGTGAATCAGCACGCCTTCGTTGGACAGCACCAACTCGCAGTGCAACGCAGACACGCTGGGGTGAGCGATGGGGAAATCACAATCCGGATCGCGGCCAACGTGATTGACGCCAAAACGAAGTTCCAGCGTCTGGCTTTCCAAACCCTCCGTTTTGATGAGCAGCCTAGCCATGCGGTCTCCGACCCATTCGATCTCACAACAGCTTGCACGTTTGGGAAGCAAATGTCGAGAAGAAAATGTAATAACTGGGGTGGCGTGCCGTCACTACCGTCCCAGCGGATTTTTTGCAAACGCAAACTCCTCGACGATTTTTCCGCCAATCAAGTGTTCCTGAAGGATGCGCTCCAGCACGTCCGGCGCGCAGGAATGATACCAGACGCCTTCGGGGTAAACGACCGCAATTGGCCCGCGCGCACAGACGCGCAGGCAATTGGCCTTGGTGCGATAAACCAGCGGCTCCGGTCCGGCCAGATTCAATTCCTTCAACCGCCGCTTCAAAAATTCCCACGCGGCCAGCCCCTGTTCCTTCGCGCAACATTTCGGTTCGGTCTGGTCGGCGCACAGAAAAATGTGGCGCCGGAATTTTTCAAGGCCGAGCGTTTCGACGGCAGTTTGCAGTTCGTTTTTCATAAAAAATCATCCTCTTCCCGGTTCCCGATTCCCGATCCGCAACCCGTGTCGAGGAGGAGGACGAGAACGAGGACGAATGGAAATTTGTCTTCCAAGATGATTCAATGCCAAAACACCAGGCCGATCACGCCCGCGATGGCAACGAAACCGCCGCCAAGTTCGCGGGCCGTGATCTTTTCGCCTTCGAACATGCGTGCCAGCGGCAGCATGACGATGGGCGTCATGGCGATGATGGCGGTGACGATGCCGGTGGGCGTGTTTTCGAGTGCCCACTGCATGCAGCTCACGCCGACCGTCTGGCCGGCGAGGCTGTTGACCAGCACCCACGGCCAAAGCCTTAATTTTTCGCGCGGAGAAAATGAATCTTTCATTTGCGCGTCATCGCCGCGTTTGCGGGCGTGCCGCCACTTGACAATCAAAAAAACGAGGCCAAGGGCGACCGCGCCGCCGATGACGCGCTGGTAGCCGGTCGTGCCGGGATCAGGATGTTCGCCCGCCGCATGGGCGACGGCGTAAGCTTTGCGGCTCAGGACTGCGCCGAGCGCGCCGCCAACCGCAGCGATGGCGCTGGCCAGAATCCCGGGCCACAGACGACCCGGCGCGATTTTCAAATGGTCGCCCGGCGCCATCGCGATGGCCACACCGGTGAGAATGACAATAATGCAAAAAATTTCCGCGAGGTCCAATTTTGTACCGAGCCAGAGCCATTCGATTATCGCGGCGCACGGTGCGGTGAGGCATTGCGTCAGCAGAACCGTCCGGCGGCTGCCGAGCCGCGGCAAGGCCTGAAAATACGCCGTGTCGCCGAGGCCGATGCCGGCGAGCCCGCTCAAAACGAAGATGGAAAACGCAGCGCCGGCCATGCCCGCGCCGAAAAGGTTCGCCCAGACCGCCAGGAAAAGAAACGCGCCGCAGATGCGCCAGAAATTGGCCTCAACACCCCCCAGCCGCGTGGCGGTGCGATGCCCGCAAATGGCGGATATGGCAAACAGCAGCGTGGTCAGGAGTGCGGCAAACATGACGGATACGGATGGGAAATATTTGACGCGGCGCTTTTCATGCTGCCGCGGCGAAACCGGGACGAGTGATTACAATTGCTCGTAATAATCGTCCGAGCCGAGTTCGTTCGCGCCTTCAACTTCGACGCCGCTTTCCTGAAGGATTTTGACGATATCAGGCGAGACCCAGCGTTTGTCCTTCCCTTTTCTGGCAACGGGCTTGACACGGTAACGGCCCAAGGCGTCGCCTTGGAGGATGCCGCGTTCTGTCATGCGCACCAGAATTGGCTTGGCCCAGTCAGGGTCTTCGTAAAACCTCTTTTTGCCGCCCGCGCGCCGGGCAATTTCCACGGCATTGACAAACTCTTCGCCCCGGCTCTTCAGAAATTGAAAAATTTCGCGCTCGTCTCCATCCATATCCTGAACTTCGCAGAGTTCAGCGCGCGCGTCCAGAAATTAAAGCTTCGCCGCGATGAACTGCTCCAGTTTCAGCGCGTCGGCGTTGAACAGCCGGATGCCCTCGGCGGTTTTTTCCGTGGCCATCGCGTTTTCGTTGAGGAGCCAGCGGAATTTCTTTTCATCCAACTGCAGCCGCTCAATTTTGCTGTCGCGCGCGAGTTCGGGACTGAGTTTGCGGGCGACGGGCGCAGCGCTTTTTTTCAATTCACCCATCAACTGCGGGCTGATGGTCAGCAAATCGCACCCGGACAGTTCGAGAATTTCGCCCGCGTTGCGGAAACTCGCGCCCATGACCTCCGTCGCGTGCCCGAACTTTTTGTAGTAGCCGTAAATTTCCTTCACCGACAGCACGCCGGGGTCCTCGGCGGGCGCGAAATCCCTGCCCGCGTTCTTTTTATGCCAATCCAAAATCCGTCCCACGAACGGCGAAATCAAGCTGGCCTTGGCCTCGGCGCACGCGACGGCCTGTGGCAGCGAGAATAACAGCGTCAGGTTGCAGTTGATGCCCTCGCGCTGGAGGATTTCCGCCGCGCGCACACCTTCCCACGTCGTCGCGATTTTGATGAGGATGCGCTCGCGCCCGATGCCGCGTGCCTGGTAAAGCTCGATGAACCGGCGCGCCTTGTGGATCAGGCCTTTGGTGTCAAACGCGAGATTTGCATCCGTCTCGGTCGAAACGCGGCCGGGCACGATTTTCAGAATCTCGACGCCGAACAGCACCAGCAAATCGTCCATGACGCTCCGCAATAATTTTTCGCCGCCGCCGCCGGATTTTTTGTTTTCGGCGATGGCCTTGTCCACGAGGTACCGGTATTCCGGCATCTGTGCGGCCTTGAAGATGAGCGAGGGATTGGTCGTGGCATCCTGCGGCGCGTATTGTTTGAGCGCGGCGAAGTCGCCCGTGTCGGCGACCACCGTCGTGAATCTTTTGAGCTGGTCGAGCTGGCTCAACGCCGTTGACGCCGGCGCCTTTTCGGTTGCGATGGCAGCATTCATGTTTCGCTTGATTTTTAAGAGTGACAACAATGCCCCGACCCGCGTTCGATGGCAATTCATTTGAACGGAGAACCGCGGCTGAAAATTATTGTTTGAATCGCGGCCAAAACCGAATACTTGTTTGGCGTTGCCAATTTAATGACGAGCCAAAAGTGAAACCGACTGACCTGCGGGGTATCCTGCAATACATTCCGCAATTCCGCGAGAAGACGTTCATCCTCGCGATTGACGGCGCGATTGTCACCGACGAGAACTTCGCCACGTTGCTGCTCGATGTGGCGGTGTTGCGCTCGCTGAACATCCGCGTCGTGCTCGTCCACGGCGCGTCGGCGCAAATCAAGGCGCTCGCCGAGGAGCAAAAAATCCAGCCCTCCAATCTCGACGGCTCCGGCGTCACGGACGCGGCCACGCTCCAGCTCGCACTGACGGCCGCGAACCGGCTCACGCACGAGATGCTCGAAGGTCTTTCAGCCAACGACCTCCGTGCCGCCAGCACGAACGTCATTATTGCGCATCCGATGGGCATCCTCCAGGGCGTGGACCACCTGTTCACCGGTAAGGTCGAGCGCGTGGACGTGGAACTGCTCCAATCGCTGCTCGCGCAGGGCGTCGTGCCGGTCATCCCGCCACTCGGTTTCGATGGCGACGGCAGAACGTACCGCGTGAACTCGGACGGCGTCGCGGTCGCGGTGGCCGAGGCGCTGAAGGCCATCAAATTGATTTTTATCACGTCGCAGGACGGGATTTTCGTCCAGGGCCGGCTCATTCGGCAGATGCTGGTTGCCGACCTTGAATCCGTGCTCGCGCTGCAAAAAGACGGCATTGCGCCGGAACAACTTTCCAAGGCGCAGCATGCCGTTGCGGCCTGCAAGGCCGGCGTGCCGCGCGTGCATATCATCAACGGCCGTGTGAACGAAGGGCTGCTGGCCGAGGTGTTTTCCAACGACGGCATCGGCACGCTCATCTACGCCAATGAATATCAGCAGGTCCGCCGCGCGATGAAAAAGGACGTGCGGGCGATTCAATTGCTGACACAAAAGGCGGTGGAAGCGGAGGAACTGGTCAAGCGCAGCCGGACGGCCATTGAAAAAAATCTCGGTGACTTTTTCATTTTTGAAATTGATAAAAACCCGGTCGCGTGCGTCGCGTTGCACGTTTATCCCGAACAGAAAAAGGGCGAACTGGCGTGCCTGTATGTCAACCCGCTGCACGAAAACCGGGGCATCGGGCGCAAGCTGATTCAATACGTCGAAAACAAGGCGCGGGAGATGAACCTGACCGAACTCCTCACGCTCTCGACGCAGGCCTTCACGTATTTTCAATCCAAGGCCGGCTTTGCCGAGGGTACGCCCGACGATCTGCCGCCCGCGCGCCGCGAGAAATACGAGCAAAGCGGACGGAATTCAAAGGTGCTCGTGAAGAAATTAAAGTAACGCAAGCCCCTGCCTGCAAGTTCCCAATGCCGCACCCGCTGGAAAAGTTTTTACTCGCCTGCAAAAGGCAGGACGTGGTTCCGACTCGCTTCGCGCTCGTCGTCAGCGTCGCAAACCAAACCGTTTCGCTTTTTGAAAAAGTCTCTGCGTTTTCGCGTTTTTGCGTTAAAAATTCGAATTCGCCGACGGTCACAGACCATCGCTACAAGTTTGTAAAAAAATTCCGCTGCTCGACTTCGCGTTTCGGCATTAGCCAGGTTGCCGGTTCCAACGGCACGCCACTGGGTTTGCACCGGGTCGCGGAAAAAATTGGCGGCGGCTGGCCGGTCGGAACCGTTTTTGAAAGCCGCCAACCCATTGGTTACACCTGGCAGGGGATGCCGGACGCAAAAATTGCCACGCGCATCCTGTGGCTGGAAGGACTTGAACCCGGCTTCAATCGCGGCGGCAATGTGGATTCGCAGGCGCGTTACATTTACATCCACGGCACGGGCGATGAGATGACGATTGGCCGTCCGGCGTCGTGCGGTTGCATTCATCTCGCCGCCCATGATTTGGTTCCCCTCTTCGACATACTACCCGTCGGCACGCTGGTTTGGATTGCGGAACGTTGAACCCTTGCTAGGGAAATCATAGGAGCCAGCGTCAGGAGGCTCACTTCAAAATCGGAAATTGATCAGAGCATCGCCTGCGCCAGCAACCGGCTTGCATCCGGTTATTGCGCTGATGGCACGGTCACTTGGCGTTTTGATCATTCCCTAAAAAGCGATTCGGGCGACAGCCGCCAAGGAGGTGGGGATGAGGAATCCCGCTGAAAAAACGGCTGTCCGCCCGAATCAAAGTCCGTCTTGCCCCTGTCCGCGCATCCCAAAGTGATGCGCGGCAACGGGCCTTAAATTGAAAAGAACCAATCGGCCATGTCCGCGCCGTAATGGAATCCGCCTTCATCCTCGTAACCGACCGGCACTTGGGATTCCATCACCCCACACAACTTTGCGATGATTGGGAGCGGAACCCTGACCTTATGCCCCGCAATCCGCATGATGTTACTGTCAACTGTCAGAGGCATCGTTTGTTCAACATATCCTGCTGTTAATTCCTTGCCAGTAACCATGTTGTGAAGATTAGTGTTAAGGCGAAAATATGCTTTCCTTCTTTTGGCAACAAATAAACAAAAATTGCGATTTCATCGGGTGGCTGGATGCCTTGTCGCTTAAAACCCGGCGCCGGGTTTGAGGGATGCCGGAAACTCTCTTGTTGCAGGTTGGTTTCATGCGGCCTTGATGGCGATCTCAATTTTTCCGGCGCGCCGTTTTGAGATGGGAGAAAATTTTTTGCAGAAAAAATGAAGTATCGAATGGTTTGTCAATGAAATCGGCGGCGCCCAGTTCAAGCGCACGGCGGCGATTTTCCTCGTTCCAGTGACCGGAGGCGAAAATGATGGGCGTCCGGCTGAAACGAAAATCCTGTTTCAGCCAGGCGCACACCTCAAAGCCGTTCTTCTCCGGCAGGTGGACGTCCAATATGACGAGATCGAATTCCTCTTTTTGCGACAACCGGATTCCATCCATGCCGGTCTGCGCGCCGAAGACCTCAAATCCGGCGCGTTCCAGAAGAAGCGTCATCGTGGTTAAAACTTCCGGCTGATCTTCGACGACGAGAATTTTCGGCTTAACGGTAATTCTCATTTTTTGACGGTGGTCCCGTGGCGCAACAGTTTTTCCCGGATAGCATTGCGAATGAACTTGGAGCGGTCCGAATCTTCTCTTTTGACGCCTTCGTCCAGACGTGGCAGCAACGTTTCGGAAGCCCAAATTGAAAGCTGTTTCCCTTTTCGCTTTTTCCCAACCCGCTTCACGGGTTGGGTGTCTATATTGAGTCTATAAACATGTCAACAAAAATTTTATTTTTCCCGGCGGCAAAACGGTGTATAGAAATTATGTGCCAAATCAACGCGCCGCAGGTCAGAAACTGTTGCCTATCGCCGTGGATGAAAAGTTCCTGCGCGAGCTGGACGCCGGGCTTGCGCACGCGGGCTACCGGAATCGCTCCCAATTTGTCCGCGACGCCATTGTCGAAAAATTGACGCGTGCCGGCATTGCCGTGCCCAAAGAATTGGCGCTGCCGCCGCATCGAATCGGCAGAAGCATGAAGGCACAATTTCCTTATCCGGCGCACCGGACGTCTGCGTTCGCACTGAACGAAAAAGCCGCGTCAAAAAAACGGCACTCAAAATAATTGGAACGCCGAGCACTGCTCGGCGCCCCCAAGCAAAAACTTCCATTTTTCTTCACGACGGTTTTGGGGTATTCTCGTTCCATGACTTTGAATGAGCAGATGACGCGATTGGCCAAACAGGCCAGGGCCGCGTCGCGCGAACTCGCCAAGCTGACGACGGCGGAGAAGAACGCCTGTCTGCTCGCCATGGCCGGTGCGCTCGAAAAAAATTCTGACGCGCTCAAAATGGTGAACGCGCTGGACATGGACGCCGCCGTGAAAAGCGGGTTTTCTTCCGCGATGCTCGACCGGCTCAAGCTCGACGACAAACGCATCGCTGCGATGGCGAAAGGGTTGCGCGAAGTCGCCGCGCTGCCCGATCCAGTCGGGAAAATTCTGGACGAACGCGTCCGGCCCAACGGCCTCAAGCTGCAAAAAATTTCCACCCCCATCGGCGTGGTGGTCATCATTTATGAATCGCGCCCGAACGTGACGGCGGACGCCGCGAGCCTTTGTTTCAAATCCAGCAACGCCACAATTTTGCGCGGCGGCAGGGAGGCCTTGAACTCGAATCAAATTATCGCGAAGACGATGATTGAGGCGGGGAAACAAGCGCTCACGAAATTTCCTGAACACGCGATTCAGGTCGTACCTGTGGCTGACCGCGAAGCAATTCCCCTTTTGCTTTCGCTCACGCAATACATTGACCTGTGCATGCCCCGCGGTGGCGAAGGATTGATTCGCGCCGTGGCCGATTGTTCCAAGGTGCCGGTCATCAAACATTACAAGGGTGTCTGCCACGTTTTTGTGGACGCCGAAGCGGATTTGAAAATGGCCGAGGAAATCGCGATGAACGCCAAAGTTCAGCGCCCCGCCGTCTGCAACGCGATGGAAACGTTGCTGGTGGACAAGGCGATTGCCGTCCAGTTTCTTCCCCAAATCTCCAGACGGCTGGATGAGAAGCACGTGGAGTTGCGTTGCGATGAAAACGCGCTCGCGCTTTTGAAATCGAAAATCGAAAATCGAAAATCGAAAATCAGGCCCGCCGCCGAGCAGGATTTTTACACCGAATACAACGATTATATCCTGAACGTCCGGGTCGTGGACGGCGTGAAAGCGGCGATTGATCACATCAATCACTACGGCTCGGCGCATTCGGACAGCATTGTCACCAAGAATGAGGCACACGCGAAACAATTTCTCGCCGAAGTGGATTCAGCGGCGGTTTACTGGAACGCCTCAACGCGGTTTACGGATGGCGGCGAATTCGGCATGGGCGCGGAAATCGGCATCAGCACCGACAAGATCGGCGCGCGTGGTCCGATGGGCCTTGAGGAATTGACCAGCTACAAGTGGATTGGCATCGGCAACGGGCAAATCAGAACTTGAAGAAATGACAGCCGATGAATTCGTAAAAATTGTTCGCAAAGGGTCTGATAAGTTGCGCGTTGACAATGTTGTATATCTGAAGACGAATTGAAAGAGGCCACAATTAATGAATCCCGAATTGCAGGCGCAATAAATATTACTGTTGTTGAAACTATTTGGATATTCTGGCTGGATGCGGTCTTCAACATTTGAAGACAAGTATCGAGAGATTTAATTTCACTTTTCAACCGCGACTAAAAATCTGTGAACACTGCCGAACAAGCAAAATTTATCCGTGACTCGCTCCCGCCCGGTGGTTTGTTCGCCGGTCTGGAGTGGCGCATTTCGCCGGCGCCATTTCCGCTCGACGCGGAATTGGCGAAGGAAATTGATTCGCTCGGACGAGTGCTGCTCCAATTCTATCGTGCGGTCAATCTGCTTTACCGCAAAAGCGCCGAAGGGAAACAGCCGGAATGGGTCGCGCGCTGGCTCGACCTCGGTAAACCGGCGGAACTCATCGCGCTTCAGCGTTCGCCCGCGTTCAAGAGCGACGTGCCGCGCGTCATCCGGCCCGACATTCTGCTGACGGAGACCGGCATCAGCATCACCGAACTCGACAGCGTCCCCGGCGGCATCGGCCTGACGGCGTGGTTGAACAAAACGTATTCAATTTTTTCGGAGGGTGGAGTTCCACGACGCCCAAATCAAGATGGGGACTCGCAGAGCTCGCCCCTCCGAAAAATAGAAGTGATCGGCGGCGCGGACGGAATGATTCACGGGTTTGAAAGTATTTTTGGTGACGCAAAACAGGTTCACATCATTGTGTCCGAAGAAGCCGCGACTTACCGGCCGGAAATGGAATGGTTGGCAAGCCAAGTTCAAGGTTCAAGGTTCAAGGTTCAAAGTTCAAGGTTCACGGACTTCGCCGAAGGCGATGCCGTTTACCGTTTCTTCGAGCTGTTCGATCTGGCGAACGTGCCTAATTCAAAAAAGATTTTTGAACTGGCCGCCGAAAAACGGATTCGTCTCACGCCGCCGCCGAAACCGCTGTTTGAGGAGAAAATGCTTTTCGCACTGCTATGGAACCGGAACCTGCAAAACTTCTGGCGGCAGGAACTCGGTGAAGGCTTTTTTGCCCGGCTGAAAAAACTGGTCCCTTACACGTGGATCGTTGACCCGACACCGTTGCCGCCGCAGGCGGCGATTCCTGAATTGAACCTGACGGACTGGCAGCAGCTCAAAACGCTGTCACAGCGCGAGCGCGACTTGATTCTGAAAGTGTCCGGGTTTTCCGAACACGCGTGGGGCGCGCGCGGGGTTTTTCTCGGCGGTGATTTGCCGCAGGCAGACTGGGCGCAAGCGGTGGACGACGCCATTCAACATTTCGACCGGTCGCCGCGCGTCCTCCAGCGTTACCACAAGCCCACGCTCGTCGAGGCGCAGTGGTTTGATTTTGAGAAAAACTCCGTTCAGACGATGAAGGGCCGTGTGCGGCTGTGTCCGTATTATTTTGTTTCCGGCGAAGGCGACGCGGCGCGTCCGCAACTGGGCGGGGTGCTGGCAACGGTGAATCCCGCGGACAAAAAGATCATTCACGGCATGGCGGATGCGATTCTGGCGCCGTGCGCGGTTTCAGGCTGAAACTGGGCGGAAGCCCATCGGGGCTGGCCAAGATTCACAAGTGCGAACTGCTGTGGCTGGACCGGCTGAAGCCGGAACTCCGAACGGCGGCTTATTTGCCCCGGTTAAATTCATCAACGACCTGGCGGATGGCGTGTGTGTGTTCGGGCGTGCTGCCGCAGCAAGAGCCGACAATGTTGGCGCCGGCAGCCAGCACCTCCGGCACGCCGGCCGCCATTTCAGCCGGTGTTTGTTTGTAAACCGCCTTCCCTTTTTCCAGCACGGGCAGGCCAGCATTGGGCTGCGCCATGGCCGGCAATGTGCAATTCTCGCGATAAAGCCGGACAACCTTTGCCGCGCCCGTCATGTCCATGCCAGTGCCGCAATTCAACGCCACGATGTGTGCGCCTCTTTCTTCCACAAACTGGGCGGCTTTGTCGGGCAACACACCCATCATCGTCACAAAAAAGGTCTTGTCCGCCGACAAATCATAAGCGAGCGAGCCGATGATGCACGGCGCACCGGCGGCTTTGGCGGCGTCAATGGCCAGGCCGAGTTCTTCAAGCGACGTTTGCGTTTCGATGATGATGGCGTCCACGCCGGCTTCAACCAGGGCGTGCGCCTGTTCTGCGAACGCGATCCGCGCATCGGCGTGCGAAAGCTCGCCGTAAGGTTCCAGAATCGTGCCGAGCGGGCCGATGTCGCCCAGCACGTATCCTGGGCGATTGCCAAACGCCTCGCGCGCAATGCGCGCGCCGGCCTGGTTGATCTCGCGAACCTTGCCGGCGACGCCATGCCGGTTCAAGACGGTGCGGCTGCCGCCAAACGTATTGGTGATGAGGCAATCAGTGCCGGCTTCCACGTAACGGCGCTGGATCGCGAGGACGCGGTCCGGATTTGTCAGGTTCCAGAGTTCGCCGCAGCCGCCGCTTTCGAGGCCGGCGAGCATAAGTTGCGTGCCCATTGCGCCGTCACAGACGAGGCGGCGTTCGAACGCGGCTTCTTGAAGCAGTTTTTTCATAGTCCGGCTGTCAGAGTCCACAAAGCGAAAACCATTTCAAGCCATTTTGACGATGGCTGAAGTGGGCCGCGCTTGCACTGATCCGCCCGTTGTCCGCAGCCAATAACGCTGTTGCCTTGGCAGGGACGGTCATGGCGAATTAACTTGCCATAGAATCAGCGCTTTTCAAAATAGTTGCCACCGGGTTTGTGATGTCCGAAATTGAGGCACGGGGTTTTGGCCTGGTTGGAAGTTTGCCAAATCCGGGAAAATTGTCTGCTTTAGGCTTCAAGGCCAGCTTAGCTCAGCGGTAGAGCAACGGTTTTGTAAACCGTGGGTCGTCAGTTCAATCCTGACAGCTGGCTCCATTTTTCACCGACCGTGTTCAAGACCCTTTTCCATTTGGGACGAACAGCTTCCGTTAACACGCCTTCGCTCTCCGACACCCGCCAAAGTAATGGAGTCTTCAAATTATTGGGACGATTTGCCCAAAGATTCACCCAAGCCCTTTGGCTCAAAACCAGAAAAAGCAGTTCCACTCGCACGGCGGATGAAGGAGAAGCCGAGACTGCCGGCCCCCAAAAGCGAATCGTTCGTGTCCTTCGACATCCATTTTCACGAAGTCCATAAAATCGTTTCTTTGTGATTCAATGGCCTGGGCAACGGTGCTGACTTCCACCGTAGTCTCGTCTTATGGTTCAAAGCCTTGAAAGGGGTGTAGCTCCAGACGTGCAGTGATGCGTTGGTGTTTAACGGAAGCCTTGAATTATGTGTTTTTAAATTGTGCTGCCAGCTTCGCGCCGATTATTTTTAATATTTATACCATGAAAGTATTGGTGTCGGCCATCGTGTGTAACCCGTATTTGGGCTCCGAACATTACTTTGGATGGTCGGCGGTAAAATGCCTGGCGCAGGATCACACGTTATGCGTGATTACTGGCAGCCGTAATCGCCCCGACCTGGCCAAAGCGGAGGCGGACGGCCTGGTTCTGCCCAACGTCCGATTTTTTTACGCCGGTGAATTCAAGAAGTGGCATCCCAACCGCCTGTTGGCACGAATGCAAGAGTGGAGGGAATACATCAATTTCTCCAAAGATTCACTTGCGGTCGCCAGAGCACTGCACCGAACGGAAAAATTTGATCTCGTTCATCATGTCACCTTTGCGACCTGGCGGGTGGCCTCGCCGCTGTGGCAGCTGGGCATCCCTTTCATTTTTGGCCCCATTGGCGGGAATGAAAAATTTCCGTTTCGAATTTTCCCGGTTTTAAGTCCGGCCGGTGCTGCCTTTGAGCTGTTGCGGAAGACGTCCAATGTCGTTTCCCGGTTTTCACCCGGCGTCCGCCGGGGCATCTGCGGGGCCGCCCACATTTTCGCGGCTACCACAGAAACGGAACAGTTGGTAAAAGCCATGCGCGGCTCCGGCAAAGGCATTTCGCGGTTGCTGCCGGGTTTTTATTCGGCGGCCAAGGTGGCGGCTTTTTCCCGCTTTGCCTCGGGAAAAAACCTGGACGGACCGCTCCGTCTTTTTGCGTCGGGCAACTTGGGGGGGCACAAAGGTCTGGGGCTGGCTTTGCCAGCCCTGGCCCAGGCAAAAAAATGCGGAGTGAATTTCCGCTACCATCTCGGCGCGGGCGGGCCGGAAATCCCGCATTTGAAAAAACTGGTGGCCAGACTGAACATTAACCAAGAAGTTGTTTTTGGTGGCGCCATGAGCAGCGAGGATTATCAGCGGGAATTGGGAAACACCCATGTTTACCTCCTCCCCAGCCTGCGGGAAAGCGTCGGTCTGACCATGATGGAGGCCATGTTGGCCGGGTGTGTGCCGGTTGTGGCTGACTGCGGAGGGCCAAACTTTATTGTCACGGAGGATTGTGGCTATAAAATTCCTGTCTCCACACAGGAGCGGATGATTGCAGAGATGGCAGATACCCTCGTGGCCATTGATCACGACCGGAAAATCATTTTAGACAAAGGGAAGCTGGCCAGCAAAAGAATCGCCGAGCATTTTACGGAGGATCATTACCGCCGTACCGTCAATGCGGTTTATGCATCGGTGACAAAATACGACAGTGAACTCGAGAAAAACGTTTGCCAGCCTGCTCCCCGTAAGAACGCCAATAAAAGTGCTTGCTGCCCACCTCCACCCGCGTAAAATGGCCACCGACGAACCAGCGATGCCCCGTGAACTGCGGAGTGCCCAAAAACAATTTCCTATCAATTCAATATTTTAATGAAAAGAATTCTTAATGTCGGATGCGGAAAGGAAATTTACGGAACGGACTTTGTAGATATGTATCCTAGTAGAAAAAATGTAGTCAAATGTGACATGGAAAAGGGACTTCCTTTTGAAAACAACACCTTTGACGAGGTATATAGCAAATGTCTTTTTGAACACCTCAAAAATCCCTTCAATATGCTAATGGAAATGAAAAGGGTTACTAAAGAAGGAGGAAAAGTAAGAGTGATAACAGACAACGGAAGTTATTGGGCGTTCGCACTTAACAAGAGGGCGCACACAGGAGGATACGAAAAAGCTGAATGCCCCGATGACAGGCACTATTGTTTTTTTACAAAGACACACCTTATAAATCATTTTACAAAAGCAGGGCTTGACATAGAAGAAGTAAAATTTGTGGAATACTTTTCAACATCTCGGATAAAAAGTTCTATCTGTTTTATGGTTCAGAATATCTTAAAAATTACGCCTTTTCGGAATATGGCATATGCTAGAATAGAAATCGTAGGTGTTAACAAATATAAAGGGGTCTGAATGGCCATTAGCTAGAGCCTGTCTCCGGGGGAGAAGGGGTTTGTCGTTATTGATGCCGACGGCGGGTTGGTCGTCTGGCAGAAGGGGTGATAGGAAAGGCCAAATTTTACACTCCGGGCGATGGCAGCAGACGTTGCTTGAAACATGGCAGGATATTCCTGTACTGTCCGGCGCGATGCCATTGCGCCTGAACACCCCCGGAAAACTTAACCGGTTTGGCAAAAAAATCACGCCGTTTTTCAGCCGCCTTGCTGCCAATGCGCGCACAACCAGTTTGATTGAGCTGACGAGTTCATATTTGAACTGTGTTATTGGGAAAGGCGGGGGAAGCAACTGGCACCAGGGAGAAAGACTGGCCGCCGCCCGCTTTATTCACCGCGAGAATCCAGTGATCATGGATATCGGAGCGAACAAGGGATGGTGGACCATTGAACTTCGGCGCCTGATCGGAGAGCGGGGGCGATGGATTCTGGTGGATCCGGCCGCAGAATGCTGCGCCGTATTGCGGAAATTAAACGCCGTCGAAGTCATTGAGGTGGCGGTCGGCGAGCACGCCGGAAGGGCCAAACTTTACACCCCGGGCGATGGCAGCGGTTTTGCCAGTCTTCACCAGCGGAACGATTCCCATGTGCGCATGGAGCATCTGGTTTTGGAAGAACGCGAAGTGGCGATGACCACCATTGACGAAATCCTGGACCAAGGTGGAATTGAAATGGTTGACCTGGCCAAGATGGACCTGGAGGGTCATGAACTTTTCGCTTTGCGCGGAGCTGCCCAATCGTTGAAAACACGCCGCATTCACACGTTGACCTTTGAATTTGGCACTTCGAACGTCAATTCCAGAACCTTCTTCCGCGATTATTATGATTTGTTGACCGGATATGGATATCGGATTCAGAGAATCTATCCCAGCGGTAAAACGGTGCCGGTACTGGAATATTACGAAGATTTGGAATACTTCAGAGGCGTGACCAACTATATCGCATCCGTCGCGACGTAGTTCGTCCAAAATTCAGCAGTTTTCCGCACGGTTTGCCGCCGGTTCACAGCACCAAAACCAAAGCAGCCTGCGCACCAAAGACAGGGAAGAAGCACTACGAGTGCCCCATGCCAAGAACGAGTCATTCCGGCAGCCGGTTCTAAACCTCCAAATTGCCCGGGCATACGCATGACCGCTTTCCAGAAGATGTTAAACTGTCAGTGAAAGTGTCAGTGATAGCACTGACAGAGTTAGAAAAATAGTGGCTAATTAGCACGAATTCTCCTTGAATTCCCAATGAAATCTGCTATTTTCCCAGCACTGAGCCGTTGAGCTCAGTACAATCCCGACAGCTGGCTCCAGTATCTCTCACTTCACCTTCACCCGGAAGGCGCTGGCATTGGCGATTTTGCCGAGGTCGCCCTTGTAAAATTCGTCGCGGTATTCTCCGGTTTCAAGCAGGTGCTGGTCCAGTTCCTTTTTGTCGCGCCGGATGATGAATTTCAGTTCGTCCAAATCGTCCGACCAGCGGAACCCGTTGAAAAATTCCGCGCCGGCAAACTGCGTTTTATACAGTGCCGTCTGCGAATAGCACGTGCCGAGGTAAAGCTGCTTGAAGCCGCGTTCGGCGAACAACACCACTGCCGAGGTCATCATGAACATGCCCAGATTGCGCGCGTAATAATTCAGGTCGTAAAACGCGTAGTAGTAAAACGCCAGCGCCTTGCCTTCGAGATACAACGTGGCCACGCCGATTTCCTTGCCGGTTTCCGCGTCCGTGAACACCAGCAGGTGCGAAATAATCGGCGAACCGAACAGCGCGTCGAGCCGCTCAAACGTCATCACGTCCTTGCCGAATTTGATGTCCGCGTAGGTCTTGAAAAACTGGCGGCGCTCCGGCGTGTAATCGTATTTGTCGCGCGGGACGAGCTTCACCTCGATGCCCGCGCCCTTGCGCAGGATGCGGCGGTTCTCGGACGATGGCTTGAACTTCGCGAGGTTCACGCGCACCTGCCGGCAGAGATAAAAGCGGTCGAGATTGCGCGACGACGGCAGGAAGCCCGCGTCGAAAATGTCCGACGGCGTTTCGCCTTCCTCCGGCACCGCCCAGATGGCGTAGGGGAACTGGTAGTGCTCGTAATCGGAATTTTGTTCGGAGAAAAGGAGTTTCATGGCAAATCAACCACGGATGGCCACGGATGAACACAGATATTTTGCCAAAAGCTCCTGCAACAAGTCCTCGGAATTGTAAGGCTGTTCATCCATCCGCACGAGTTAGTCATTGCCTTTCACCAAAAAGATTCCGGCGTTCATGGTTTCAATCCGTGTAATCCGTGGTTAAAATTATTTTGCGGACACAGTTTCAAGAGTGCGCGCGCTCTTGGTTTCACTGTTCACGGCCTTACGCCGCAACCGCAGCCGCCAGTTTGTCAACACGTCGTAGCTCACCGAGTTTTTCAATTTCGCGATGTCATGCACGGTGATTTCCTCGTCGCCCTGTCTGCCCATCAGCACGGCCTCGTCCCACATCTGCGCCTCGGGAATGTCCGTGATGTCCACCATCAGCGCGTCCATCGCAATGCCGCCGATGAGCGGGGCCCGTTGACCGTAAATGAGCGCCCCGCCGGTGTTGCGCACGCGCGGAAATCCGTCACCGTAACCGATCGGCAACACCGCAATCCGCCGCTCGGACGGTGCCGTGTAACGCATGCCGTAGCCAACAACTTCGCCCGGCTTCAATTTTTGAATCGCCGCAATGCGCGCCTTCACCGACATCACCGGCTCAATACCCGGAATCCGGCGGCAGACTGACGACGGGAAAACCCCGTAGAGCAAAATGCCGACGCGGACCATGTCGAGGTGCGCGTGCGGTAGATCGAGAAAGCCGCCGCTATTGCAAGTGTGGCGCAGCTTCACGGAAATTCCACGCGCCGCCATCCCGTGCAAAACTTCATTGAAACGGGAGAATTGCAGGTTGGCGAATGTCTTTTCCGTTTCGTCCGATTGGGCGAAATGCGTCATCACGCCTTCGAGCAACAGCGATTTTTCGGTGACGATTCGTTCGATGAGCGGCAGTGCTTCGTCCCAGCGCACGCCGAAGCGGCTCATGCCCGTGTGGATTTTCAGATGCACCGGCACACGTTTGTCATGCGCAGCCGCGATGCGCGCAAGCTGGCGGACGGTGTGGAGTCCGTTGAGGCAGACGGTCAGGTCATGTTCCACGCACCACGGCAATTCGGTTTCCTGCCGTTCGCCCAGCAACAGCAGCGGCGCGGTAATGCCCGCTTCACGCAAGGTCATCGCCTCTTCAAGCGTGCTCAGGCCGAGGCCCCACGCGCCTTCTTCGAGCGCGATGCGCGCCGCGTCGAGCGCGCCGTGTCCGTATGCCTCGTCCTTCACCACGGCCATCAACTGCACCTGCCGCGGCAGGTCGCGCCGGATGAGCCGCAGGTTGTTTCGCAGCCGTGCGAGGTCAATCTCCACCCACGCCGGTCGCAGCGGAAAGACTGTCGAATCAAAATCCATAAAAATGCCGGGAACTGTTTAACCACGAATCAACCCAAAAGACACGAAAAAAACTGGCGCGACTACCGGATCGGAATCCAGCGGTTGGTTTGCGGACCTGCGTCGTTATGAAATTGATTTAGGCTTGCGCTTGATTAAGGTTTCTCACCATGAACACGCCAATGAACCCGTCGCACGACTCGTTTAAACGTTTCAGCGTCTCCTTGGCGGCGTTGTTTTTGATCGTGTTCGGGGCAAAACTCAGCTTGGTGCAGCTTTACGGATCGCCGCTACCGCTCTGGGACCAATGGTACGAAGCCGACGATTTCTTCCGGCTGTGGGTGGAAGGTCATTTGACGTGGCAGGCCTTTTTTGCACCTGATAACGGGCACAGAATTTTCTGCACGCGCCTGCTTGATTTCGTCGTCATCTGGCTGAATGGGCGGTGGGAACCCATGCTGCAATTGACGGTCAATGCCTTCATTCACACGCTGTATGTTTGCGGGCTGGCATTTTTTCTTTGGGATTTTCTGGGGCGGAAAAACGGGTGGTTTGTCTGTTTTCTGCTGGTTCCGTTCTTCGCCTTATCCTATGCAGGAGAGAACGCCATTTGGGCAATCACGCTTGAGTATATGCTGGACATCTTCTCCTTGGCGACCATGGTTGCCCTGGGCTTTGCCAAGCCGGGCAGCCGGTGGTGGTGGTTCGGATTGGCCATGGCGGTCATGAGTCTGTTCACCATGGCTTCAGGCCTTCTGGCTCCCCTGGCGGTTGGTGGATTGACAGTGTTGCGCGCTATCAAAGACCGGCGGGTGGAAAAGGGAAATTTAATCACCCTGATTTCCAGCCTCGCTGTTGTTGGATTAGGACTGGCCCTCCACGTTCCCACGGATGTGGGCTATCCACTGCAGGCACATACGAAGATGGAATTTGTCTCGGCCCTGATGCACAATTTAGACTGGCTGTTTTTTGACGTTCCAGGGATTGCGTGCGTCATTTTCCTGCCGCTGGTTTTGCTGATGGCCCTGTATTTTCGCCGGAATTTTCAAATGTCACGGGCGGCTGAATTGCTGCTGGGACTGGGGCTGTGGAGCCTGCTGCAATCCATTGCGCTTGCCTATGGCCGGGCAAATTATGGAGGCGTTTTCCCGGTCAGCCGTTACCTGGACATCTTGAATGTTTTTGTTATCGCCAGTCTTTTCGCATCGGTACTGCTCGCGCAATTCTGGCTGCACAGCGCATTTTCCACCGGGTTCACCTTGTTCCCACCGCTCGTTTTCTATGCCGTGATTCTGTTTGGTCTTTGCCGCACTTCGCAACTCGTGGTGGAGGATCTTTTGCTGCCAACCCGCATGATGAACCTGGTGGCCGAGGAACGCGTGGAAACGTTCATGGCCACCGGCAACGAACGCGATCTGCTCGAACCGCCTACCGTTCGTCCAAATCCGGGAAAGGCCTTGAGAGTGTTGCGTAATCCGAAACTCCAAACCATTCTTCCGGCCGTGTGCCTGCCAGCAACCGATGCGCGCGTTATGGGCCGCTTCACCGCCGTTTCACAATGGCTGTTACGAAATTCCACTTGGTTGTTGTATGGCGGACTGGGCCTGTTCGCCGGTCTTTTGGGATACGCCTTGATTCGCAGCCCGCTGGGTCTGGCGTGGGAAAATCTGCCGGCATTCATCGCTTTGCTGGCCATTTTGGCCGCGCTGGGTTTTATCTGGTCCAAAGCGCCGGTCAAACGCGAAACTATCGAACGAGACTTGGACTACAAGCTCGCCGCGCAATTCAAATCCATGAACAACCTCAAACGCGCAGCGACTTTTGAATACAAGGCGGATGCATTACAGCATCAAATGAATTCAGATGATTCCCGGCGGCCATAAACTCTGGCCCACGTCTGTCCGGAAATAACTGCCCACGACGCGAATTTTGCGGATGTTCGCATAGGCCTTCGCAATTGCCGCGTCGAGTTTCGGCGCGAGTGCAATCACGTCTGCGATGCGATGGCCGGTGGCCATCAATTTGCCGTCCGCGCCGCGCGCCACTTCGTTCCACCACACATCGCAATCAAACCGGCCGGCCACTTCCAACGGCAGGTGCGGGCTGCGCACTTGCGTGAACGGATAACCATAACCCGCCAAAGTGAGTGAACAGCCGAAGTTCAATTTTTCGTTGAACCGCAAATCCAGTTTTTCATTCCGAGCCGTCCGCATAACAATCTCCACCGGATTTTTCAGCATCCGCAAAATCATCGGGCCGGAGGTGACACCGATGCGGATGTTGTATTCGATGACGTGCCATTTTTGGTGGGGCGAGGCTACCGACGAGCCGGCTCGCGAGGACGCTCGCCCCACCGGAGAATTGCATTTCACCGCCGTCACTTGCAATGGTCCGTGGTAATTCACTTCGCGCAGCCACGGCAACAGTGGATGGATGAGTTGCCGGGCGAGACCGTATTTGTCGTTTGGATCGCATTCAACCAGGCCGCCGAGCGGCGCGCCGGCGACAATGCCTTGGTTGCCGTTAAAGGCGTATTTGTATTCTTGGTTGGTGACGAGCGAATAAATCTCACCGCCGCTCACCAGCACAATGTGCCCGGCTTCGGCGCGGCCGAGGTATTCCTGCAGGAAAACGCCTTCGGCGTAATTGACGTGCCGCAGCCACGCGCGCGTGTCCGCGACGGTTTCGCACAGAATCGTGTGGACCGGACTGGTCGGCGAGCAGAGCGGATTTTTGATGACGAACGGCTGCGGATGCTGCGCCAGAATTTTTTCCGCCTCAATTCGGTTCGACGCTACGTAAGCCTGCGGGAAAGGGATTTTGAAATCGGCACACAGTTTCCGGGCGAAATCACGTTCGCGCTCGATACGCATGGCTCCGCGTGTGGGACTGAAAATGCCAACGCCGGAATGCAGCAATTCCTCCGCCCACGGGGCCAGCGCCCAGTCAATGGACTGCGGGATGATGGCATCAACGCCATTCTTCTTAATGAGCGGAAGCGGACTAAGAAAGGTATCGCGCGAAAAAACCGGTCCGACGAGCGACGGCGGGAAATGGCCGTAATTGCGCGTGAGATAGGTCGAGACGTTTGCACCCGTGTCGGCCAGCGCCTGTCCGATGCTGTGCGCGAATGAGCCGACACCGAGCACCATCAACGACGCGCCGCGCTGCGGTTTTGCAATTTTGCGTGCCATGTGAAGTTCCGCTGCGCGTCCATGTTTCACGAATCGGGTGCATTGTGCAATGCCAAGCTCGCCTCGACTTTGCCCCTCAATTTGTTACCTTGTGCTTTGTGAGCTTTGTTTCCGAGTTTAATTCGTCGCCGGTGCAGCCGCTGGTGCAACGGTCGTTGTCTGCCGGGGCGGCGGCGGTGCGGGAAAGTCTGGCAAAACCCAAACCGTCGCTCGCGGATTTTGCGAACCTGATTTCGCCGGCCGCGGCTGAACTTCTGGAGCACATGGGCCGGCGGTCGCACACGATGACGCAGCAGCGGTTCGGCAAGGTCATCCGGTTGTTCGCGCCGCTTTACCTTTCCAACGAGTGCATCAACAACTGCCAATACTGCGGTTTTTCGCGGGACAACCCGATTCTGCGCTTGACACTGTCGCTCGACGAAGTGAAACACGAGGCGGCGGAACTCAAGTCGCAGGGATTCCGCAACCTCCTGCTCGTCGCGGGCGAACATCCCAAATTCGTTTCCAGCAATTATCTTCGGGAATGCATTGCTGCGTTGCACACCGACTGGCCGGGCATCTCGCTCGAAGTCGGGCCGATGGAAACCGCCAACTACGCGCCGTTGGTCGCGGCCGGCGCGGACGGGCTGGTGGTTTATCAGGAAACCTACGATCGAAAAGTTTATGCGAACATGCATACCGCCGGGCCGAAACGGAATTTTGATTGGCGGCTCGAAACGCCGGAACGCGCCTACGCGGCGGGCTTTCGCCGGCTCGGTATCAGCCCGCTTTACGGACTGGCGAACTGGCGGTTTGAAGCCATCAGCGTCGCCGCGCATGCGGATTATTTGTTGCGCAATTGCTGGAAGGCGCAGTTGACGATTTCGCTGCCGCGGCTGCGTCCGTGCGCGGGCGAATTCCAGCCGCTCACGCACATGAGCGACCGTGACCTGGCGCAACTGGTGTGCGCGTTTCGGTTGATGTTTCCCGATGTCGGGCTGGTGCTTTCGACGCGCGAACCGGCGAAACTGCGCGACGGTCTGATTCCGCTGGGCATCACGATGATGAGCGCGGGCAGCCACACCGAGCCGGGCGGTTACACCGGTGCGGGGAGGGAAAAATTGCATCAAACTGTGCGCGGCCGGATTGTGGAACTCGGCGCGCCTGTGTCGCCGAAGCTGCGAATTAGCAGTGAAGGCGCAAGCGAATGGGCAACTGCGCCGGAAAACGCAACGGCCGCGACCGGACAATTTCAAATTGCCGACAAACGCTCGTCGCAGGAAGTGGCGGACTTGATCCGCCGTCTCGGTTACGAGCCGGTCTGGAAGGATTGGGACGCGGCGTTCACCGCTTGAAGTGCGAAGTGCGAAGTCGGAAGTGCGAAGCTTGAATTGTGAATACCGCGTTTGTCACTGCTAATGGGAAGCCTGTCGAGGCGAAGCTGCCGTGCTCGATTGAGGAATTTCTGGTCACGCAAAAGCTTTTGCCGCGTAGCGTGGTCATCGAGCACAACGGTGAGGCCGTTGCGCCTTCGGAATTTTCCCAACGTCGGCTCAATGCCGGCGACAGATTGGAAATTGTAAAAATTGCCGCCGGGGGGTGATATTGGAAGATGGGAGATGGCAGATGGGAGTTGGGGATAATTTGTCTCCAAATCCGGGAGGCGGGCGCTTAAGCTGTGGCCATTATGGACTGGCTCACGAATCTCATCTGGCATGACGGCAAGTTGCTGGGCATTGATTGGAGTTTCTGGAAAGTCATTGGCTGGATGGGCAACGCGGTTTTCTTCTCGCGTTTTTTCGTCCAGTGGTATGCGACGGAAAAAAAGAAGCGGGTCGTTGTGCCGACGGCGTTTTGGTGGTTGAGCCTGACCGGTTCGCTGCTGCTACTGATTTATTCGTTGCGGCAGCAGGATTCGGTTTTTATTTTCGCCTATCTTTTCACATGGATTCCCTACACGCGGAATTTGGTCATCCACTATCGCCACAAAAAGGCACACTTCGACTGTCCGGGTTGCGGCAAGAGTTGTCCGCCGCAGTCGAATTTTTGTCCGAACTGCGGTGCGAAATTGGCGACGCCTACTTCTTAGACGCGGTCGCCAGTGGATTGATGCCGTTTTTTTGCAGAACGGGACGGAACTCAGGATGCGTCTGGCTGTAGGCGACGAGCTGGTTCACAAAAGTATCCATGCTGGTCAGGTTTTGTTTATACACCTGGATGAGTTGTTGCGCCTGCGGTTTGATGGCGGTGATGTCCTTGCCCGTGAGACTGGCCTGCCGGTACAAAAAAACGGTCAGCGTGCCGCTGACGACAATGAGTGCCAGCAGCAGCGTGAAAACCTGCCGTTGCAAGGCGGCCACTTGCTCGCTCAAGTCGGCGGTTGCGGGAAAATTCATTTCGGGTTCGTTCATGGCGATTAGCGGGTGGCGGGTTTGGCTTGAATGGATTGAAGAATGCGGGTGAGTTCCGGGTTCGGATTTCTCTGGTTGAAAGCCAGCGTGTCGTTGGCCAGGGACTGGAACCGCATAAGGACACTGTTGGCTTGGGTTGCTTGTCCGGTCAGCGAACGATACTCCCGCGTGCGGAAGATGGTTTGCAGAGCGAAGATTACGCCCAGCAGCGCGAGCACGCCGAGCACGTAGGTCAAAACGGTGTTCGTGGTTTCACATTTCATAATGAACGCCCAAACTTTAACGGGTCGGCGGCAAATGTCCAATGCCTTTTTTCAGCAGGAAAAGGGGTTGATTTTGGACGGTACGATTGGCATTACTTGCTGGCTCATAAGCATGCCCAAAGAAGAGCCAATCGAATTGACCGGCAGCGTCAAGCAGGTGCTGCCGGGCACGATGTTTCGTGTCGCGCTGCCGAACGGGCACGAGGTGCTCGCGCACATTTCCGGCAAGATGCGAAAAAATTTCATCCGCATCAGCGTCGGCGACAAGGTCAATGTCGAGATGTCGCCCTACGATTTGAACAAGGCGCGCATCACCTACCGGCACAGCTGACTGTGTTGCGTATTGCGTCAAGTGTTCGACAACGGATCAACCCGGCTGCTTGACGTAACCCGCAACACGCAACACGATTGCCCCATGCAAATCCACTTCTTCGGCGCAACGCGCACCACCACCGGCTCAATGTATCTGTTCGAGGTCAACGGCCGGCGGTTGTTGCTCGAATGCGGGTTGTTTCAAGGCCGCCGCGAGGAGTCCATCCAGCGCAACTGCTGTTTTCCCTTCGACCCGAAGCCGGTGGACGCCGTGGTGTTGAGCCACGCGCACATTGATCACGCGGGCAATCTGCCGAACCTTTGCAAGCAAGGATACACCGGCAACATTTACTGCACGTTCGCCACGCGCGACCTTTCAGGCATCATGCTCGTGGATTCCGCGCAAATCCAGAAGGATGACGCGGCGTTCGTCTCCAAAAAACGCGCGAAGCAAAAACTGCCGCTGGTCGAACCGCTTTACTCCGAAGCCGACGCCGAGAAGGCGCTCCAGCAATTCGTCGCCTTCAATTACAACCGCCCCTTTCCGGTGCTCGATGGTGTGACGGTGACGTTCCGTGACGCCGGACACATTCTCGGCTCGGCGCAAGTCGTGTTGGACGTACGCGAAGGTGGACGCCAATTCCGTTATTTGTTCAGCGGTGACGTCGGCCGCGGCAACGACGAAGTTCTCCGCGATCCGGAGCCGGTCGAAAACGTGGATTATCTCCAAATCGAATCCACCTACGGCGGACGCGAACATTCTGTCCGCGCGGACGCCGACGAGACCGTCGGCCGACTGGTGCTGGAAACCCTGAAACAAAACGGCAAGGTCATCATCCCGGCGTTTTCCGTCGGGCGCACGCAACAGATTGTTTATGTGCTCCACCAGCTCACGCTGGCCGGGAAACTGCCGCGCGTGCCGATTTTCGTGGACAGCCCGCTGAGTGTGAACGCCACGGAGATTTACCGCCTGCACCCGGAATGTTTCAACGACACGATCAACAAATTCCTGCACGAAAAGGCGAACCCGTTTGGCATGGAAAACCTGACTTACATCCGCGAAGTCGCGAATTCGATGAAACTGAACGATTTGAAGGAACCCGCCATCATCATCAGCGCGTCAGGCATGTGCGAGGCGGGCCGCATCCGGCATCATCTCAAAAACCACATCGGCGATCCGGGCAATCTGATTCTGTTCATCGGCTTTTGCGCGGAACACACGTTGGGCGCACAAATCGTGGCGGGACAAAATCCGGTCAACATTTTTGGTGAACCGCAGGCGGTGCGCGCCAAAATCGTTTCGCTGGACACCTATTCCGGCCACGCGGACAGGAATGAATTGAAACAATATGTCCAGAAAATCTCCGGCGACCTCAAAAAAATCGTCTGCATCCACGGCGAGGAATCACAGTGTCTGGCGCACGCGGAAACGTTGCGCGCGATGAAACCCAAAGCCCAAGTCCTCGTGCCGGAATACAAGCAGATGGTGGAGATTTGAGTTTGGAAGGCGGTGCTTCCTGCTGCCAACCAGCAAAGCAATTTGACAAAGCACCATTCGATGGAACGGCGCATCTGATCAATCGGCATATTTAACGAGCGTGGCCTAAGGCAACCTTGTCACGAACCGCACGGGTTTCCGACAATATTTTTACCACGCTGAACACGGACAAAAGCGATGAATCGCAGGTTGAACTAATGACGCCGGAAACTTTATTGGAGAAGCACGGCAGCCACTTTCAACGATTTGATCTGCTCAAGCTCGACTGCGAACAGGCGGAATATGCAATTTTACGGGCCGCTCCGCTTGGTGTCCTCGGCAAATTCCGTTACATCATCATTGAATTCCACGCGGAGCCGGAGGGAGAATCAATCCGTCGGGCCCAGGCAAAATTTAAGGAAGCAGGATTTAGTTTGCTGCGAACTTTGCGTGATGGACTTAGATCCACCCGGCTCTTTGTTCACGCATGACAGAATAAACAAACCCCGCCTGTAAATGGCCGGTATCTTTGTTGTCGGACCGACGTGGCCCGTTGGAGCAGAATCATCCACACCGGCGACCCGGCGTTTCAACGCCGGGCCATTTTCGGAATGTCTCATTGGGACAACGTTCGCGACGGCGAGGAAACGTGCCGGAATACAAACAGGTGATGGCGATTTGATTTCTGTGGCGGAAAAAAACGGGCGCTCCAGCTTTAAGCAATACGAACAACAAATTGTCTCCAGATTTTGTGTTAACGATCACTTCCTGCATACAAGCACTTGAGACAACCCGAATTTTTTTACAATCGGAAGCCTCTCCAGTTTGTCACTGATGAATCTCAATAGCGGCTTGCCAGCCCTGATAAATCTAGGCTGATAACCAGAGATGCCTTCAAAGGTCAACCAGATAAACGACCGCTCAACGATCGAGAACCCGCTGGCTCTTGCCATATCGGCCAACTCTTTTTGCCAGTAGTTTCGCGCCCAATAATCAAAAAACAGGCTACCGAACCGCAACGGGATATAGGGGATAAAGGGTATCCAATGAGGAACTAGCCGGACAGACCGCTTCAGCCGCACGCCGTGTGTTTCAAAGGGAAACCAACGATTTGGAGAAAAAATAAACAAGAGTCCGGAGGGTTTCAGAATTCGATACACTTCCTTCAAAGCCCGCCGATCATCAGGAACATGTTCCAGAACTTCATTCAGCATGGCGTAATCCCATGTGTTTGCAGGAAAATTAATCGCTTGCAGATCCCCGCGCTCTACCCGTTCCTGAAGAAGGGTGTTGCCTCGGGCCCTTTTGACCTTGTCCTCATCCAATTCGATTCCATGCGCGTCGAGCTGAAATCGCTCCATGAGAGATAAGACATAACCGCCGGATCCGCAGCCACAATCCAAAAAACGTCCTCCCGACGTCTGTAGATGCCGTTCTATCAAATCGAGCCGTTTTTTCATAGCCAGTGGCTTGGAAGTGTCACTGCTAGCTGTCTGTATGATTTGAAATGTTGTGGACATGAAAAAGGGTTGATGGCTAACCGCAAATAAAGCGCACATAGGTTGCCAAATCCAATACATTGTCAGTACGTTATTCTATCGTCTGAGTTTATCGGGAAAACTAACTCTAATCCCTGAAATTTGCAAACTGCACCGGGACGGGAAATTCCCCGGCGCGCACGGCGGCGATAACGGCCTGCAGTTCGTCCCGGCTTTTGCCGGTCACGCGGATGACGTCGCCCTGAATCTGCGTCGTCACCTTGAATTTGCCGTCGCGGATGAAGCCGGTGATTTGCTTGGCGATGGAGGATTCGATGCCTTGCTTGATCTTGATGACCTGCCGCGCGTGGCCCAGCGGCGAAACGTCCGGTTCGGCCTTTTCCACGCTCTTCAAACTGATGTTGCGCTTTGGCGGGCCGGCCCATGACGATTTCCGTGAGCGCATTGATTTTGAACCGGTCTTCGGCGGAGAGCTTGATTTCGTTTTTTTCGAGAACAATTTCCGCATCGGTGCCCTTGAAATCGAAGCGGTTGGCTAGTTCCTTGTTGGCCTGGTTGACGGCATTCTCGATTTCCATCGAGTTGACCTGGGAAACGATGTCAAATGAAGGCATTGCCAAAGCGTAAAATGGCCGCCGGGAAAGAAAAGGTAAAAACCGCAACCAATTTGATTGATTTCAAAACCGGCGCGGCGTAGAAATCGCCAGCAAAATGCCGACTGTCGTGCTCCTCTGGGTGTGGTTTTGCGCGTATCTCAATTGCGCGGGGTGGACGCTTTCCGCGATTCGCGAACTGAACGCCCGCGGCTATGCCGTCGCGCTGCTGATTTGGTTCATCGCCCTGTGCGTCTGGCGGAAAAGAACTTCCGCGCAATTTTTGGCGCACGCGCGTTGGCAGAAATTCCGCCGCCGTTTCCGGCGGCCGTTCCCGCTGGCGTTTTTGATTCTGGCGGCGCTGGCGTTTTTGGGCGGCGCGCTGCATCCGCCGACAAATTATGACGCGCTGGCCTATCGCATTCCGCGCGTGCTGCACTGGCTGGCGGGGGGGCAATGGCACTGGATTCACACTATTTTCGACCGTCTTAATGGTCGCACGTGCGGCATCGAGTGGGTATCCGCGCCGTTCGTCGCGCTGATGAAAACCGACCGATGGTTGTTTCTCATCAATATCATTTCATTTCTGCTGCTGCCGGGCCTGGTGTTCAGCGTGTTTACACGGCTCGGCGTGCGCCGGCGCACAGCCTGGCATTGGATGTGGATTGTGCCAACGGGTTACTGTTTGGTGCTGCAAGCGGGCAGCATCGGCAACGATTTGTTCGGAGCGACGTTCGCGCTGGCGGCGGTGGATTTTGCGCTGCGCGCGAAAAAATCCCGGTCACTGCACGATTTTTTTGCTTCGCTCTTGGCGGCGGCGATGATGACCAGCGCCAAAATGGGCAATCTGCCGCTGCTCCTGCCATGGGCGGTTGCCCTTTTGCCTTCGCTGGGGCTGATTTTGCGCTGGCCGGCGCGAACGTTCTGCGTTTGCGTGCTGGCCGTTTTTGCCTCGGCTTTGCCGACGATGGTTTTAAACGTGAAATTTTCTTTCGATTGGTCCGGGGTCGGAGTGGGTTACGGTGCCACGAAAAACGTGATGCTGCTGCGGACCGGGGCCAATGTGGTCTTAATCACGAGCCAGAATTTTGTGCCGCCCGTTTTTCCCTTGGCGAACCAGTGGAACCGCGAAGTAAAAGTGATGCTACCGCCCGGTTTGCGGGCGCAACTGGCGCGGACCATGGAATCGCCGGGCAGCGAGTTCAAACTGGACGAGATGCAAATCGAGGAAAATGCCGGGGTGGGCTTCGGTGTTTCGAGTTTGCTACTAGCCAGTGTTGTGGCGGTAATATTCATGCGGAGGGAAAAAACCGCGCTGCTACGAGACAACGTTGGCACATCATTCTGGCAAATCTGCACGCGCTGGTCGTCCGCAATTTGCCTGCTGGCATTTATGACGCAATCGAATTTTATCGCCATCAGCCGCGAAATTGTGCCATTTTACGCCTTGCTGCTGCCGATTTTCCTTGCTGCCTCCGGACACGAAAGGCTCGTGACGCGGCGCTGGTGGCGTACGTCGGCGCTGGCAGTCTTTTTGATGGCGGCGGGATTGCTGGTTATTTCTCCGGCACGCCCGCTATTCCCGGTCGGGATGTTTTTGGAAAAAATTCACACGGCTGCGGGACAACATCCGTCACTGGCGCGTGTTGAAACTGTGTATTCCATCTATCGCGACCGGAATGACGCTTTTGCGCCCGCGCGCGCGACTCTGCCGCCCGACTTGAAAATTTTAGGCTTCATCGCGTTCGACGCCCCGGAAGCTTCATTATGGCGGCCGTTCGGTTCGCGCCGCATCGAGCATGTTTGCCCCGGCGACACGCTCCCGGATCTGAAACAGCGCGGCATCGAATACGTTTTGATAAAAACGCGCGACTTTGGACGCTGGTTTGGCTGTTCACCCGACGACTGGGTCGGGCGGATGAACGCGCAAGTGGTTGAAAAAATTCCGCTCCCACAGCGCGCCGCCGAAGCCGCGGCCGACTGGTATCTGGTCAAATTGCCGTGAGCCAAAAACCCGCACTCGCCAAGTGGCCGGAAGTTTGAGTAAGTTTGTCTCGTGAACGAACCCATTGAACTGAGCATAGTGATGCCGTGCCTGAATGAGGCGGAAACCATCGCCCGTTGCGTCGAAAAGGCGCGGCTCGGCATTCAGCGCGCCGGCGTACGGGGTGAAATTGTCGTCGCCGACAACGGCAGCACCGACGACTCGGTACAAATCGCCGGGCGGCTCGGCGCGCGCGTCGTGCACGTGAAGGAAAAAGGTTACGGCAGCGCCTTGCGCGGCGGTATTCAGGCCGCGTCCGGCAAATGGATCATCATGGGCGATGCGGACGACAGCTACGATTTATCCGACCTCACCGGCTTCGTTAAAAAATTTCAGGAAGGTTCCGAACTGGTCATGGGCTGCCGTTTGCCGGTCGGCGGCGGAACCATTTTGCCCGGCGCGATGCCGTGGAAAAACCGCTGGCTCGGCAATCCGGTGTTGACGTTCGTCGGCCGGTTTTTTTTTAAATGTCCGGCGCACGATTTTCATTGCGGCCTGCGCGGATTCACCAAAGAGGCCTTTGAAAAAATGGAATTGCAGACGACGGGCATGGAGTTCGCCTCCGAAATGGTCATCAAGGCCACACTCAGGAAGTTCAAAATTTCCGAAGTGCCCGTCACGCTGCACCCGGACGGGCGCTCGCGCCCGCCGCATTTGAAACCGTGGCGTGACGGCTGGCGGCATTTGCGGTTCATGCTCATTTACTCGCCGCGCTGGCTGTTTCTCGTGCCGGGACTTTTGCTCTCGGCACTGGGCATCATTTTTGCCGCCGCACTGTCGGTGAATGACATCAAAGTCAGTGGTGTCGAGTTGAACGTGGGCACGCTGATGACGGCGTGCATGGCGGTCGTTATGGGTTTCCAACTCGTTGCTTTCGCGTTTTTCACCAAGGTTTTTGCCATCGCCGAAGGCCTGCTGCCGGAGGACCCGAAACTCACGCGTGTCTTCAAAATTTTCACGCTCGAAAAGGGAATTGTCGCCAGCTTAGTCGTGTTGCTCACGGGAACAATTTTATTGCTGCGCGCGCTGTGGCTTTGGAAACAAGCCCGCTTCGGCCTGCTGCCGTCAATGGAGGAAAACCTGCGCCGGCTGATTCCGGCGGCAACGCTCGTGATCCTGGGTATTCAGGGTGTTTTTTCGAGCTTCTTCATGAGCGTGCTCGGCCTGAAAACCGTCTCGCGCCGGCCGCCAGCACCTGCGGCAAAATAGGCCCGTTTTTGCTGGTGATGCGATGTGAACCGGCCTTGAGAATTTCTGAGTATGGCGCTGGCTGTGCGAGTGTGGATTCTTTGCTCCGGCTAGTTGTGCGGCGCGGGCTGGATTTTATCGGCATTTCACGAATTAAATCGCGCCGGCTGCCTTGACACCACTGCCATCAACCAGTGATCCAGAGTTCGTCCCAATGGCTGTTGTCACGCGCCTCTTCCAAGAGATCCAGATGACGCAAGCCTGACGGGTGCCAAAACTGTCAATCACCAGATTCTTGGGAACATCGCTTGACCCCAAGCCTTTGGGGTATACAATGGCCTGCGGAAACAGCGGAAAATGGGTCAGAACGACAATTCCTGCCTTACCCCTGCAAGGCCGAAAACCAGATCATGGATATGGCTGGTTGGTTTTATTGTTTTTTGCGTTTCATTGCTCTCAGTGATCGCTCGTGCTCATTTCATTCAAACGCGGCCCTTCGCCGGTCGTCTTGATGGTCAGGAGTCCGAGTCACATATTTTGGTCACCCATCTGGCTTTTGAACAAACTTCGTGGAAGATACACCACTTCCTGTCCATTTTCACGCTTGGTGCGCCATACAACAAGTACATTGATCAACATCCCGGAGCTGCGTCGGCTGACCGGTTCGGAAATTATTATTATACAAGCTTTCCCCCTCTCACATTTGTTCTTCCCTATATCGCGGTCAAATCGGTCGGGGCAAGTCCGAGCATGGCGGGTTTGAGATGGTACAACATTGTCTTGCAGATACTGTCAGCGTTTGCCCTGGCCGGGTTGGTTTTTCTTTGCACGAAGAAAAAAGGGGTTGAATTTGAACTTCGGTTGCTCGCTTCCGCCACGACTGCGGTTATTTATATGACCGCTCCGGAATGCCTCAAAAGCCACTCGATCAATTTGTGGGCCGAGCAATTCTATGCTTTATTGCTGATCATTCAGATCATCTGTTTTTTGTTTTACCCTTCAACGCTTCTGCTGTTTGTTTTCGCTTTCATTGGATGCCTTGCGGATTGGACTTCCTACCTCGCCAATCTCGGAATGGCCGGGATCGCGTTGTTTTCGTTTTGGAAAACACGCGATGCCCGCGCGCTTCGTCTCACGATTGCAATAATCCTTGGATGTCTTTTGGCTGGCTTATGCATTATCGGGTGGTATGCCACTGTCATCCCAGTTCATGATTATTTTCACAATTTGATCGTTCGCGGTTCGAGCCGCGAAGGTTCACTATCGAGCCGCGTAACGTTGATCATCCGATATTCAAATTCTTTCGGCCTCTTCTCCATCATCGGGTTGGTTGTATTTTTCTTGCGACCGTGGTCTCGTGTCAACAAGGAGGTTGTGACGCGCAGTGAGGTGATCCTTCCCGGCAAGGATCCTTTTCTTATTTCATTTCTTATCATGGTTATCGCCTTGCTGGAGAATCTGTTGATGGGTGACCATGCGAATCTCTATTCGTATGATCGTCTGAAGGGGGTGCAGTTACTGGCGCTTTTTATCGTTTGGGGAACAACCTGGAGCCGCGGGGCTTCGACCTGGATTTTTGGACTGAGTGTCATGGTGGGTCTGTTTTCCATCTGTTTTTTTTGGAGGACCTATGAAATGCCGCAAGGATGGAGTTATGTCGCCCAGTCGGAACAGGAACGGATAGGAGAAATCATTGTTAAAACCGCTTCAACCAATGGCCCCGCGTTCTTTAACGGTGACGTGCGTGGAGCCGAGGTTTACTATGCACAACGCAATATTTTTCAATTGGGCACAAATGTTAATTCGGTTGCCTTTGTACAAGAGTGGTGCCGTCAGCATCACTTCACAGAAGGAACCTTGTATGAAATCTCTGGTCATTATCCTTTTCCAGAGGAAAAGGATCTTCCTCGGTCATTAAGGGTTTGCCGCGTCTATGCCAGCGGCAAAGTTATGGATATTGGTTTTTTCCAAATCCCCGAGAAGCCGGGGGATTATCATGCGCCTTCTTATCAGGGGCATCCGTTTCGCAATTGGTCGCGCCTCAAGCCGGGCGATATTCTAAAAATTCTGCTCTGGCAGTAGTATTTGCAGCCAGTCACAATGCCAATTTGTCCACCCGAAATGCACGGCAAATCAGACCCGCCGCCGCGTTCGCGGAAAAATCCGGATTCTGGTTTTGATACATCAGGCTTACCAGACTGTCGCTGCGGAAATTCAGGCGCACGCCGCAAGTTTCCGCCATTTTCAATCCGGCCCAGACCAGCCGCCACGGCAGCGGGACGAATTTTACTTTCTTGTCCAGACCGCGCGCGATTTCCAAAAGCAATTGCTTGAACGGCCACGGCTGCTCGTGCGCCGCCGTCAAAATGCGCGGCGCCGTTTTGATTTTTCCGGCGGCGACTTTTTCCACGAACGCGGACAAATCCTCGTTGTGGACAAGAAACTGGATTTGCGAGCCGTCGCCGATCAGCGGGATAATGGAGGACTTCCGGATTTGCGCGGCCAATTTTCCGAACATCCCGCCCGGCCCGCGGCCGTAAACCAATCCGGGCCGGACCGCCAGCGCGCCGCTGTCCAGCGCGATTTTTTCAATTTCCAGTTTCGCCTTGCCGTAAAGCGAGCGGCAGCCGTCGTAGGCGCTGATGGATGAAAGGCAAACCATTTTTTCGACGCCCGCCGCGCGCGCGGCCTGAAAAAGTTTTCGCGTGCCGTCCACGTTCACCGCGCGAATTTCTTTCCAGCGCAGCGGCTGGAAGTCGTAGGCGCAGTGCACGAGCGCGCGCGCCCCCGCCAGGGCCTGTGGGGAAATTTCCGCGCCGAGCTGGAACGCCACCGCGCGCGCCCCGGATCCCGACCGGCGGGTCAATTCCAAAATTTCCCAGCCGCGCGCCGAAAAATAATTTTTGAGGCAGCCGCCGACGTAGCCATTGCTGCCGGTGATGGCGCAAACCGGTTTCGATGATTTTTCGTTTGTTGAGTTGCTCATATCATTACCCGGCAAGGGCAGGGCGGCGTTGCCGCGTGCCGGATGTTGATGGCCGCACAGCCGTGCGGCCCTACCCATCACATAAAACCGGCTGTCAATCAATTCAATCCCACGCGGCGGTTTCCCAGCCGATGCGATGGGCGTTGGCCATGACGGAAAAAGTGATCGCTGTTGCCGGCACGCTCGGAAACACCGTCGCGTCCACCGCGTGAACGCGCGTCCAGCCATGCGGTCGTCCGAGACAATCGCTCTCGAACGGTTGCGGATTTTCGCGCATCGGAAACGAGCCGCCGCAGTGAAAGCCGCGGCCGGGCCGGCCCATATGCAACATCGGCGGCAAAACGATGCCGCCGAGCCGGCGCGATTGCCGGAGCATTTCACGCACAACACGTTTGACCGTGCGCCGGGTGTCGGGATTGGGCAGCGCGTTCAAGTGCAGACAGTCCCTCGCGCCGTCGCGTTTCAACGTCATTTCAATGGTCCGCGACTCGTCCGAGTGCAGGTAGCCTTGCACAATCACCATGCGTCCTTCGAGTTGCCGCGCCAGGCCTTCCAGCGGACGCGCGAGCGGTCCGAAAGTTTTCCGCACGGCCTCCCCGATCAAATCGCTGTAGGTGTAAATTTGCAGATGGACGGTATGGCGGCTGATTTGCGGACGGCAAAGTTCGATGAAAACCTGGCTGAGGGTGTACAGCAATTCGGTTTGGACGTCCCGTGACCGGCGCGCCAGCACGAGCGGGAAAAGGAAATACTGGCTGTCGCGCAGGCGCAACGGGTGGTCGTAGGCGGATTGGGAGCGCAAAAGAATTTGCGCGGTCGGAATGACGCCCGCTGCCAGATACGCCCGGTTCGCTTCAAATGAAAGCGGGGCGCGCGTTTGGCGGTGATAACCTTCGACGATGACTTTGTCGGAATGTTCACGCAACAAGGCGACAATGACATCACGGTGATATGTGAAGCCTTTCTCCGCGCGCAGTTCGCACACGGTGTCGGCGCTGTTGAAAATGCAGCCGTAAGGGCAGCCATACATGCAAAAACCGCAATAGAGGCACCCAATGCCCCGGGGGTTGTCGGCGGCGCGCACGGCCAGCCGCGCGCGGCCGAATCGCCAGCCGCGTTCGCGCAGGACGTCGCGATGGCGGGAAAGATTGTGGAGCAGTAAACCGGCCTGTTGGCTGGGCTCAAGCATGCGCGGGTTGTCGCAATGCAGCGGAAACCACTCTTCGAGGTCGTCACGCTGGGCGGCCAGCCCGGTGAGTTCAAGCACGGCGCGGTAATGTCTTTCCAATTGCGCGCTTTTGATGGGCCAGTCGGCGATGTCCGCGTCGCGATACGGCAACAGGGTCGCGCCCCAGACATTGCTGAGGCCGCCGAGCGCCAACGACGGTCGCACGCTGGTGCCCTGGCCACGCCAAGGGATGTGCGTTTCCGTTTCGCGGTAGGGAAAGTCCGAACCGAAAGCCAGCTTGAGTGGAATGCCTTTGGCGCTGGCAGCCATGTCGCCTTTCAGGCTGGCGCGGTCGCCCATTTGCCAGGTGGAAGGTTTCGTGCCGGCAAATTGACGGACGATTTGGGCGTGGTCGGCCTCCAGTACGAGGCCGGCGTCGAGCATCAGTACGCTTGCGCCGCGCGCCAGCAGCGCCTTGGCGCAGGCGACGCCCGCCGGACCGGAACCGATGACACAATGCATATTTTCCCTTCGTCGGAAACGCGACGGTGGAATGAAAGCAGAGCGGCGGCAGACTGCAAGCGCATTTGAGTTTGCGACCGGATAATTTTCGGCGTGGAAAAGTTGTCGTGAACAGGTAACTTCCGCCCGCGCGCCTTTCATGAGTATCAAACGACAGTCTTTGTGGAACATGACGCCGCTGCTGGTCAGCGCGGCAGTCGGTTTTTTTTCGATGCCCTTGTTTCTTCGTTATCTCGGCAACGACATGTACGCGCTGTGGGGTTACATTGTTACCTTCAATGGAATGTTTGGTTTTGCCGATCTCGGTCTGGGCGTTGCGGTGGGACGTTACATCGGGGTTGCGCTGGGGAAAAATGACCACGAAGCTGTGCGCGGTTATTGGGGCACGGGGAATCTAATCATGATTCCATTTCTGACGCTGGTGGCGCTGGCGTTCATCGGGTTGGGCGCATGGCTGGGGCCGAAATGGTTCAACGTGCTGCCGGGCGATGCCAATTTGCTTCGTTGGTGTTTTGTGGCGGGCGGTTTTGGCTTGTTCCTTGCCTACTACGGCACCTACTGGCTGATTCTTTCACAGGCCTACTTGGATTTCAAATTCATCAGCTTGTTGCGGGTGGCGATGACCTTGCTGCAAATCCTGCCGTCCATCGCGCTGGCGTTTTTCACCCAAAATCCGCTGTTGCTGATTGTGTGGAGCACGCTCGTCAGCCTGTTGCAACTCGGCGTTTTCGTCCGGCACGCGCGGCGAAATTATCATCTGGGTTTCAATCTCCAAACGGCCAGCTTCGCCCGCGCCCGGGAAATGGCCGCCTACACCGGGAAAAATTTCCTGGGGTTGATTGCCGGATCGCTGTTCGGTTCCGTTGACCGGGTGATGCTCGGCAAACTGGCCCCGACGGCGGATTTCAGCCCTTACTTTTTTTCCGGCAACATCGGCGCGCGCCTGCAAAGCCTGAGTGTCGCGGTCATGGGGCCGGTTCTTTACAACACCGCGCGGGTAGTGGACAGCGGGCGCGAAGCGGCGGCGAAGATTTACAATGAAACCTTTGCCTTTGTATTCGACTGGTATCTGCTCGCCGCCCTCTGGCTCGGCCTCTGGCATCCGGTGCTGCTCCGGGTGTGGCTGGTGCACACCATGGGAATGGAACTGGGGCAACAAACCGCTTTGCGAGTCGCGCCGCTGCTCACGCCGCTGGTCGTCGCGTGCTGCCTCAGTGCCATGGCTAACATTTCCGGGGCGCAACTGGCCTCCCTCAACCGCATGGGCACGGCGGTCGGGTTCAACGTTGCTGCCGGTTTGCTGGCCGGCGCGGGTGTGTGGGTTGGATGGAACGCCGCTGGGGTGGTTGGCGCGGCTTACGGTTTTCTGTTCAGCCGGATCGCCTATCTCGCCCAGGATTTGTTTGCCATGCATCTGATGAAGGCGGGGGGTTGGCTGGACTTTCACACCTGGCTTAAAATGGGGGCGCAAGGTCTGGTCGGGGCCGGGTTTGCGTTGAGCTACCTGGCCTTCAAACACGATTCCTACTGGCTGTTGATTCCCGCCGGCTTGCATGGCGGGCTGGTAGCGGCGTGGATCTTGCGTCGGCCGTTGCGCAAATTCATTGCCGGCAATTCCATTTTCGGTAAGCTCTGCGCTGCAACCCCAATGCCGCAAGACCCCAAGCCATGAGCCTCCAGTTGTGCCGCCGCGCCGAACTTTCGCCGGAGCAGATTGCCGGATTGGAACAGGCGATGACTGCTTTCTATCAAAACACACCGGCGAGCTATTACCAGATAGCCGATCAGGTTGCCGGTAGATACAATCCGGGAGAGTACCCATTCCACTGGGACTTGATTGGCCGTGTGTTTTCGGGAGCGACGGTGCTGGAAGTTGGCTGCGGCACCGCGCATCTCTGCCAGTATGTTGAAGAAAAGGGCGGCTTTTATACCGGTCTGGATCATAGCGATGCTTTGTTGCAAAACAACCGGCAACGGTTTCCCAAGGCGCGCTTTTTCCAGCTTGGCACATCTATGGCGGAAGACTTCGACATTGTTGCCAGCATTTGCGTTGTGGAACATGTTGTTGACCCGCCGGCCTATCTCGAATCACTGTGGCGTTACTGCAAACCTGGCGGATTGATTGTCATTCATTGTCCGGAATTCATAGACAGCCCCGGTTTTCCGCCGAGCATTTATTTTGGCCGCACGCCCCGCCGGTTCCGGGAAAAGCTGCGGACGTTGGATTTCGCCGATGCCTGTTCGCATCTCATGGACTGGAAGATTCGCGCCCCGCTTTGGAAAAGGCGACTCCGGGCCGGTGCTCCGGGTGCCTTCTGGCTGAATCTTGCGCCGGGCATGCTTCATGGCGCCGGTTATTCGATTGACGCCGACGCCATTCACCTCGTCCGCCTGAAGGATTTGGTCTGGTTTTTTGAACAGAAAAATGCGCGGATGGTCCAAACCTCCGCCAACATGCCGGGAATTGCCCCCGGCGCCCTTCCTTATGGTTGCCATGTGGTGGTGCAAAAACCGGATAGTCGTTTTGCGTGATGAAAGGGAAAGGATTGTGACCTTGGAATTCAATTCGGAAGCTTTCATCAGCCGATTGAATGAAACACTTGACTTTTCCTGATGAAATTGTAGATTCGGTGGCCATGCGACTGCTTGAAAAGGCTTTTTCCCTGTTCTCTCGTTTTCCGAGAATACGAAAATACTGGTTGCACTTCCTCAAGCTTCTCCTCGGTTTTGGATTCAGGACGGGTCTGTGTCCTCAACGTCATCGGCATCTGTTGGGACACATTCATCGCTGTCTCTGCGGGGTCCTGGAGTTGGAGATAAGAAAATTTGACAAGGCCGTGACCATTGAGACGGTCAGCATTTGCAACGCCAGTTGTTCGTTTTGTTCCTATCCGATTTTGGATTTTCCCAGGCGGGTGATGGGTGACGGCCTCTTTGAGAAGGCGTTGTCGTTGGCCAAAAAGGCGCAGGTGGACTTGGTTGATTTTACCCCCTACCTCGGGGAGGCATTCATTGATCCCCAACTGATCCCCCGCATCCGCAAAACCAGAAAAGAACTGCCCAACACCTATATTTGGCTTGTCACGAATGTTTCCCGGATTAATGTTTCGTTCGGCGCCTGGGGCCGGGAGGATTATCTTCAGTTGTACAAAATTGATGCCTGGGACAAGGTTTACAATGGAGTGCAAGCCTTGCTCGCCGCCAAGGAACGGCTCAAATCGAATGTCTTCATTGCCCTGTGGTATCGGGCACTGGATTCCGGGAAGGTAAAAAAACATCCGGAAAACGTCGCCTTCCTGGGGCGGTTCAAACATCTGATCAACGAAGTCGAGTACGTTGATGTTTATCACGACATTCTGGCGATCTCCGGCCAGCAACCCAAGTACCTCAAGCTCGCGCGCCATCTTGACACTACGCCTTTGATGACCATGCCTTGCGCCCATTTGGGCAAGCTCGCCTGCGCCCCCACGGGGAAATGGTATTGTTGCTACTGTTCAATAAGCGATTCCTTCAAGCAGGAGCAAAGTTGGTTTTATCTGGGATCGGCCGATACGCCGGGTTTGGACCTCAACCAGGCACTTTTGGCAAAAATGGATGATTGGTCCAAGGGCAATTTGCCCGAGTGCTGCCGGATATGCCCCGCCTACACGCCGGCAAACAAACGGGGCGATTCAATCACCTACAATTTAGGCTGATTGTAAATTTGTGCGGATCCTGGTTTTTTTTGAACGGTCTTTGCCTGAGGGGCAAGGAAAAGGCCGGCTGCCGCTGGGCTTGTGGTTTGAAGAAACGTGGTCACGAGATCACGGTGCTGACATTGGACGACGGTCTGCGCCGGGCCGAATTGGAACAACACGACCTTTCCGTTCGAATCATGGAAAAATCCGTGCGGGTCATTGCCAGGATTTTACCGGAACTACAGCCTAACGTCGTCCACGCCCATGTTCCCGGCCAGCCGCACACGGGCGACGTGCTGGGTGAGGCGCTGAAAAAAATTCCCGTCGTTCAAACCAATGTCTTTGGCCGGTTGGAAAACCCAAAGGAGGACGACTGGACGGATTTCCAGTTTTTCTCCAATTTCACAAACCCATTAAGGAAAATCCATTTGCATCATTACCGCCTTGTTGTTTAGTATCGCTCGGTCGGACTGAAATACACCTCTATATTAAATGCCGCTGCCATTTCGCAATACTTTGAAACGAACCGCAAGACGGCTCATGTCTGCCTTGGACGCAAGTCCAGTTGTGGGGCGAAAACTTGATTCAATTTGCGTCACCTATCATCGGATTCATGAGAATTCCAATGGCGATTTTGATTCCAATGGCGAGCGATGGTTTTTGAGTGCGTTGGCACGGCGCAACCTGCTTCAAACCGTTTTTGATGTCGGGGCGAATCATGGCAATTGGGCCTCTTCAGTCCTGGCGGTTAACCCTCGCGCCATCATTCACTGCTTTGAACTTTGCCCGCCCACTTATGAAAAACTCTCCGCCCGGTTTTCAACAAACCAACAGATTGTCTTAAACGCGATTGGTCTTTCAGATTCGGCGGGGGAAATTGAAGTGAAATATTGCCGGGAGTGGGATGAATTAAGCTCCATGTTCGAGGTTGTATGTTCCCAAAACAACGAAACAATCAAAGCGCGAGTCATGCGCGGCATGGATTATTGCGCTGATCGGGGCATCACCGGGATGGATTTGCTGAAAGTGGACGTGGAGGGAGCAGAGCATCTTGTGCTTCATGGTTTTGGTAATTTGATCACCCCCAAGGTCGTGCCTGTTATTCAATTTGAATATGGCATGGTGAATATAGTCACCAAATTTCTATTGCGGGATTATTACGCTTATTTTTCGGATCGCGGCTATAAGGTCGGGAAATTGCTTCCAACATCTATAAGGTTCCGGGAATATCGCTTCGAAGATGACGATTTTCTGGGGCTTAATTATATCGCAGCCAGTCCGGAGGTTGCGCATTTGCTGGAACCCAATGCGGCCTATTAGAAAATTCACTCTTTAACAGGTACTGGCCTCAGGCAATCTCAAGCGAGGTTTGGTATTTACAGCAATACAATAAAGCTGAATAAACTTGTCCACCCGATGAGGGCTAAACAGACACCAGCCATTGCACGGCTGGGCGACAGCCATGCGGCGGGCTAAGCCGTTTCATTTTTCGATGATTTCGATTCGCCGGATTCAAAGTTTTCCTATCACGTCTGGTGTGAATAAACTGCGTGCTTGCCACGTGAAAATCATCATCTTCCTGAACAACCTTGGGCTGGGCGGCACCGAGAAGGCGGCCTTCCGCTGGGCTTGGGGAATGAAGGAGCGCGTCAATCAGGTAACGGTGTTGACGCTGGCGGACGGGCCGCGCCGGATTGAATTGGAACAACATCACGTTCCAGCTCGGGTGGTCGGGATTTCCGCTGATAAAATCGCCGGAGTTTTGCGGGAGATCCAGCCTGATGTCATTCACGCCACTTTGCATGGCGGGCTGGTGGCGGCGTGAATCTTGCGCCGCCAAATTCGCAAAATATTTGTTCGCGTTTCAGTTCAGTAAAAACCGCATTTTCCCGACATCATATTTGGCACAATCGCCACCTCACCAGGTGCTTTATTATTCAACGCTTGTTTATTGCAGGCATCACGATAACTTTCCAAAGAAGAACGCATGAACCTGATTGCCAGATTAAAAGGCAGGGCTTTGCGCTGGAGTCTGCCATTGCCGTTCAACTGTCGGCACATCGAGTATTCGACAATCGCATCCATAGATGACGATTCGGGTCGCCCGAACGAACGGCTTTTGGATATTTCCTTAAAGGCCATCGAACAAGCCCGTCGCGTGGACTTGTCGTGGGTATCGAAACGCATGGTTGCCCCACTTTATTACCCGGATGTTTGGCCGGGGGAACATTACAAATTGCTTGCCGGCCTGGTCATTGCCCAAAAGCCCAAAAAAATAATCGAGATTGGCACGTTTCAAGGATTGAGCGCCCTCTCAATGAAGGGCAGCTTGCCGCCGGGCAGCGAACTCATCACCATTGATATTATCCCATGGAATGAGATCAAGGACAGCGCATTGCGCTCCTCCGATTTTGAAGATGGCAAATTGCGCCAGGTCATCGGGGATCTCGGCAACGCCACTTTCTTTGCCAACTTTGCTGAAACGCTATCTGGCTGCGATCTGCTGTTCGTTGATGCGCCCAAAAATATCGTTTTTGAACAGACGTTCCTGCAACATTTGTCCACGATCCACTTGCCATCGAATGCCCTTGTGCTTTTTGACGACATTCGCCAGTGGAACATGCTCTCCATATGGCGCGGCATCACAAAACCAAAGCTCGATCTTACGTCATTCGGGCACTGGACGGGCACGGGAATTATTGATTGGTATGGATAATTCTTACCAGTGGCAATGAACCCGTGCCGGCGGGAAATTCCGGGTCTGGCTTGCTGCTCACAGCACAACACCTGTCCAACATGAAAGTCGTCTCTTTTGTGAACATTCTGGGGCTGGGCGGCACCGAAAAAGCGGCTGGCCGTTGGGCGTGGGGTTTGAAGGAGCGCGGCCACCACGTCACGATGCTCACTTTGATGGATGGGCCACGTCGCGCCGAACTGGAACAGCACAATGTGCCCGTGCAAGTTATCAGCACCTCCGCGCGGGTGATTGCCGACAGGCTTCGGGAGATTTCGCCGGAAGTTGTTCATGCGCATGCACCCGGCCATCCCCACGAAGGAGACATACTTGGAGAAGCGCTGGCACTGCTGCCCCGAAAAATTCCCGTCGTGCAAACCAATATTTTCGGGAAGCGGCAAAACCCACGTGAAGACGCCTGGACGGATTTCCGGCTGTTCATCTCATGGACGGCGTGCGTGCAAGCGGCGCGGCGCACATTCCGACGGCTGGATGGGGAGTTTTTCAGGCGATGCAGTGTGGCGGTCTATCCGGTGGACCCGGTGGAACCGCCGTCCGCCGCCGAAATCGCCGCCTTCCGAAAACAACTCGGTGTGGCTGACGATGAAGTTCTTTTTGGCCGGCTCTCGCGGCCGGAGCCCAACAAATGGACCAACCTTGCCTTGGATGCCTTTCAAAAGGCGCTGCGGCGGAACCGGAAAATAAAACTGCTCCTGCGCGAGCCGCCACCATTCATTGCTGAAAAATTGCGTGCCTCCGCTGACGCGCGGCATTTCATCATTTTGCCGGCCACCGCCGATGCCGAAGAGCTGCGCCTGACCTTGGCAGCGCTCGACGGGGTACTGCACACCTCCCTGATTGGTGAAAGTTTCGGTTACGGCATCGCCGAACCGATGAACTTGGGCAAGCCGGTCATCACCCATTCCGTGCCGTGGTTCGACCAGGCGCAGATCGAGTTGGTGCGGCATGGCGAATGCGGCTTTGTCGCCAGCACCCCGGCCACGATGGCGGATGCGATTTTGACGCTGGCCAATGACACCGTGCTCCGCCGGAAATTCGGGGCCGCCGCGCGGCAACACATCCGGACGCTGGCGGATCCGGACACATCCATAGCGCGGCTGGAGGCCGTTCTGCGTGCGGTCGTGGAAAAACGCGACAATCCCTTTGCCGCCGAAGATTTGGCACGGGCGCGGGCCACAGCCGCCTATCTGGATGCGCACCAATTCGGCCATTCTTGGCTTGAACAACTCGCCCTGCGCCCTTTTTATTATCGCGTGCGCCTTCGTCAATTCAGAAAATCTTTTTACATGGATTCCAATTCATGAGAAATTGCTCAACTTCATCCCGATTACCATCTTTGGATGGCTGGCGAGCATTAAGCATCTTGATGGTGTTGGGGGAGCATACAGGCTGGTTTGTTTCTGATACAGAAAAGCCGCTCTTTCACTGGATTTTTGATGGCAATCTTGGTGTCCGCTTTTTTTTTGTGATCAGTGGATTCCTGATCACATGGCTGCTGCTACAGGAAACGAATCAATCAAGACGGATAAATCTTAAATATTTTTATGTGCGCCGTTTTTTACGTATTCTTCCAGTTTATTACATGTTCGTTCTTGTGTTGTTGGGACTCCAGTTATTTACACAATTTAAGGAAACAACGGCCGGCTGGCTTGGAATGTTGACTTTTACCAGAAATTTTATGGATGCTTCTTTCACAAGTGCACATATATGGGTGCTTTCCGTTGAGGCACAATTTTATTTGATTTGGCCCAGCCTGCTTGTTTTGTTGAGCAGACGCAGTATTCGTGTAAAGGCTATTATTCTGGCAATTCCGATTTGTACCGCACCAATTTTCCGGGTGGGTAATTATATTTTTTGTAAAAGTCATCAGCATCTTTTGCGTGGTCTGAACGGAATTCACCTTAAACCCGCATTTCTAGAAAGGGTGTTTTCTTTTGGTTCGTTCTTTTGCTATTTTGACAGCTTGGCGTTCGGCTGCTTGTGCGCCATTTTACTCGCCAATAAACAGAATCTTGTTGCAAGCATTTTCAAACAAAGGCGAGGGGTGATGTTTGTTGCCGCACTGTTGCTGGTGGTGACGCCTCATCTGGCGCCTCATGTGATGCCTCATGTCTTTACAAATCTTACTATAACCACGGTTGCTAGGATTGTTTTGTTGCCCTTTGGACAAAGCTTTCAGGCGTTGGGATTTTCTCTTCTTCTCTTGCACAGCCTAATCGATCCTGACTGGTGCGTCTATCGCATACTGAACTGGAAATGGGTAGGTTGGATTGGCGTGCTTTCCTATTCGCTCTACATTTGGCAGCAGATATTTTGGTCTCGGCCATGGATGGGAACGGAACAATGGAAGGATGTCCAAAATTCATCTTGGGCATGGTATTGGCTGATTCCGACATTTGCAGTCGCAATCATATCGTATTATGGTTTGGAGCGTCCTTTATTCAGATTGCGTTCGTATTTTCGACATGCTTGACCATTTTGCTTGAACAACTCGCCCTGCGCCCTTTTTATTATCGCGTGCGCCTTCACCAATTCAGAAAAAATCACCGCTGATTTATGCCCGCCATATCTCTGGTTGTTTGTGTGCATCGTCAACGCGATCTGCTGGAACGGCTGTTGCGGGAATCACGCAATTGTTACGACGATTTGGTGGTAGAGCACGACATTCCTGATGTGCAGGACGTGCGGTCGGTGGTTGAAGCCGTCGGCGGCCAGTTTTTTGAAAGGCCACCCGCCGCTTCGCAGGAACCGCACTGGCCGTTTGCCTGGGGACAGGCGAAACACGATTGGATTCTGCGGCTGGATGCGGATGAATTTCCCAGCGAAGAGATGAAAATCTGGCTGCAGGAATTCCGCCGCGCTCCCGAGCCGCCGGAAGAAATTTCCGGGTTCACCTGCATCTGGCCGTTGTGGGATGGACAGAGAATGGTCTCGAAGAAGTGGCCGTCGGGCCGGATTTTTCTCTTTCACAAGCAGCGCGTGCGCTTTTTTGGAATGGGAGAGCAAGTGCCAATTCCCGATGGCAAATATGAACCATTGGATCTCGTGCTGCATCACCAACCAAAGGGAAAAGCCTATAGTCTGTATAATGCACTTACAAAACATCCTCGCGGGCGTGCATTCATAACCGCCTCCTTATTGGGCAGGCCCACGGATCTTGCCTGCTGGCGTTGGGAAAATGAAGAATGGCCGGTGGAATGGGAGCAAATCCGGCAGCATCCGCTCCGGACGGCTCTAAAAAGGCTGGTCATGGGGACGTTCCGCGGGCTGCGCAGCCAATGGAAAGTTGAAAAAAAAATTTCCCCACTCGTTGCCATTGGCGGAGCAATCTATCACGCCCAGATGTGCCTTGAGTTCTGGCGGCAACAGCGAAACCGCGGCGGGCAAAAATGAATAATATCTGTCAGGCCTGTCTGTCCAATACTCCGCGTGATGTCTATCACTGCCGCGAGAAAATGTTCGGCTGGGTGGCGAATTTCCTTATTCTCAGTACATTCACGGTGGTTGCCTGCAAATGGCCGCTGTGCCAGATCAAGAACATATTGCGGGTGGGCGAAATGCCGCGCCTGTCTGCCTGTCTCAATCCCGGCCTGCGTCAGTTCCTTATGGCTGCCGCTTTTTTCTTTTTCCGTCGTCGCAGCCGGAATAAAGTCCTAACTTTATGAGCAAGTCAGAAACACAGTCCTACTATGATCATTATTGGGATCGGGGTGACAATGCTACTTGGACGCCCGAGATCAAGCCTTGGGCCGATGGCGAGTTCGAGAGGAAACTCGGTCGATTTTCTGGCAAGGAAAAAGTCATCGATGTTGGGTGCGGTGATGCAACTACTTACCACCGTCAACTCCTCAACAACGTTCACGAGCTTTATGCGATGGATGTCAGCAGCCGGGGAGTTGAGCAGGCTCAATCGGTTGGTCTTAAGGCATCGGTTGTGAAATTCGACTCTGAGCGCTTTCCGTACGAAGACAATTCCTTTGATGGGGCAACCTGCATCGAGGTGTTGGAGCATCTTTTTGATCCTTTGTTTACGGCAAAGGAGATTTGCCGAGTTCTAAAACCCGGGGCGTGTCTTGTAGCCAGCGTGCCTAATTTTGGCTATTTTGGTGACCGACTGGAAGCTCTATTCCGGGCGCGGGTAAGAAACTCAGCGTACGACTATATCAACAATCCATTTGCCGGCGCACATATTCGATTTTTTAGCCTTCGGGAGTTCAAGAAGCTCATGCGAGCCGCTGGTTTTGAAGTGGTTGAAGTAATTCCTCATTCCTCGTGTTCGATTTTTGACGCTTTGTGGGTGATTGGCAGGCTGGTTGGATTCAGCATGAGGCTAAAACAAAGAGTGCCTTACGTGTTGCGCCTGGGTTTTCTGGAGAAGGTGTGGCCATCGCTTTTCGCCCAGCATATTATGTTGGTGGTTGTTAAACCGGCTTCAACCCAGGTTAAACCGGCCCCTTGAAGTTGCTCGTTGCCACAGAATTCCCGCCCAATGCTTCCGGTGGCGGGCCGGTCGTTGTGCGCCAGATGTTGAAAAACTGGCCGGTGGAAAATCTGTTCTGGTGGAGCTGTCTGCCGGATGTCCACGACCAATTTGGCCAGCGTGTGCAGAAACACGGTTG
>JBEKMU010000006.1:0-56913 GCA_049523555.1 Verrucomicrobiota bacterium | reverse complement strand
TCTCGCAATATCCCAATGATCTGTTCTTCGTTGTATTGGCTCTTTCTCATAGTTCTGCTGCCCTTTCTTTCGCAGCAGAACTCTCCTTTTGTCACGTCCAGTTTTTGGGGGTCAGGTCAACAGCATGTTCTTCAAATTGATACTTCCATCCCCTTCCGTATAAACCCCGGTTCCACAATCGACAATCTGGCCGTTATAGAGATTGATAGTAAGACCGTAAACTGAGGCTGAAATTGCCGTTGCGGCATAAGCAATCCGAAAATTGTCTAATGTCAGTGTACAATAGCCCCAATCTTCATAATAGAAGGCCGGATTGGCGTAATAAAAGCCAGGGCACATCGAACCCTCCGAACTGGTGTTCTCGCCCACAGAGATGTCATCACTGGCCGTGAAGATCACGGGATGATATGGTGCCGCTTGCATTTGAACGTTGACGGGATAGGTAAGATATAATGAGCCGGCGCAGCCGCCACACCAATCATAGGCATATTTAGTCACCGCACCACCTTCAAACGTAATCGCGCCATACAAATACACTGGCCCGACGATCAAATAGGTTGTGTCACCCCGAAAGGTATAATTGGTCACACTGCTGTTGACCGTTTGATAATCCAACACCAGCCCTCCCGAGGGAGCAACCGCTTGACCCAACTGCATCGGGCGCAAAGGAGGAACCGTTTCCGTCAGTCGTGGTGTCGGCAACAGCCGTTTTGCCGACACGACGTGCAACGGGGAATGGGGACTGATTTTGGTGGATACCGTTTGCGGTGCCGGCAGTTGCAACAGTTTACCAGCTATTAACGCTACCGGCACCTCTTCAACGAGGAATTGCCGCCCTTCCACGTTCAGCCATTGCTTGGTGACTCTCGTTGAGGATGTGTTTGTCCCCAGCAAAAACGCTTTTCCCGTTCTCATCTTCATCACCCCGAAATCCAATTCCTGGTTAGTCAGATCGCCCGCTTTAGTGGACACAGTGGCGGTCGTGACATTGGGTTGAGGCGGATTGAAAAATTCGGTGACCACTTGTAATCTGGCAGTTTTTGGATTCAAACCAAAGGCTTCCAGTGACGGCGGCTGCCCCTCCAGCACAATGTCCTGCTCAAAACCAGCTTTGGTGTAGCGGTAGCGCAGACTAGCCGCGACGCCAACGAAGGCGTTGGGATAGATGATTTGATTGGAATCAACCAGGTATCCAACCGAGTTTGTCAGTTCGGCAATCAAAACCGTGTTGCTGCCGTCATCGTAACTGAGCCCCACCGGGCGGCTGCGCAGGTGCTTGCCCTCCGGCGTCACCAGCTCTGTAAATGTCGCCGGGGAAATAAACTTGATGCTGGCCCTGTGTGGCGGCTGCCGTGCCGTTGGGCAGGATGTCAATCTCCTGTTTGCTCTCCACCCACTGGCCATTAGTCATGTAATTCAATCCGGTAGCCAGTTCAGTGAATTGGTGAATGTGCGGAACAAGCTGGCCGACCGAATTGGTTTCGTAAGTCGTCTTTTGCCAGACGCAGTGATTCGGACCGCGTTCCACCACCGCTGAAGCAGCAGTTTGAGCGTGTGAACAGACAGTGAGGTTTACAGCGGCCAGAACAAATGCTTCCGATGTAACGATAAAACGTGAAGTTTTCATAAAAGAAAAAACGTGACTTGAAAGAGACGCTAGGAAATTGGCCTGTCGGAAGATATTCTCTGCCCCCAGCCTCGAAAACGCATCAGCCGATTGCGTCCATCCCATTTCCCTCGCGCCCTCATGCAGTTTGCCCTCTGATACGCCTCCTGAACGACTGGCGTTTCAAACGACGAACCGGTTTTATCCCTTCTCGAATAATTACGTCAACAAATATTGTTACATTTTGATATATTTCACTTATGAATCTAATTTGCCCTGCTTACGCCACAGCGGCTCTGCTGTTTTCTACCAACACCCGCCCGCGATAAACTATGGGCATGAATTTTCGAGCTTGGCGGAGAGCTTCAAAACTTTACTCGACTTCATCCATTCCGCTGGCGGCGGAACCAAGCGATCACGTTCCCAACGGCCGAGACAGTAAAGCGAAATACCGGTTGTTTTTGGAGAGTTGTTCGCGAGTCATGCCAGCCTGTTTCCGGCGTGCCTGGAGCAAGTCGCCGAGCGTGCCGGTAGGAAATGGCTTTTCATGTCTCAAAACTGTTGCTTTACTGAGCAAAACGACGTGAATTGTCCGTTCTGAAATTGTCCAATGCGCCAAATGTTGCAACGGAGATAACATTGGTGGCATATCAAGCCCGTGAAATCGCTAACAGAGCATCTTTGGTTTGAAGTCCCGAATCGCCGGGGATTCGTCAACATTACCGGCACGGTTGAGGAATTGGTCAGGAAAAGCGGAGTCAAAGAGGGCATCTGTCTGGTGAACGCCATGCATATCACGGCGTCGGTGTTCATAAATGATGCTGAAAATGGGTTGCTCCACGACTATGATGTGTGGCTGGAAAAACTCGCGCCGCACGAGCCGACCTCACAATATCAGCACAACCGCACCGGCGAGGACAACGCGGATGCGCATATAAAGCGACAGATCATGGGGCGTGAGGTCGTAGTAGCCATAACCAATGGGAAGCTCGACTTCGGCCCTTGGGAGCAGATTTTCTACGGTGAATTTGACGGCCGTCGGCGCAAGCGGGCACTGGTCAAAATCATTGGGGAGTAAACTGTTTTAGCTGGTTTCGCGGATCATAGCCGAGGAATTCGATCACCTTTTCAACAACCCGGGGGCTTGGCCTATAAATCCCGCGCTCCCAGTTTTGGACTGAAATCCGGTCAACGCCTAAAAGATTGGCCAACTGGCTTTGGAGGAGGTGCCGTTCGAGTCTCTGCTTTCTGACGTGCTCTCCGAGCGTTTTTGGCTCTCTACAGGTGGTCTGGATGCATTTCCAAAGGTGGGGATAGGGGCAACACATGGCCTTGATTTGCAGGTGGCAAAATGGCAACGCATGGCACCGCCAGCGTTTATATCAACGACGCCGAGGATGGTTTGCTGCACGACTACGATGTATGGCTCGAAAAACTCGCGCCGCATGAACCGACATCGCAGTATCAGCACAATCGCACCGGCGAGGACAACGCCGACGCGCACCTGAAACGCCAAGTCATGGGCCGTGAAGTGGTCGTGGCCATCACGAAGGGCAAATTGGACCTCGGCCCGTGGGAACAGATTTTCTACGGCGAATTTGACGGACGCCGCCGCAAACGTGTGCTGGTCAAAATCATCGGCGAATGATGCTTCAATCCGAAACGCCCTGCCCTGTTCTGGCGTTTGCATGTTGACCATGAATTGTCGCCGTCAAAATAAATCATTATCTGATGCTTTTACACACCACTTGCCTTTCCGGGGGCGAAAGCGCATTTTCCCCGGCATAAAACAGCAATTTGAAATGAAAAAAACAATCTGGATTTCGTTCATTGCACTGGCGGTGGTTGTCCGCGCCGCCGACGTCACCCCAACCAATTCGCCTGCCGCCGGCACCAATGCGCCGCCGGCCGCCAAAACGGAAGCCGCCACGATTCCCGACGCCACGCACAAACCGGTGTTCGTCACCAACACCGTCACCATCGCCGGCCAGCGGGTGACGTACGTGGCGGAGACGGGCATGTTGCCCATTCTCAAGCCCGACGGCACTTCGCGCGCATCGGTCTTTTATGTCGCCTACACACGGCAGGGAGAAAAGGACCCGGCCGCACGGGCCGTCACGTTTTGCTTCAACGGCGGACCGGGTTCATCATCTGTGTGGCTGCATCTCGGCGCGCTCGGCCCGCGCCGTGTGAAAATGAACGCGGACGGCACGCTGCCGCCGCCGCCGTTCGGGCTGGTGGACAACACGTATTCGATTCTGGACGGGAGCGATCTGGTGTTCATTGACCCGGTCGCCACCGGTTTCAGCCGCCCGGTGAAAGACGAAAAGGCCGACCAGTTTTTTGGCGATTCCGCCGACCTCGACTCCGTCGGCGAATTCATCCGGCTCTGGACGACGCGGCACGAGCGCTGGCTTTCGCCGAAGTATCTTTGCGGCGAAAGCTACGGCGTCTTTCGCGCGGCGGGGCTGGCCGACCATTTGCGTTCGCGTTACGGAATGTATCTCAACGGCCTGATTCTGGTTTCCGGCGTTTTGGATTTCGCCACCATCAGCGACGGACCGGGCAATGATTTGCCGTTCCCGCTTTACCTGCCGGCTTACACGGCGGCGGCGCAGTTCCATAAAAAACTGCCGCCCGATTTGCAGGCCGATTTGCCCAAGGCACTGGCCGAAGCGCGCGCCTTTGCCAAAGGCGACTACACCACCGCCCTGCAGCGGGGCGCGGCATTATCACCGGATGAACGGACAAACATCGTCGCCGAACTTGCGCGGCTCACCGGCTTGAAACCGCAGATCATTGAGGACAACCATCTGCGGGTGGACTGGGGCGTCTTTCGCAAACAGTTGCTGCACGACCAGGGTCTGATTCTTGGCGCTTACGATGCGCGCATCACCGGACGCGACGATGATCCCGCCTCGCCGTATCCTGATTTCGATCCGTCCAGTGCGGCAACGATGGGGCCGTTTTCAGCGGCCATAAATTCCTATATTCGTGGCGAACTGAAATTCGAGGACGATTTGCCGTATGAAATTTTCGCCGGCGTGCAACCGTGGAATTATGGCGTCCGCAACAATTACGCCAACACGGAGGAAAAGCTTGCCTCCACGATGAACCAGAATCCTTACATGCGCATCCTCGTCCTGGGCGGGCGCTGCGATCTGGTCTGTCCCATTGACACGGTGCATTACGCGCTCGACCACATGTCGCTCGACGCCGCCTACCGCACCAATATCACCTACGCCGAATTCGACGCCGGCCACATGATGTATATCAACCTGCCCGACTTAAAAAAAATGCAGAAGGACTTGGAAAATTTCCTGACGCCTTAAAGCTCCAATCCGCAACTGCAACCTTCAGGCTGTGTTCAAACGCGACTTAAAAGTCGCGAGGATGGTTCATTCATGAACGCGGATCAGCGTTTTGATGGCGTGGTTGCCCGCGGCCATGGATTTGAATAATTCCGGCAGCTGCGTCAGCGGACATTCGCCGTCCACGAAATCCACCGCCCGAATCACGCCGGCTTCAATGAATTCCAATGCCCGCCGGATGGCATGCGGCGTGTGATGAAAGCTGGCGAGCAGCGTGAGATTGGAATAATGGATGAGCGTCGTGTCCAGCGTGATGCTCGAGCCGGACGGACAGCCGCCAAAAAAATTCACCACGCCGCCCTTGCGCACGAGATGCACGGCGGCTTCCCAGATGTCGGGATGACCCACCGCTTCAATCACCGCGTCAAAATGCGTCCTGGTCGCTTCGCGGACTTTCGTGACCAATCCTCTGCCGTCACCGATGTCAATCGTCTGGTTCGCGCCGAGGCGTCGCGCTGCTTCCAGCCGCGCCGCGTGGCGATCAGCCACGGTCACGTCGCCGCCGAGCCTTTTGACCAGCGCGGCGAACATCAAACCAATTGGCCCCGCGCCCAAAATCAAAACGTGCCGGCCCGCACACAGGTTTGTGTCCTCGACGCCCTGGACGACGCAGGCGAGCGGTTCAACGAGCGCGGCATCGCGAAAATCGGTTTCCGGCCTGAGCCGCAGCAGGTTCTTTTGGACGAGCCGTGCAGGAACGACAATGGACTCGGCGTAAGCGCCGTTCAAAAAAAGCAGATCTGCGCAAAGATTTTCCTGCCCGGCCCGGCAGTGAAAGCATTCGCCGCAGGGCGCGGAATTGGCCACGACCACACGGTCGCCAGCTTTCCACCCCAACTCCGAACTGCCATCTCCCAACTCCGAAATGACACCGGCCAGTTCGTGGCCGAAAGCGGCGGGCGGCACAATCATTCTGGCGTGATAACCGCGTTTGAATACTTTCAAGTCCGTGCCGCAGGTGAGCGCGGCCTCGATGCGGATGCGGACTTCGCCCGGTTTGAGCGCGGGCGGCGCAACGTCTTCAATTTGAATGTGTTCTTTGCCGTGCAGGATGGCAGCGTTCACGCGCACAGCTTATGCGCATGAAAGGACAAAGCGAAGCAGAGTTTTTGATTATGCAAAGCTAGAAAGCATACCAGTTGGTGCGGATGACACCCTTGGCTTGCGGTGTGAGCGGCGGCAGCCCGACTTGCTGGTTAAAATTCGTGTCGAAAGCCCAGTTGCGGATAGGTGGATTGTAATACTTGCCGGTTACCTGCTGGTAATTTGTCGCATATTGGCTGGGAAACATAACGATGATGGAGCCGTTATAATATAGGGGGACATTATTGTTCCAATTCTCCAGCAAACGGAGAAAATTCTCGAGCCCGCCGCTGTAGATGCCATTGGTTGATCGGACAATCCCTTCAAGCATTGCGGCGTTGACGGTGGTTGTTTTGGGCGTCGGGCCTCCGCTGGTGCAAGTTGCTTTATTGGCAAAACTGCTATTGGCGTCAAGCCAATTGGTGGAAAGGATGGTAATGGCGTCGGCCATGAGCCCGGCAGGCCAGGTGTAGGTGGTGCTATTTTGGCCGAGAGATGAGCCGGAGGTGTTCGACGCATTATAATTACCATACACATACATCGGCATCGCCGTGGCAACTGTGAAGCCCTTGGGTGCTGTTTTCGTCGGCAATATTCCTCCGTTGACGACGCGCACGGCCGGGAGGTTCGAGCCGTTCAAAGGAACGGCGTTATAGATATAAATAGAATCAATCGGATGGGATTTATGGCTTGAGAGCAAACATTGCGCGTTGTAGTATGTGCCGCTGTTCACATTTGTGCCTCCATACCAGTTTGTGCCGGCCAGCCAGCAATTGTATTTTTGGATGTCAATCTGGACGGCTTGAACCGCTTTCGGCGGGCCGTTGCCACTGTTCCAACCTTCGCGCCAGTCGTAGAAGATGACATTCGTCAGAAACGAATAGCCGGCATATTGGACGTTCGTGACACAATCAATCGTTGCAGCCAGGTTCGTGCTGACGTAGTTGGTGAAGCCGAAGAAGAGGTTGGAGTAGTTGGTAATGAGGCCGAGTTGGCCGCTGGAGTTGTTGGTGAAGCCGCCTATTTTCAATATGTAAAAATCATATGGCATTTGGGTTTGATAGGTGGTGGTGTTGTTCCCATTATTGTTCGCATCCTGATAAAACAGAGCCATGTTTGCATTACTCGGGAAATACAGAGTGTTGGTGCAATTCGGCCTGAGGAGAGCGCCCCAATTGGTGCCGTAGGGAGTGTTAGTGAGGTAGAGATCGGCGGCATTGGCAAGATAAAACTGGCCGTTGGTCGAAAAGGCAGCCAGTGTGTTCATGGTATAATTGGTGGGCGGCAGGTTGATGAGCGCTTCGACGGTGGCAGGATCATTATTGGTGCCAATCGGCATGGTTATTCGATCATTGCCGGAGGTCGGCGCATAAGCGAAGTTCCCGATGGGCGTGCCGCTGGTGCTGTCAGCCTTGCCCGAACAAAAAGGATCGTTCTTGGCATTGGGATCGTAATAAACACTTCCAACAGCCGCAACCGTTGAGAGATAAGAAACATTGGGTGTGCCCGACCAAATGCCACCATTGGACCACACCGCGCCCTTGATAGTCATGCCCGCGCCGGGATCAATTTCCAAATCCATATTATAGAATACAGCGTCTTGAAAGAGGGGAATGGAGGCGAATTCAATTGTCTCGCTGACGGTGGCCGACACAGGGATAGGCACGTTGGTGGAGATGGGCGTGGCGGTGGCGGTGATGGTGCAAGACTGCACCAGGCCATACAACCCCACATATTGCGAGCTCAGAGGCACCGTGTTGGTGGTCCATGGACCGAGGTTGACGCTAATCTGGTTGCTGTTGGTACCACCGCTGTAGGCATATTTGACGGGCCAGCTCGCCTGATCGTTCGTCAGACCGGGAATAAATGTGGTGCCGTAATAGGTCCCGCTGTTCGAGAGACTTTGTATGGTGTAGTCGTAATTCATTTGGGAAAGGACTTTTTCGACGGCGGCTTCCGCGGCGGCTTCGCTCATGTTGAACTGATTGTTCCGCGCGGTCAATTTGGCGCTGGTGGAGATCCAATACATCATGCTGGCAAAGACGGTCAGACAGACTACCAAAAACACCAGCGTGATCATCAATGCGTAACCCCGGCGGTTCCGTTGCGTGGGTCTGGATAAAGTTTGCATAAACGTCCTTTGGGCTTTCAATTCCATGCGCGACGGAAAACCCGCGTGCGCAATTGGTAATAATCGTAAGCGTTGAGACTGCGCCCGTTAGTCCCGCCAACATAAGCGACGGGGTATTCCCATTGCGAAAATTGCAGCGTCACCCTAATGAGCATACGATTATCCAAACTTGTAAAGTTCGTAATATTGCCCTGGTAATCCTCGGCATCGAAAACGATTTGGTTGGTAACGTACTTGGCCAGCGTGTTGGTGTAGATGGTGACGCCATTGGTAACGTTAAATTGCACCAAGTAATTGGTCGTGGTGCTGGTGTCCAAGTAGTAAACCGTGTAGAAGTTCGTGCTCGTGGTGGGATAAATTATCAGCGCGTTGCCCTGCTGCGCGTTTGCGTTTGTAATGCTCGTGAAGGAAGAGCCGATGGCCTGGGAACAGTTCCCGACATAAACCATTCTCGCCTCCCGGATTTGGTCGCGGATTTGATTCAGCGCCTGGCGGCCACCGGTGGTGGCCACCAGCTTGGTTGCCGCCAGCGTATAGATGCGCAAGCCGAAAACTTGAACGGCGATCCATACGCCGGTGAAGATAAACAGGAAGATCCCAACCGTGATCACCATTTCCGCCAGTGTGAACCCACAAACGTTTCTCCGGCGCGGCCGGTTTTGAATGTTTTTGAAGAGTTTCATTGGAATTGGTCAGGGGCGCGCAGGGTAACCATGGTATTGGTGAACGTTTGACCGCTCAGCCGGAATGTCCATACAACTCTCGAGACGATTTGCCTCAGCGGCGGGTTGGTTGAAACCTGCGTGACGGTGATGTAGTTCGTGGCGTAGATTGGGGCGCCACTGGTCGGAATGTCCAGTGTGTCAGCCTGATTGGTTGAATAAGAATAAGACCCATCAGCCTGAACCCTCAATGGCAACACGTCACTGGTTCCCGGTCCGTTGGTGGTAGCGATCTCCTCTGCAAGCCATTGCGCCGCGCGCATCTGCTCCATGCCCTGCGACGCATACGACATGGCCGCCAGCGACTGCGAACTCCATTCCGCCACCCGGTTGGCCTCCACGTATCCGTAAATCATCCCCCCGGTCACCAGTCCGAAAATGAAGAACGCAATCATGACTTCTATCAACGTGAACGCGGCGCACACGACGCGCGATTTGCATCCTGCGGCCTTGCCAAGGTGGTTCACCATAGATTCTTGCGTCAAACTTCTCGTTTACTGGAATCATAAGATAGCAGCCTGCATACCATTATGGTGAGTTGGAATCGTTGTCGGATTACGGGCAGGCCAGCGGCCTCATCGGGCTGCTGTCCTGAAAGTTGACAATTTTGTCCGCAACCCGGACTCGGCGCAAACAATGACATCACCTTTAAAGTGCAGGAAGCTTCCGCGCTGGGGCTTTGACAAAATTCGCCTCCCGCAAGTAAATCGGCTCCAATTTTTCGCCAGCGACAAAGCCATCCCGCTCAACTGTGAGCCGGGCCAATGTCGCCGCCCGGGGGAAAATTGTCCGGCCACTGGGAAACCAGCACGTCACTTCCGGACCAATTAAAATTTCCCGTGCCTCGGCCCGTGATTGGATTTCCCCTGCTGTCAAAATCCGCAGCGGCTCGACTGCGTTCCAGCCGTCCGCTGAAATTTCGTAGGTTGCCAGATAAAATTCATTCCTTTGCGCGTCCACCATCACGTTCACCCGGCCGAAAATTCTTTCTGCCCGCGCCTGTGCCGCCAAACAGTCCACGCTGCTCACGCCGAGCAATTTTGCCCCGCGCGCCAGTTGCCAGCCCTGTGCTATCGAAAGCGCCACGCGAATGCCCGTGTAAGAACCGGGGCCGAGGCCAACCGCCAAAACTTCAATCTGCTCGCGCTCCATTCTTGCTTCGTGCAACGCGGTCTCAATCATGCCGAACGCCTGCGTCCCGCCTGCTTGCCGTGACGAAGCGCCGGCTTTTGGGTCGGGGCACAGGCCGGCGCCGGTCTCAATCACTTCGCCGAGCACACGACCCCCACGCGCAACTGCCACACTCCGCTGCGACGAGGAAAATTCAAGCGCCAAAATCGTCATAAACAATCCGCCGTTCCATTTCGCCGGCGATTTCAATTTTCACCCAACACCATTTTTCTTGAGCCTTCGACTTTCGACCCGCGACCCTCGACATTTTTTCCGCCCATTCAATCACCGCCACGCCGTCCGGCGACAAAAATTCTTCCAGACCGGCGGACAAAATCTGTTCGCGCGTTTCCAGCCGGTACAAATCCAGATGAAACAACCGCAGCCGTCCGCCACCGTATTCGTTCACCAGCGTGAACGTCGGCGAATGCACCCGCATCGTGATGCCAAGTCCGCGCGCGACGCCTTTTACAAGCTGCGTTTTGCCCGCACCGAGTTCGCCGGACAGCGCGATGACCAAACGGCGTTGCGCCGCGCGTCCCCACGTCTCGCCGAGCGATTCCGTCTCCGCCGGGCTATGGGAAATGAACGTAGCCATGCTCGCTGAGTGTGCGTGTGCCGTTTTTGTCGCGGATCGTGACACCTCCGCCGCCGACAATTTTCCCGATACAACTTAATTTCAAACCGGGAAATTTTTTCTTCCAGGCGTCGAGCAGCTTCACCGCGTCGCTGCCGGCAATCGTGAACAGCAATTCAAAATCCTCGCCGCCGGTCAGCGCCGCGGCGAAAGCCGGTTTGGCCGAGGAACCTGCCCGCACCTGCAATTTCGCCGCACGGCTGATTGGCACCGCCGTTTTGAGCAGTTCCGCCCCGACGCCGCTCGCCTGCAAAATGTGCCGCAAATCGCCGGCCAGGCCGTCACTCAAATCAATCATCGCGTGGATGGAAAAATGTTCCGCGAGCCAGCGCGCCTCGGCCAATCGCGGCTCGAATTCCAAATGTTTGCCCGCCAGCGAACCGCCCAGTTCACCGGTGACGAAAATCGCATCGCCCGCTTTCGCGCCGGAACGGAGGATTTGTTTCCCGCGTACGACCGTGCCGAGCAGCGCAATGGAAATGAAAATGCATTCCGGATTCGCCGTCGTTTCACCTCCGACAATCGCCACGCCATATTTTTCAGCCAGTGCGCTCATGCCGCCGTAGATTTTGCCGATGAACTCCGGCTCGAAGCGTTTCGGCAACCCGATGGTTACCAGCGCGGCGGTCGGTGTGCCGGCCATGGCCGCGATGTCGCTCAAGCACCGGCCGAGCGCCTTGTGTCCGATTTTTTCCGGCGGCGCGCCTTTGGTGAAATGAACCCCTTCGACCACCGCGTCGGTTTTGAACAGCAGCAATTTGTCCGGCGTTCCCAAATCCAGCACGGCGCAGTCATCGCCCGCGCCCACCAAAACATTTTGGTTGGTTGGCAGCGATTTTGTCAGACGCGCGATAAGCTCGAACTCGTTCATTTTGCGAAATAAAACACAACCAGGTTGGCGACATTGAACAAACTGTGCGCCGTGATGGGTGCGAGCAGGTTGTCCGTTCGTTCGTAAAGCCAGGTCAACGCCAGCGCCAGCACAAACAACGGCACAAGTGTCGCGGCGTCCAGGTGAATCAGCGCGAACAAAAAATTGACGCCCATCCACGCGAAGCGTGGATATCCAAGCTGTTTGACGAATGGATACAGCACGCCGCGAAAAATAAATTCCTCGGCCACCGGCGCAATCACGACGGCAAACGCGCCCAGATAAACGCGTGTCCACCACGATTTCGCGCCCGCCAGTAGCATTACGGCAACCTGATCTGTGGGTGACCAGCCGATTTTCTTCAGCGCGAGCGCCGAGGCCTGTTCCAGCCACCACGCAATGGGCAAAATCACAAGCACGGTCAATAGCGCCGCCAGCAAGGCACGCAGCCGCCGCGATTCGCGAAGGCCGAAAACTTCGCGCCAGCGGACTTGATGGCGCCGCAAAAAAAAATAAATCAGCACCCAAGTCGCACCTTGAAAACTCAGCGTGCCGAGCAGCACCGCACCAAAGCCATCCGGTGACTTGAACGCCGTGAAACCGGCCCTTTGCAGCAGACTGGCAATGGTCACACCGAGACAAAAGCAGACCAACTGCACTGCGCAAAATTGAATTACGGCCTCACCGCGCCATGGTTTGGCGGACAACATGCCGCCAGCCTATCGCAGCGGCGCGGCAGTGACGACGCAAAATTGTCCGGCGTCGGATTGACTTTGCGCCATCTCCGTTCGCGCCCTATCTTCTGCCGAATGGCAGCCGCTCACACGAACCGTCTTGCCCGCGAGAAGTCGCCCTATCTGCTCCGGCACGCGCACAATCCGGTGGACTGGTTCGCGTGGGGCGACGAGGCGTTTGCCAGGGCACGCGCCGAAAACAAGCCGGTTTTCCTCAGCATCGGCTATTCGACCTGTCATTGGTGCCACGTCATGGAACGTGAGTCGTTCGAAGATGAAAAGGTCGGCGCATTTCTCAACGAACATTTTGTCAGCATCAAGGTGGACCGCGAGGAACGGCCGGACGTGGACAAAATTTACATGACGTTCATCCAGGCCACAACCGGCGGTGGCGGCTGGCCGATGAACGTTTTTCTCACGCCGGAACTGAAGCCGTTTTTGGGCGGTACGTATTTTCCGCCGGACAACCGTTATGGCCGTCCAAGCTTTTTGCAGGTGCTCCAGCAAATCGCCGCGCTCTGGGGGGAACGCCGTGGTGAAATTGCCGCTTCCGCCGACGAAATCCACGCGCGGATTGAAGCCGCGGCCACAAACGCAACCACGGGCAATCTGATTCTGACGGCGGACGTGTTGCGCAACGCGGCGGCAATGTTCAAATCCGCCTATGACCCGCGCCATGGTGGTTTTGGCGGCGCGCCAAAATTTCCGCAGCCCAGCCTGCCGATGCTTTTGCTGCGCTGCGCAAAACGCTTTCATGACGATGAGGCCGTGCGCATGGTTCTGCACACGTGCGACCGAATGGCTGCCGGCGGTATTCACGATCAGCTCGGCGGTGGTTTTGCGCGCTATGCGGTGGACGCCGAATGGCTCGTGCCGCATTTCGAGAAGATGCTCTACGACAACGCGCAACTCGCGCAGCTTTATCTCGACGCACATCTTATTTCCCAACCCCAGACGCCAGACGCCAGACCCGAGATTCCGTTCGCCGACATTGTGCGCGACATCCTTGATTACGTCTTGCGCGATATGACGCATCCGGACGGCGGTTTTTATTCTGCCGAGGATGCCGACAGCGAAGGTCACGAAGGAAAATTTTATTGTTGGACGAGAGACGAGCTTTCGAAACTGCTCACCGTCGAGGAATTCAATGTGGCTGTTCGCTATTTCGGCATTACCGACCGGGGCAATTTTGCTGACCACAGTCATCCGCACCCGTTGCCGGGACAAAATGTTTTGAGCATTGTCAATCCGATTGGGAGGGACGGCGTGTCGCCGTCCCAAACTTCATCGAAAAAAATCAGGGACAGCGACACGCTGTCCCTCCCGGAAAAAGATTTTGAATTGCTCGCCTCCGCCAAACACAAAATGTTCACCGCCCGCAGCAAGCGCATTCGCCCGCATCTCGACGACAAAATCCTTGCTTCCTGGAACGGCCTGATGCTCGGCGCGTTTGCGCGGGCTTACGCCGTGCTTGGCAAAAAAAAATACCGCGCCGCGGCCGAGAAAAATCTGGCATTCATTCAAAAAAAACTTTGGGACAAAAAATCCAATACGCTTTACCACCGCTGGCGCGATGGCGAACGCGACAACATCCAATTGCTCGAAGGCTATGCGTTTCTGCTGTCCGGCGTTATCGAGCTTTACGAGGCGACACTCGGGTCGGAGCATCTGAATTTCGCCATCGAACTGGCCGAAGCAATGATCGTAAAGTTTTACGAGGCGGAGAATGGCGGCTTCTGGCAAAGCCCAACCGACGCGAAGGGTTTGATTTTTCGGGTCAAGGACGATTATGACGGCGCGGAGCCGTCAGGCAATTCCGTCGCCACGCTCGCGTTGCTGAAACTGGCCGCCAGCACCGGCCGTGAAGATTTCAAAAGACCAGCCGAGGCGACGCTGCGACTGTTTGCGCATCGCCTGCAAAATTTTCCACAAGCCATGCCGTTCATGCTGCACGTGCTGGATTTCTGGCTGGAAGAGCCGCGCCGTGTCGTCATCGCCGGCGATGCAAATTCCACCAAAGCGCGCAAATTGTTGCACGCCGCACACTCGGTTTATCAGCCGAACAAAATTGTTTTGGGCAACATCGGCTCGGTCGAGGAATTCGCACGCAGTCTGCCCGCGAAAAGCGGCCCGGTTGTTTATCTCTGCGTCGGCAAGGTGTGTCAATCACCGACAAGTGAAGCCACGAAAGTGCGAGAATTTTTGCAATAAACGCTGAACGAGATCAGTCGTTTTGCTGTGACCGTTCGCGCCTTTCGCCTCGCGGCTGCTGGATTTTGCGCAATGCCTGGCGCAACGATTCGATTTCGCGTTCGTCTGCGAGTTTCTGGCGTTCAGCCAGTTCGACGAGTTCGAGCACTTCCTCCATTTGGTCGAGTGTTTGTTTCAGCGACTCGACAATTTGTGTCACTTCTTCAATCGCCTGGCTGATGGCGGAAGAAGGAGTTTCGATTTTTCGTTCGGACAATGCCGACGCGTCAGCCGGCGAGCCGGTTGAGGAAATTTGTTCCGTTCGACGCGGGCCGCGTCCGCGTCCACCGCGACGGCCACGCCGCCGTCCACCGCCCGGACCTCGCGGCGGCGCGGGAAGATTTGGTTCAGTCTGTGGTTTCTCCGGCATTGCTGGTGCGAGCATGACGCGCTCCCGGCCAAATGCAACAAAGAATCTCACGCAGCAGGCAGGATCGCCTCGCCGAGGCGACCGGCGGAAGTTCCGCTTTCCGACGAACGGCTGGGCCAGCCGTCCTTACGCCTATTTCCTCACAAAGAGCGCCAGCAAGGCGGTGTAACTGTGCAGAAAACTCTTTTCGCCGACCGGGCCGATTTCACCGTTGCAGAAAAATCCGGCGAGGCCGACCGGGCCAAGTTGTTTTTGCACAAATTCCGCGTCGTGGTTCGGCTGGTGGAAAAGATGTTTTCCGCGCCCGTTGCAGCAACAGAGGCAGCCGCCGTAAAGCGTCGTGCCGGCCAGTTTTTTCTTCGCGCGCCCGAGCAATTCGTTCATGTCCTCGGTCGCCGCCGCCGCGTCGCGCCGTTGGAACTGCATGGTCTGCCCCATGCGCGGCAACGCGCCGACGGCCAGCACGCCGGAGCGCGGGTCGGCGCCGATGAGATTGCGCACAAGGAAATCGCCGCGATGAAAATCCTCAAGGTATTCGTTGACGACGAGGCCGATAAGCAGGTTGCCCTGCGCCTTGCGCTGTTCGTCGGGCGGAAGTTTCTGAAACGTTTCGGCGAGCACGGCATACGCGGGCCGGTTGCCGATGTGATGAATCAAATTGCGTTCCACACCCGTGAGCGTCCACGTCTCGCCGATGGGCGTGCAGCCCTGTGAAATGACACCGGTCAACGCCACGTCACCCCCGATCGAAACCGCCACGCCACCGTCCTCGAACACCTCGCCGTCCAGATAAACCTGCGTGAGCGGTTCGGGAACAGCGCCGCTGGCCAGTCCGCCATAAACCGGCAGCGGCGCGTAGGCCTCGTTCCAAGAACGAATCCAACCCTCCACATCGAGGTGAAACGGATCAACGAACGCCAGCCAGCCGTTCGTGTGCGAAGGTTCGACGCCGGTTTCCAAATGCCAATACACCCCACCGTTTGCTTCTTCAACCTGCGCCTGCGTGAAGCGGAAGCCCTTGAGTTCCGCGCCGGGCAGCGAGTAAAGGGCGAGCACAAGTCCTGGCGCGTTCTCAATTTCCTGTGAACCGACGATCAGCCCGTTGCCCGAACAGCCCGCCAGCAGCGGTATCCGGGCATGCACGCGCAAAATTTCCAGCGTCTGCCTGGCGTGCGGGAAAAATTTCGGCGACATGAACACCAGGCCGAGCGAAACCTGGGGCGCGAGCAATTGCCGGCGCAGGTCTTCCGCCCACTGGCGCAGTCCGGCTTCATCAAAACCGCCCGGCCAATGGGCCGCAATGAAAAATTCGGTGTTCACACATTCAGATTAACGCTGAAGCGCGCAATTGCAAATGCTCTGACGTCCGGAGAAACGGTTTTGTCCGCCAGACTTTTGGCGTTATGCTGTTCCATAAATGGCCGTGACACCAACAGTGGATGCAGCGCGGAGCAGGCAAAATGCGCCCCGCCCGCCGCGTCTGCCTGAATTGCTTGCACCCGCCGGCGATTGGGACTGTGCCCGCGCCGCGGTCGAAAACGGCGCCGACGCGATTTATTTCGGCCTCGAAAAATTCAACGCCCGGATGCGGGCGCACAATTTTACAGAGGCCGATTTGCCGAAGCTGATGGGATTTCTGCACCGTCGGGGCGTGCGCGGCTATGTGACGCTGAACACGCTGGTCTTCGAAAACGAACTGGCAGACGCTGAAAAATATCTGCGCGCGATGATTGCCGCCGGCGTGGACGCGGTGATGGTGCAAGACACGGGCATTTGCCGCCTCATCCGCCGGCTCTCGCCGAATTTTCCGATTCACGCCTCGACGCAAATGACCGTTACCAGTGCCGGCGGCATCGAATTCACCCGTGAACTCGGCTGCAACCTCGTCGTGCTGGCGAGGGAATGTTCCATTGCCGAAATCGAGAAGATTAACTTCGCGCTTTGCACTTCGCACTCCGAACTTCCCATCGAGGTCTTCGTTCACGGTGCGTTGTGCGTTGCTTACTCCGGCCAATGCCTGACGAGCGAAGCCTTGGGCGGACGCTCGGCCAATCGCGGCGAATGCGCGCAGGCATGCCGGATGCCTTACGATTTGATCTGCGACGGTAAACAAGTTCCACTCGGCGACCGGAAATATCTGCTCAGCCCGCAGGATTTGGCCGGATTGGAGCTCCTGCCGGATTTGATACGCGCTGGTGTCGCCTCGTTGAAAATCGAAGGCCGGCTTAAAACGCCCGAATACGTGGCGAACATCACGAGAATCTATCGTAAAGCGTTGGATGATTTACGATTTACGAATGACGATTTACGCGCTGAACATGACGCCGCTCGTCAATCGCAAATCGCGAATCGTAAATATGAGATGGAGATGGCGTTTTCGCGCGGGCTTTACACCGGCTGGTTCGGCGGCGTGAACAATCAGGCACTTGTGCACGGCCGGTTCGGAAAAAAGCGCGGCGTTTATCTTGGCGAAGTCGCAAAAGTTTTGCGCGACGCGGTCGTGATGAAACTCGAAGGCCCCCTCAAGCCCGGTGACGGGGTGGTTTTTGATGCGGGCAATCCGGAGGAAAAGGAAGAAGGCGGACGGGTTTATGAAATTAAAAAGGAAAAAGGAAAAATTCAAAATGGCCAGGGCGTTGTTTTAGCATTTGGCCGTGGCGACATTGATTTTTCGCGCATCCATATCGGCGACAGGCTTTGGAAGACGGACGATCCCGAATTGAATCATCGCCTGCGCCGGAGTTTTGAAGGTGACACGCATAGATTTCAACGGCCAATTGAAATGGAAGTCCACGGCGTCGTCGGTGTTTCACTCACCCTCATCGCCCGGGATGAACTTGGTCATGTCGTTCAACTTGATTCGGTCAAGCCGCTGGCCAGGGCCGAAAAGCAGCCGCTGACGACCGGACGTTTGCGCGAGCAACTCGGCCGGTTGGGCGGAACGCCGTTTCAGCTGGGTGAACTGAAAAACCACCTGTGTGGCGAAGTTTTATTGCCGGTCAGCGAACTGAACCGTTTGCGGCGCGAAGCCGTGGTGGGACTGGAAAAATTGCGCATGCAACCGAAACGATGGGCCCTCTCGAATAGCCGATTGCCGATTGCCAATTGCGAATTGATTCCCATTCCAGGCGCAACCAAAAATCCGAAATCCGAAATCGCCAATCCGCAATTGACTGTTCTCGTCCGCAATCTGCCGCAACTCGAAGCCGCGTTGAAATGCGGTGTGGAAACCATCTACTGCGAGTTTGAAGACCCGAAAAAGTACCGTGAAGCGGTGCAAATGTGTCGGGAGCCGAGAGCCGATGGTCGAGAGCCAGATACCGGCAAGCGCTCGACTCTCGGCCCTCGACCCTCGGCCATTTTTGTCGCCCCTCCGCGCATTTTCAAAACGGGCGAGGAATGGATTTTAAAGCAGGTCCGCTCCTGCGATGCCGACGGTTATCTCATTCGCAATTACGATCACCTGAAATTTTTCGCAAACGACCGGCAGCGGGGTGATTATTCGTTGAACGTGGCCAACCGGCTCGCGGCGGATTATTTCAAAAACCATTTCGGCTTGGAGCGCCTCACGCCGTCGTATGATTTGAATTTTCAGCAGCTCGAAGCACTGCTGCGCGCCGCGCCGCCGGAATGGTTTGAGGTGACGATTCATCAGCACATGCCGATGTTTCACATGGAGCACTGCGTGTTTTGCGCGTTCCTCTCCAGCGGCACGGATTACACGAACTGCGGGCGGCCCTGCGACCGGCACGCGGTGAAGTTGCGCGACCGCATGGGCGCGGAGCATGGATTGAAGGCCGACGCTGGCTGCCGTAACACGGTGTTCAACGCCCTGCCGCAGACCGGCGCGGAATACGTGGCGAAGATGATCGGAGTTGGCGTACGGCATTTCCGCCTGGAATTCCTGGATGAACCGGCGGAAACCGTCGCGCGCACCATCGCCAGCTACCAGCAACTTTTGCGCGGCGAAATTGGCGGAACACAACTGTGGCGTGAGTTGAAATTGATGAATCAGCTCGGCGTCACACGCGGGCAAATCGGAAGGTGAATCGCCTCACTTCAACCACGGCGCGATTTTCTCGCCGGACCAGATTTCCTGGACGGCTTGGCGTTCACGCGCAACGGCGGCGCGTTGGCCGTTTACCAGGATTTCAGCAGCCATCGGCCGCGCATTGTAATTCGACGCCATGACAAGGCCGTAGGCGCCGGCGCTCAAAAGCGCCAGATAATCGCCCTCGCCGACCTTCGGCAGCGGCCGGTCCTTGCAAAAATAATCGCCGGATTCGCAAATCCCGCCGACGACGTCGGACTTCACCAACGCGCCGCCGCGCCGCGTGAGCGGCACCATTTCGTGGTAGGCGTCGTAAAACGCAGGTCGAATCAAATCGTTCATCGCGGCGTCCACGATGACGAAGTTTTTTCTGCCCGTGCGTTTCACATATTCGACGCGCGTGACCAGGATGCCGGCATTGCCGACGATAAAGCGGCCCGGCTCGATCAAAATTTTCAAGCCAAGCGGTTGGAGCAGCGGCAGCAACCGCGCCGCATATTTGTCCGGCGTCAGAATGTTCCTTGCCGGCGGCGATTTCCACCAGCTCGCCGCGCCGCTCGCCAACGCGGGTTGGTAAACGATGCCCAGACCGCCGCCGATGCTGAAAAATTCCAGCGCGTATTTTTCCTGCAAACGCCGCACGAGCGGCAGGACCTTCCGCACCGCCTTTTCAAACGGCGACACGGTGGTAAGCTGCGAGCCGATGTGCATTTGCACTCCGCGCGGACGCAGGTTTTTCAAGCCGGTCGCGCAGGCATAGACGCCTTCCACCTGCTCAAAGGCGATGCCGAATTTGTTTTCGTAAGTGCCGGTGGTGATTTTCGCATGCGTGAAAGCTTCAACGTTGGGATTCACGCGCACGGCAACGGGCGCGATTTTTTTCAGGCGTGCGGCGACGCGGTTGATGCGCTGCAACTCCGGTTCGCTTTCGACGTTGAAAGAATAAATGTTTTGCCGCAGGGCAAATTCGATTTCCGCCTCCGTCTTGGCCACGCCGGCAAAAACACACCGCCGCGGGTCGCCGCCCGCCGCCAGGACGCGCTGCAATTCGCCGGCGCTCACCACGTCGAAGCCGCTGCCCCAATTGGCGAGCGTCCGCAGCACCGACAGATTGCCATTCGATTTGAGCGCGAAACAAACGAGGTGCTCCACCGGCGACATGGCCGAGTCGAGTTTCTGAAAATGGTCTGTCAGCGTCCGTTGCGAATAAATATAAAGCGGCGTGCCGAATTTGCGCGCGAGCGACTCGACGGCGACGCCTTCGCAGAACAGCTTGTTGCCAACGTAACGAAAATGGTGCATGACAACGTGAGTTTAGGCTTCAGTCTTCAAAGTTCAACCCCGAAGGTTTTGAGGTTCAAGGTTGGGGAACAAAAATTCCACCAATGAATACCGGCGGGGAAGGGAACAATTTGATTTTACGGCTCCGCCAGAATTTTGGCACGCTCGGTGTGATACTGTTCGGGCGTGATTTGGTCGGCCTTGTATCTTCCAAGCAAGGCTTGGAGCTGTGCTTCCTTGGCGGCGGAAATCGGCAGCGGCGGCGCTTGAATCGGCTTCAACCCCAGTTCCTTTCCAGGAAAGTTTGCGTTGATCTGGTTTGCCGGCGACATCACCTCCGGCTTGACTGCGGGCGGAGCGGGCTTTACCGGGCTGATGGCAACAGGCTGGGTTTGCGGCGCGGGGGACGCTGCGGGGACAGCCGCCGGCGTTGCCCAGTTCTGTTGGTTCAGTTCGGACATTTTTTGATCCAATGCGGTCCGCGCCTTGGCTTGGGCTTCAGCGTCGGAAGTCGCCGGCGTTGTTTGGACCGCTCCCGTGCTGGACATGGGTTTCGTTTCGGGAACCGGGCCTGCCGGTTGCGCGTGGACGGCGGGGGACGGAACCACGACTACGTTTGTCGGCTGGCCTGGTTGTGCCTGCGTGGCACCGGATGGTGTTGGGGCTGACAGGGGCGCAGTCGTCACGACGGGCGCATTGGTTACAGTCGTGGAAGGCAGCGCCACGGCTTTCGCTTTCGTATTTGGCGCAGGCATCGTCTTGGGAGCAGGGGCTGCCGGCTGTGCTTTCGGTAGTGTTGATGTCGGAGGCTGATTCTTTGCCGGTGGCGGAGCGGTTGTTGCGGCAGGCGGAATCGTTACCGATGCGGGGTGATTGGTTTGTTCCTGCACCACTGTACCGGAAGGGGTAATCACAACAGAAGAAAACCGTCCAGAAATTTTAATCGGTTCCTGCACTGCTGTACCAAAAGGGGTAATCACAATCGTTGACGGCTGGGTTTGCTGCGCGTCCAGTTCGCGTATTTTTTTCTCCAGAGCTGCGCGCGCGGTGGCCTGCGCCAGAGTGTCCTCCTCCGCTTGGACAGCAATGCAACTCGCACAAAAGGCAACCACGCAAACCGCGGAAAATAATTTGGGAATTTGCATAAAGCCTTCTTACGCCATTTTTTCGTCGGATGCAACAGCTTTTCCGGGTGACGGAAGCAAATTCCGCCATGCCTTCCGGAACGGACAGGCCAGGATCGAACGTGTCACCATCCCGCGTACTTCCTCCCAGGAAACTTTGACATGTTGCTGCAGCTCAATCACGTTCGCCGCGCGCAGCTTTTCAATCGTCCGCGCGCCAATCAAAATCGGCCACGCGCACGCCAGCCGCACGCGAAACTGGCGGAAGGGCAGCGTGTTGGTGTAAGTCCAGCCCGCCGCAAGGTGCGACTCGGCCTTGTCGAGATATTCGCGAAACAACGGCAGGAACCTCGCCTCGTTTGCCGGCGACAGCAGGGTTTCCGGCAGTAATTTCGCTGCCTCCAGCTTTTCGGTCGGCAGATAACAGCGGCCTTTTTTCAAATCCGCCGGCAGGTCGCGCAAAATGTTTACGAGTTGCAATCCCTTCCCAAACCGGACGCCGTCGGCGATCAGTTGCCCCTCATCCAGCCGCGCGTGTGGAAATCCCGCAATGCGGGACGTGAGCAACATCTTCGTCCAGAATTCACCGACGCACCCGGCCACGCGATACGTGTAATCGTCCAGTTCAACCGCAGTTTCCAGCGCGATGATTTTTTCGGAGGACGCGCCGGCAAACCGGCGCAAATCCAGTTCCTGTCCGCCCGTGATGGTCGTGAGAACATCGCGGACCAGTTTCAGATCGGCGGCGGAAAGTTTTTGGAGTTCGGCGAGTGCCGCTTCGGCCTTTTCCAGCAACACCCGCTCGGCGGGTGAACCTTGCTGTCTGGCCAGTTCACCAAAATTCAGCGGCGCGGTGGACGAACCCAAAATCCGCTCCCGCAATTTGTGGAGTGCGTCGAGCCGTTGTTCCAGCGGGACAAGTTCGGTGTCGGCGATGGTATCGGTCGTGCGCGCGAGCAGGTAGGTGAGGCCGATTTGTGGACGAATGGCGCCCGGCAACACGCGCAAGGTCAGATAAAACGAACGCGATGTAGCGCGGAGCAGGTTGTTTAATTCAGCGGCCATTTGCCATCACAGAATAAATCTTTCCGCCTCCTCCGCCAGCTAAAGTCGTGCCGCTTCTTGCCAGGTTAAAACGGGTGCGACGAGGCGCGAAGCAATTCATTCAAGGCGATTGACATTTTTTGACGGAACCAACCGATTTTTCAGAATTCAATTTGTGCCGTGAGTTCGGATTATCTGTTCTTGATGAATCGTCGTGCGTGTCCTAAAAGAACGGCATGAAGATAAACCCACCAAAGGCGATCATTGATGAGAAAGACCCATTCAAGCACGCGCTCTTTGGCCGGAAGGATTTTGCCGAGTCGCTCACAGGCCTGCTGCGGAATGTTTCTGAAAATCTAGTTATCTTCGTGAACGCGCCTTGGGGCGAAGGAAAAACGACGTTTGCTCAAATGTGGCGTGCCCATCTCCAGCAGCAAAAGCTTGAGGTGATTTATTTCGATGCCTACGCCGCCGACTACTTCGATGATCCATTCGTGTCCTTCTCTGGCGAAATTCTCGGATTGGTGGACAAACGTCTAGCTGACGGTAAGGGATTGGTCGAGCGCCGCGAGTTCAAAGAAACCGCTGTTGAAATTGGAAAACGCCTCGCTGGACTTGCGGCGAAGATCGGCCTGCGAGCAGCCACGTTGGGGGCAGTTGAATCGGCGCACCTAGAAGAATTGAAAAACATCGGCTCTGAAATTGCGTCGGGTTTTTCTGAAATTGGGGCGGATCTCATCGAAAAGAAAATTGAAAATTACGGTATAGAGAAAGATGCTCTTAAAAAATTTAAAGAAAGTTTGGCAAAACTCGCTGCCAAAGTTCGAGACGAGCAAAAATTTCCGTTAACTATCATTGTGGACGAACTTGACCGTTGTCGCCCTGATTTTGCTCTCGGCTTGCTGGAGCGGATTAAACACCTCTTCGATGTTGAAGGCGTAGCATTCGTTTTGCTGGTCAATCGTAATCAAATCGAAAGTTACATCCGAACCGTTTACGGCAATGTAGATGCCGACGCTTACCTGCTCAAATTCGGCAACCTCTTTGTCGATTTGCCGCGCCAGCAACCGGCATTTTCTTTTCAATACGAGAACGGGCGCAAAGAATATTGTCAACGTCTCTTTTCACATTACGGCATTTCTGGACGAGTGCGGGACGGAGGTTTTCTGGTCCGAAGTGCAGGCTCACTTGTCGATTATTTCGACATGACGTTGCGCGAGATTGAGAGGGCTTTCACGGTCATGGCTCTTTATTACATTTCTCTGCCCCAGCAAGAACTTACAAATGAATTCTTGATTTCGATGCTGTCGATTTTGAAGGTAAAGAAGCCCTCTCTTTATCAACAATTAAGCATGGACACTGTTTCAGTCGCTCACTTTTTCGAAGAAACCGGCCTTGACGGGCTTAAGAACGAGCGCAGCGACGGCGTGGATCCGGAATGGGCCAAAGAAATACTGCAATTCTGTTTAATGTCTGACGATGAATTGGCGAAAGCCATCAAGAACGCCGACGGAACTGAGAATACACAGAGCCGCCTTGGTCGAATGGGACATTGGCTGATTCCTTACAATATGAATCGGAAAAAAACGATTCCATTCTTCTGTAGCCGATTGGATCGATTTTCCGCGCAGCCCCAATGACATTTTCTACGAAAGCTGTTCCCGCCATCTTGCCAGTTGCTTGGCGACTTCCTTTGTTCCCGGCGCCCCAGTCAGATTTCGTTTCGCCATCGCGCGTTGCAAATTGAACACCCCGAGCGCGTCGCGGCCAAAGGTTTTGTCCACGGATTGCAGTTCCGCAAGCGTGAGCCGGTTCAGCGGTTTGTCGGTTTTTTCCGTCAGCGCCACGACCGCGCCAACGACATGATGTGCCCGCCGAAACGGCATGCCTTTGCGCACGAGATAATCCGCGAGGTCGGTCGCCAGCAATGCCGGGTCGCTCGCGGCGGCGGCGCAGGCGGCGCGATTGACCTTCGTATTTCGCAGCATCGCGGCCACGATGCGTGCGGTCACGCGCACGGTGTCGGCGGTGTCGAACAACCGTTCCTTGTCCTCCTGCAAATCACGGTTGTAGGTCATCGGCAGACCTTTCAGCAGCGTGAGCAGCGCGACCAGGTTGCCGATGACACGGCCGGTCTTGCCACGCGCGAGTTCTGCCACGTCCGGATTTTTCTTTTGCGGCATGAGCGACGAGCCGGTGGTATAGGCGTCGGCGATTTTGATGAAATTGAATTCCGTGCTGGCCCAAAGGGTCAAATCCTCGGCCAGCCGCGAGAGATGGACGGCGAGCAGCGCGGCGGCAGCGCAAAATTCAATGGCAAAATCGCGGTCGCTGACGGCGTCCATGGAATTTTGCGTGAGCTGCGGCTTGCCTTTGGCGTCCACGAAGCCGAGCAATTTGGCGACGAGTTCGCGTTTGAGCGGCAGCGTGGAACCGGCAATTGCGCCGCTGCCGAGCGGGCAGACATTCGCGCGCGAGCGGCAGTCCCAAAACCGTTCGCAGTCGCGCTCCAGCATCTCGACGTAAGCGAGTAGATGGTGCGCGAGATAAACCGGCTGTGCCCGTTGCAGGTGCGTGTAGCCGGGAATCAGCACGTCGGCATTTTTTCCGCCGAGCGAGACAAGCGCGCGCTGCAAACCGGCGATTTCGCCGAGCAAGGCAACAATTTCATCTCGCAGCCAGAGGCGCATATCGAGGGCGACCTGGTCGTTGCGCGAACGGGCGGTATGGAGTTTCGCGCCGGCGGGAACGCGCTTCGTCAACTCGGACTCGATATTCATGTGAACATCTTCCAGTTCGGGCTTCCAGCGGAATTTTCCGGCAGCGATTTCCTTGCCGATGGTGTCGAGGCCTTTCACAACGGCACGCAATTCCTTTTTGGTCAGCACGCCGATTTTTTGGAGCATGGTGGCGTGGGCCATCGAGCCGAGGATATCGTGCCGCCAGAGCCGATGGTCGAAGGAGATAGATTCGGTGAACAGCGTGACATCAGCCGCCGGACCGCCGGCGAACCGTCCACTGCGGGAGACTGGAGAAATTTGTTTCATGCCTGAACTGCGTCGAATGTGCGTCCAGTCAAACGAAATGTCACTCCCAAAGAGGCAAAGCCAGCCGGTGGGTCTTGATCGTCATCCTAATCTTGATTCCGATTGTCAAACGGTTGTAATTTGCAGGCAGGATTAAATTAGAATTAAACAAAAAACATATTGCCGCCGTGGCGCGGATGTGAAATGTTTTCCAGACAACCATGAGCGAATTCAAATTTGCCTGTCCGGTTTGCGGCCAGCACATCAAGTGCGAGTCGTGGCGGAGCAACACCGTGATGGAATGCCCGACGTGCTTCCAGGCAATCACCGTGCCGCAGGCGCCTACGGCGGACGACCCGAAATTTATCATAGCGGGAACGAAGGTCGGTGGTGAGCGTCCCGTCCCGCTCGCGGCGGATGCGGGAGCGGAGGCCGCGCCGGAGAAGCAATTTCCGATAGCAGTGTTCGTCGTTGTTCTTTTGCTTTGCGCAGCAGTCGCGGCGGTGTTTGTGTTCCGCGGAAAAATCTTCAAATCCACCGGCGGGCCAACCAGTCAGGTCGCAGCCGCGTCGGACGGGAAACAAACACCCGCGCCGGCGTCCTTGCCGCCAGGCGTCGTCGTGCCGCCCCCGGACAGCACGAATTGGACTTTGAACCTGGGCACGATGACGATCCCGGATTCGCCGGTGGTGGGATATATTCATGGAAAGGTGCTGATTCCGCAGCGGATGATTTTGAATGCAGACGGGTTAACGCTACGCACGCCGGATAATCCGCCGGAAGCCGGCGTCACCATTTATCTTCGGGAGAACCTGGGTACGAACCTCTTCGGGAAGTCAGTGGTTATCAAGACCAATGCTGCAAAAGCGCCGTTGGTCAATCTACGCTGGAAGAACGCGCAAGGCCAGCCTGTGACGCAATCGGAACAAGGGGGATACGCGCTGCGAATCGAGTTTGGACAACCCGTCGGGAAGCAGTTGCCGGGGAAAATTTATCTCTGCACGCCGGACGAAATGAAAAGTTACGTGGTGGGAGCGTTCAATGCCGATATCATGGGACTCAAATAGCCGAAGCCGGAAATTTGAGGAGGCCATTGTCCGCTTGCTGATGAAACGACGGCAAACATTGGTGCTGGCGGAATCCTGCACCGGCGGGTATATCGCGCATCGCATCACGAATGTACCAGGGGCTTCCAAAGTTTTTGTCGGTGGACTTGTGGCTTACAGTAATGCGGCCAAACAAAAATTTCTCGGCGTGCGCGCGGAAACGCTCGCCCGACACGGCGCGGTGAGCGAAGCCGTGGCGCGCGAGATGGCCGAAGGCGCACGGGGAAAGTTTGGCGCGGATTTTGCTATAGCGGTGACGGGCATTGCCGGACCGACCGGCGGCACAAAAGTCAAACCGGTTGGGACGGTGTTCATTGCGCTGGCCGGCGCACCGGGAACCGTTATCGAACGCAAATTTAATCCTTGCGGACGCGAACGGTTCAAGGATTTGACGGCACAACAAGCCCTGGAAATGTTGCGGGCGCGGTTGGTTCGGGATTGACGCTTTGTGCTTGAGGGCGAAATGTTTTGCGATAGATTTGATTTTCAAACATGGCTTTAACTGCTGATCCACTGACGGAAGCGAACAGCGCGGCTGCCGACCTCGTTGAAGCGACGGCGACACCAAAGCGGCGGGGCACGTTGTTGATTGTGGACGATGAGGAGGGGCCGCGGCAATCGCTGCGCGTCATTTTCAAGGACGATTACGATTTGCTGATGGCCGAGGACGGGCCGACGGCCATCGAACTGGCGCAGAAAAATAAAATTGACGTGGCGGTGCTGGACATCCGCATGGCCGGCATGTCAGGCATCGAGGTGCTCGAACGCCTCAAATACGTGAATCCCGACATCGAAGCGATCATGATCACGGCGTACGAAACCACGGATACGATCCGCCAGGCGTTGCGGTTGCGCGCGTCCGACTACATCAACAAACCGTTTGACATCGCCACCATTCGCGCCGCGGTCAGTCAGGCGATGCAACGGCGCACGCTGGAAAGTGAAATTCACAGCAGCGCGGAAAAAGTCCAGCAGCTCCTCGCCGAATTGCAAAACCAGCGCATTGAGGAGCAAATTGCCAAGACGCGCGGCGACATTTACGCCAGCATCATCCACGACATCAACGGCCCGCTCACCGTCATTTGCGGTTTCGTGCAGGTGCTCAGCCGCCGGCTCGGCCAAACCTCGCGGTTGGAGATGGCGGATTTGGAATTCATCCGGGAACGGCTGGGCATCATCGGGCGGCAGACGAGCAACTGCATTGAGATTTCCCGGCGTTACCTCGGCTTTCTCCGCCGCCAATCGGATGAAACGGCGCGCGTGGGCGTCAACCAAATGCTCAACGATTTGAACCAGCTCGTCCGCGTTCATCCGAGCCTGCAGGACAACGAGTTCAGCGTCCAGCCATTGGCGGAAGCCATTGGCGTCAAAATCAACGGCACCGATCTCATCCAGATTCTGCTCAATCTCGCCGTCAATGGCTTTCAGTGCGCCCCGTTCAGTCACCGCGTGGACATCGGCGGGGAAGTTTTGCGCGAGCCGCTTGATTTGAAGACATTCAAGGACGGCCCGCAGGACCGGCTGTTGAACGTGGAAAGTTTTAACAACACTGCGCCGCTGGTGAAACTCTGGGTGCGCGACAACGGCCCCGGGATTCCGCCGGAAGTGCTGCCGAAAATCTTCCAGCCTTACTTCACCACCAAAGGCCCGCGGCAGGGAACCGGCCTTGGCCTCAATATCGTTCAGCGGCTTATCAAGGAAGGCAGCGGCGCGCTGCACATCCACACGCACGTGGGCAAAGGCACGACGTTCACGATTTATCTGCCCGGGGCGAAACTGGCAAAGTAAACCGGAAACATGCGTGCCGGGGTTTTCATCGTGCTTAGTTTGATGGCTGCGGCTTGGGTCGCGCATGCAGATGAAAAACTGCCGATGCTCAGGGTGGGCAGCAACGTTTACAGCAACGTGACAGTCACCGCGGTCACGACCACAGACATCTATTTCGTTTACGCTGGCGGGATGGGCAACGCGAAATTGAGCAAGCTTGATCCCGCATTGCAAAAGCATTTTCAGTACAATCCGGCAAAGGCGAACGAGACGGAACTCAAACGATCCCAAGCCAACATCCAATACCACGCTTATCTCCTTAGCCAGCCGGCGCCGCGTCCATCTGCCGGAGAACGTGAAATGCCACAACCAACGGTCGCGCCCACCTCGGAATTATCCTGGGGCGCTGATTTGCCCACGGCCTTGAATCAGGCAAGGTCGGAAAACAAAATGGTGTTGCTCGACTTTACCGGCTCTGACTGGTGCCCCTGGTGCATCAAATTCGACGACGATGTGTTGTCCACCGGCAAGTTCGCCGGTTACGCCCAAAGCAAGCTGGTGCTGGTAAAGCTGGATTTTCCCCGCCACAAAGAGCAGGACGCCGCGCTTAAACAGGCCAATCAGGAGATCAAGAAGCGATTCGGCGTGGACGGTTTTCCCACCTTTGTGCTGTTGAACTCTGCGGGCAGGGAACTCGGCCGTCAGGTCGGTTATTTGAGGGGAGGCCCAGACACCTTCATCGCGGAACTGGAAGGATTCAGCCAGAAGTGAGTTGCTGAATTTTTTCCGCTAATTCCCCAAATACTCGCGCGGGTCAACAATCTTTCCGGCAATTGCGCTGGCAGCCACCGTCATCGGCGAGGCGAGGAATACCTGTGATTCCTTGTCTCCCATGCGACCGGGGAAATTCCGGTTCGTGGCGCTGATGCACTTGATGCCGGCCTTGTTGATGCGCCCGAACGTATCCACCGGCCCGCCGAGACACGCAGCGCAGCCAGCGTTCTCCGTCATCTGCACACCCGCGCTCACAAGAATGTCCCAGATGGTCTGGTTACCCCAATACGTCGTCTGCAAATCGCGCACGATCTCCGGTGTCGCCGGTACGCCAAACGTCTCAATTGCCACGCGCTTGCCGCGCAACACGCGGGCGAATTCCACGAAATCACTCGTCTTGCCACCCGTGCAGGAACCGACGTAGGCGCGATCCAATTTGATATGGCCGAGTTGCTTCGCCTTCTTGCGCTGGCCGGGATCAGGATGACACGCCACGGTCGGTTCGAGCTGGTCAAGATTCACGACGAGTTCGTAAACAAACTTCTGTTTCTTGTCCGGTGCGACCGGCTCATAAGTGGATTTCGTGCCGTTCAATTTCACGCGTGCATCCACGTATTCCTGCGTGCGCGCGTCAAATTCAAAAATGCCATTCTTGCCGCCCGCTTCGATGGCCATGTTGGCGATGGTCATGCGATCGTCCATTGAAAGTGATGCCGCCCCGGGGCCGTCGAATTGCATGGCGCGATACGTCGCGCCGTCGAAACCGATTTCGCCGATGCAATGGAGGATGATGTCCTTGGCCATCACACCCGGTTGCAATTTGCCTTCGAGTCGGAAGTGCATCGTCTCGGGAACCTTGATAAGCAGTTTGCCCGTACCCATGACAAAGCCGGCGTCCGTGTTGCCGATGCCGGTGGCGAACTGGTTGAACGCGCCCGCCATGCACGTGTGCGAGTCCGTGCCGAACAACACTTCGCCGGGCCGCGTGTGGCCTTTCTGCGGCAACGCCGTGTGGCACACGCCGGCGTAATGCGAGCCGTATTGTTTTTTGAGATGGCCTTTGCCCGGGTCAAAAATCCAGTGGCCGTTCGGGTCGTCAATCACATCGTAGAAATACGTGATGCCCTGCTCGCGGACGAAATCACGGAGGATGTCCACATTGCGGTTCGACTTCGAGTCGGCGGTGAAAATGTAATGGTCGGGAATAATGACAATTTTGTTTTTGTCCCAGACTTTCGCGGTCTGGCCGAATTCGCGCTTGAACACACCAATGGTGCCCGGCCCGCAAACGTCGTGCGTCATGAGTACGTCGGCATTCACCCAGATGTTGTCGCTGGCCTGCACCCGCGCCTTGCCGGACGCGCGCGCGAGCAATTTTTCTGTCAAAGTCATAGGCCTGTGGAAAGTAGCCGATGTGCGGCGCAACTTCAACAGAACAAAAGTGCTTGGACGACGCTTTTAACGTGCTTGAGTTCCCCGAAGTGGCGCTGGATTCTATTGGAAGAGAAGGACTACTGCCCGTCAAAATTCCAGCTTTTGACGGCATCATTCCTGCTTTACGCGGCGGTGGTTATGCGCATGAAAGATAACGTTACCTGTTTGCGCATAATTTGAACAAAGTCTTATGCGAAGAAAAATATTGGTCGTAGAAGATGACCCTGAGCAACTTGAAGTGATCCGCTTGAGTCTGAAGGCGGCAGGTTTTGCCATTGGCACTGCCGCCAATGGCACTGACGCCCTCGTAAAAACCCGTTCGATATCGCCCGACTTGATTGTGTTGGATCTGATGTTGCCCGGATTGAACGGCTTCGATGTTTGCAAAGCTTTGCGGCGGGACCCCGTCACGGCTTCCGTGCCGATTATCATGCTGACGGGTTTGCGCAGCCAGTTTGGCCGGTTCGCCGGGTTTGAGTCCGGTGCCAACGCTTTCCTCCTAAAGCCGTTCGACTCAGAGGAGCTTATTTCAAAGGTTGAAGAGTTGTTAAGTCGGTCTTCTGCGTCTTCAAACGAATCGAACAAATTCAAGCCGGACCATAGTTCGCATCCGCATAAAAAGCGCCTCCAAGCTTCGCCTAGTGCCCAGCGAAGCCATTGACCCGCGACCATCATTTACGGGGAGCGGGCTTTCGGGCGTTGCGGAAGTCAGAGGATTCTCAATACGCAGTTACGGTTTTACCTTCACCCGAAACGCGCTGGCGTTGGATCATTTGCCAAATCAGTTCAGCGGGGCCTGTAGTTCGCGATTGAATTGGGGGCCAGACCGTTTATGCTTTCTGATTGTCAACTTAGTCTGACTAATTGCAAAATGAATCATCCGCAAACTCACCGGAGAACCATTATGAATACAATATTACCTCGTACCACGCGCTGGGGATTGGCCACGTTACTCACCTTCTCCGTGCTGGCTTCCGCGCAGGAGCTTAAACCGATTCAACTTCCGAAGCCGCAAATGGACGGGGGCAAACCGCTCCTGCAAGCGCTGAAGGAGCGTAAATCTTCGCGCTCGTTCAGCCCGGAAAAGCTGCCGGCACCAGTACTCGGCAACCTGCTATGGGCGGCATTTGGGATCAACCGTCCGGATTCTGGACAGCGAACCGCGCCGTCGGCGATGAATCAGCAGGAAATTGACATCTACGTCGCCACCGCTGATGGCCTTTTTCTTTACGAGGCAAAAGGACACACGTTGCAGCCGGTGCTTGCCGAAGAGATCCGGGCGGCAACGGGAATGCAACCATTCGTGAAAGACGCGCCGGTGGAACTTATCTATGTGGCAGATTATTCGCGGATGGGCAGGGGAACGGATGAAGAAAAGAATCTCTATTCCGCGGCCGACACGGGCTTCATCGGTCAGAACGTTTACCTGTTTTGCGCCTCCGAAGGACTGGCAACGGTGGTGCGTGGGTCGGTGAACCGGTCGGCCTTGGCGAAGGCAATGAAATTACGCCCGGATCAAAAAATCATCCTTGCCCAGACGGTGGGATATCCGAAAAAGTAAGAACCATTGCAAAGGCAGCTCTGACAGCGGTGAAATCTTCATCGGAACGCCAGCGTCAGCGTCAATTTATCTGCCGATCTGCCTTTGAATCGCGCCGCAGATTTTGTCCGACCATTTTTTTAACGATGCGGCGTCGCGACCTTCCAAAAGCAGGCGAGCCTTGGGTTCCGTGCCGGAATAACGCAGAAACACGCGCCCGCCCTGGGCTTTCAATGCCTTCGCGGCTTCGCTCACGAGCTTCGTCAGGCCATCGAGTTGCTGGAACGGTATTTTTTCGCGCACGCGAACGTTGGTGATGAGTTGCGGAAAGCGCGTCCAGCATTTCGCCAGTTTCGAAAGCGTCGTTCTGTTCGCCTTCATGATTCGTAGAGTTTGCAATACAGCGACGAGCCCGTCGCCGGTGGTGCTGTAATCACGGAAAATCAAATGCCCGCTTTGCTCGCCGCCGAAGTTGAAACCACCGCGCAGCATTTCATCAATCACATTTTTGTCGCCGACGGCGGTGCGGACGGTTTTTCCGCCGGCGAATTTGATTGCGGCCTCGAGACCGGCGTTGCTCATCACGGTGGCAACGAGCGTTTTTTGGGCCAGCGCGCCTTGCGCGAGCAAGTCGAGTGCAGCGATGGCCATGATGTCATCACCATCAATCAACCTGCCTTTTTCATCGCAGAGCAAAACGCGGTCGGCGTCGCCGTCGTGCGCAATGCCGATGCAGGCTTTGTGCTCGACGACCTTGCGGCAAAGAGTTTCCGGATGCATCGAGCCGCAATCCCGGTTGATGTTCATGCCGTCGGGTTGATTGCCATAAACGACGACTTCCGCGCCGAGTTCGCGCAGGACACAGGGTGTGGATTTGTAGGCCGCGCCGTGCGCGCAATCCACAACCACCCGCATTCTTTCGAGCGTCAGACCACGCGGAAACGAGGCCTTGGCAAATTCGATATATCGCCCGAGCGCGTCGTCAATGCGCACAGCCTTTCCAATTTCATCGGCGGTCGGGCGGATGTTTTCGATTTTGCCGCTGAAAACGAGGTGTTCGATTTCGTCCTCAATTTTGTCGTCGAGCTTGTAGCCGTCGGCGCGGAAGAATTTGATGCCGTTGTCAGCGTAGGGATTGTGCGAGGCGGTGATGACGATGCCGGCATCGGCACGCAGGCTGCGCGTGACGTAGGCGACGCCCGGCGTTGGCAGCGGGCCGATGAACAACACATCCACACCCATCGAAAGAATGCCGGACGAGATGGCGTTTTCGAGCATGTAGCCGGAGAGGCGCGTGTCCTTTCCGATGACGATTTTGTGGCGGCCGTATCCGCGCGACTGGCGTTCGAGATTTTTGAAAACGTGTGCGGCGGCACGGCCGAGTTTGAGCGCGGTTTCAGCAGTGACCGGTTCAACATTGGCGGTGCCGCGAACACCGTCGGTACCAAAGATTTTTTGGGGTGGGCTCATGACTATTTTCCAAGCGATGGAACGATCACATCAACATTGGACGGTTTGACACTCATCAGCGTCACTCCGGGCGGGGTTGAAACATCCACGTGTCGGCGCATCTCCTTGCCGGATTCGATGCCCGTGAGGTCCACGACCGCGCGGATTTGATTCGCCTGTAAAACCGCCATTACAGCGGGCGGGCCGCTGACCGTGACGGCCACTGTGGCAGGCATGACGTGAAAATTACGCACATCCGAAGCCTCGGAAACAACCTGCACCGGCAGATCGTCATAGGTCAACATGTCTCCGGCAAGCGGCTCGGCGAAATTCCCGGATTCCCCAAGAATCTTGTTGACGGTCAGCCAGATGGCGACCGCCAGGACGACGGAAAACAATTTCCAGCCCAAATCTTTTATGAACCAATCACGCAGCGCCATAAAAATTCAATGTCCAGTCTGTTTAAGAGCCGGGCGCGGCTCGTTTTTGGTGATGACGCCGGGGCCGGGCTTGGGGCGTTCGCCAAAGCGGGTGCGCAGCCACTCGACGCCACGGCGTGATTTCGCCGGTTGCACCAACACGGAGGTCAGGAACGCCCTCAATTCCTCCAGCGACACGCCGCGGACAAGCTGGCCTTTGTAGGCGTGCGAAATCATGCCGGTCTCCTCGGACACAACAACGATGACGGCGTCGGTTTCCTCGCTCAAACCAATCGCCGCGCGATGGCGCGTGCCGAGTGACTTGTTCAAATCCTGTCGCTGGGTCAGCGGAAAAATGCACGCGGCGTAGGTGATGCGGTCGCCCTTGATAATCACGCCGCCGTCATGAATGGCGTTGTTCGGGAAGAAAATCGTTTCCAACATTTCCGGCGTCGCCTCGCAATCCACCGGCACACCTGATTCGACGGCCTCCTGAAGCTGGATGGATTGTTCGATGGCGATGAGCGCGCCGATTTTCACTTCCGACAAACGTTCAACCGTTTGAATGATGACTTCGATGCTTTCACGCTGTTCGTGTGCGCTGGCGAAGAGCGGCAGGTTGCCGAGTTCGGCCAGCATGCGGCGCAATTCCGGTTGAAAAATGACAAGAACGGCAATAGCAAAAAAAGCTGAGAACGTGCCGAGCAACCAGCTCAATACCTTCAATTTCAGCAGTATTGTGGCCAAGGCCAGCACCAACAGCACGACAACAAAGCCAATGACGACCGGCCAGCCACGCGTGCCGCGCAAAAAACGGAAGGCGCAATAAATCAGCACCGCGAGGATCAAAATTTCCAACGCGGGACGCCACAAATCCTGAATGTGAATCTGGTCAACCATCAATTTCTCTTCCGGGCCAGCACCGCTTCCGTCATGCGCGCGGCCTGGACCGTCTCCGCCACGTCATGCGTCCGGATGATTTGCACGCCACCGGCGATGGCCAGACTCGCGCACGCGAGCGAAGCTGGCAAGCGTTCATTCAATTTCCCGCCGAGCAGTCTTTCGATGAACGACTTGCGCGAAACGCCGAGCAGCAACGGACGCTGCCACTTTGTAAAACTCTCCAGGTTCGCGAGCAACTGCAAATTATGTTCGAGCGTCTTGCCAAAACCAATGCCGACGTCCAACACGACCTGGTCAGCAGCCACCCCGCAAGTGTTCAATTTTTCCAACCGTTCGCCAAAAAATTCGCCGACTTCGCGTACCACATCGGCATAAACCGGATTTTTCTGCATCGTTTGCGGCGTGCCCTGCGCGTGCATGCAAATGTAACCGGCGCGAAATCCCGCCGCAATCTTCCACATCGCGTCAGCTTCGCGGTTGGCCGCGACATCGTTGATGATGCTCGCACCAGCTTGCATTGCATCACGCGCGACGGCGGGTTTCATCGTGTCAATCGAAAGTGGAATTTTGACTTTCGCCGCGAGTTTTCCGATAACTGGAATTACGCGGTGCAGTTCTTCGGCCTCCCTGACGGGTTCAGCGCCGGGGCGCGTGGATTCGCCACCGATATCAAGGATGTCCGCTCCCTGGCCGACAAGTTCGAGCGCGTGGGCAATGGCGGCCTCCGGATTTAAATACTTTCCACCATCCGAAAACGAGTCAGGCGTGACGTTGATGACGCCCATGACGAGCGTTGGCCGCGGGAAGGCGAATTCAAACTGGCGTGCGCGGAAAATCATTTTGTCAAACAGGCGTGGCGCCTGCGCTGCTTTCAGAGTTTGCGCCTGAAGTAAGCGATGGTTTTCTTCAATCCCCGGTGGAGCGAAACTTTGGGCGACCAGTCGAGAATACTTTTTGCCTTCGTGATATCGGGCTTGCGCTGTTTCGGGTCGTCCTGCGGCAGCGGCTTGAATACGATTTTGCTGCGTGAGCCTGTGGCGCGGATGATTTCCCTCGCAAATTCGAGCACGGTCAGTTCAGCCGGATTGCCGATGTTCATCGGCAAATGGTAGTGGCTTATCATCAGACGGTAGATGCCTTCAACCAGGTCAGACACGTAACAAAAGCTGCGGGTCTGTTTGCCTTCGCCAAAAACAGTGGCCGGTTTGTTTTTGAGCGCCTGACTGATGAACGACGGGACGACACGACCGTCATTGAGCCTCATGCGCGGGCCGTAGGTGTTGAAAATGCGGGCGATGCGCGTCTCGACCTTGTGCTCGCGGTTGTAGGCCATCGTCAGCGCCTCGGCAAACCGCTTGGCCTCGTCGTAACAGCCGCGCGGGCCAATGGGGTTGACGTTGCCCCAGTAATCCTCGGTTTGCGGATGGACGAGCGGGTCGCCGTAGATTTCGGAAGTGGAGGCGAGGAGAAAGCGCGCCTTTTTCTCTTTTGCAAGGCCAAGCGCCTTGTGCGTGCCGAGTGACCCGACCTTGAGCGTCTGGATTGGGAAATTCAAATAATCGAATGGGCTGGCGGGCGAGGCAAAGTGCCAGACATAGTTCACCGGCGCATCAAGAAAGAGAAATTCGGTCACGTCCTGCTCGATGAATTTGAAATCGGGGTTCCCGCCGAGGTGGGCGATGTTGTCCACGGTACCGGTGATGAAATTGTCAATGCCGATGACCTTGTGGCCGTGCGCCAAAAGCAAATCGGTCAAATGCGAGCCGAGAAAGCCGGCGGCACCGGTGACGACGGACGTTTTTTTCATCACGTTAAATCGTTAAATCGTTGAATCGTTAAATCGGGCTCAGCGTATTGAAAAACGATTCAGCGATTCAACGATTAAACGATGCGGCCACTCACTTCGCGCCGGTGGCGACGAACACCGCGGGGATGGTCCGCAGCAAAATTTTCAGATCCAGCCAGAGCGACCAGTTGTCAATGTATTCGAGGTCGAGCCGCACCCACTCCTTGAAGTCGGCGATTTGGTTGCGTCCGCTGATTTGCCAGAGGCAGGTGATGCCGGGTTTTACACTCAGGCGGCGGCGGTGGGCAAGGTCGTTGAAACGTCTGACTTCATCCACCGGCAAGGGGCGCGGGCCAACGAGACTCATTTCGCCGCGCAGGACGTTGAAGAGTTGCGGCAATTCGTCGAGGCTGTAACGGCGGAGCCATTTCCCAATGCGCGTGACGCGCGGGTCGTTGGTCACCTTGAAGACCGGGCCGCGCATTTCGTTCATCGCCTCCAGCTCATGTTTGAATTGCTCGGCGTTGGTCACCATGGTGCGGAATTTGTAAAGCGTGAACGGCGCGCCATTGAGGCCGGAACGCTGCTGCCGGAAAAGGGCGGGACCAGGCGAGAGCAACTTGATCAGCAGCGCGATGACCAGCATCGGGATGGCAGCCACGAGGAGCAGCGCCAGCGCGCCGAAGAAATCCATGAGCATCTTGGCCAGGCTTTGCCAGGAGGTTTCCGGCGCGGAGCGAAAGACCAGCAAGGGATGGCCGAACAATTCATCCAGACTCGCGCGCGCGATTTGCGTTCCAAAAAAGTCGGCAACGAGCCAGGCATCGACACCCTCGAGTTCACAGACTTTGATGACGCTTTCGACCCGCTCGAAATACGCCTGTTTGGCGTTGACAATGACGCCGCTGGCGGAATGCTCATGGAGCAGTTCAATGAGTCGTTGCAATGGTGCTTCGATAAAGTCAAACTCGCCCACAATTTCGATGCCTTCGTCGGCCTCCTTTGCCAATTCATGGCGCATCCGGGCAATTTCGTTGCTTGCGCCGACAAGGATGAAACGGCGTTTGTATTGCGCCTGGGCGAGTTTGCTTTTGTAAACGGCACATAAAATTTCCTCCTTGAGATACACCAGGGCGAAACTAAGGCAACCGAACCACACTATCACCCAGCGCGGCACGTTCAGGTGCAAGGCATACAGGGCGAACACCAAGCCGATGGTAATGAGCACGCAGCCTTTGAAGAGCGGCCACAGAATTGCGCGGCGCGGACCCAAAATGGGCCGATTGTAAAAGCCCTGCAATTCCAGAACGAACGGCGCGCCCGGGATGAGTACAAAGTAAAGCCACCCGACATTTTCAAATGCATCAGGCGGCAAGGTTTTAAGATTCAACCATTCGATAATTTGCGGATCGGCGCGCAACACCGCCGTGAGCCAGAAGCTGACCGCAAAGAGGAAGGCATCCACCAATTGGTGGACTTGCGCCCGCATCAGACGATCACGCCGCAGCATGGTTTAATTCAATTTAAGCAAAAATTACACTAGCAGATTTTTTCGCGCGACGCAATTTTATCACTTCACTGTGGCGGGGTGGTATTTGCGAGTTTGGGCGGCAACTGAAATTCCGGCACCGAGGCCGCAATCAGTTTCTTCATTCGCGCGAAAGTGGCTTCTTCCTGCCCTGGCAGGCAGGTGGAGAAATATGAAATATACGCCCAGCGCTGCAAAACCCCTTTGAGCAAGAGGTCCCTAACCAGATAACATTGAAACTGAACATTGCCCGTGGTCTGTTCATTATCCGCCACAAACCAAAACACATAAATGCCGGATACTTTGAAGTTTTGTCCATCCGGCTGCTGGACCAACCGGCTTATCTTCCATTTTGAAACCGGCAATTGATAGGGTTTCGGACCTCCCACAGAAATGTCTGCGACCGTTTTTTCATCACAGGTAAAACCCTGGCCGGCCAAACAATATTCCGGCCGGTGAATGCTGGTGCGATCCGCGCCCATTAAAATGATGGTGGCACAGATGCCGGGAGAATCGTCCGGCGACGTGTAGTAGCGTTCCACGAAGCTGGTGTCTTTTGGGAAATAACCCAGTTCAATTTCCGATTCCGGCACATTGGTGGAACTGAAATCAAGGACATGCTCCGGCAGATCAATTTCCATCGCCACCCTGCCGGGAATCGGTGTGACCTTGATGCCCGGTTTGCCGAGTTTTTGATTCGTCTTGAGCCATGTCAACGCACCGGCAGTACCCGCGATCAAAATCAGCACGGCGAAAAGGATCAGCCACTTCTGATTTTTCATGGTTGCTCCTTCTCGTCCGGCTTCCAGCGTTTTTCCATCCAGTGCCCGACCCAAAGCAGTCCAATAATCGCGGGAATATAGGGAACCAAACTGATAAGGGTGCTTTCATGGACGTAGTTGCCGGCCTCCTGACCGCCCAATTCCGCTGCGATGATGATACAAAGCATTCGCGTCAGGTTCCCCAAAACGGCAAACGGAAAGGCCAGCGCCATGAGGAAAAGTCGTTTCCAGGCGGACCGAAACGCGACAAATCCATAAATCGTGGCGAGCAGAAAAATTGCGACCAGACTCCGGATGCCGCTGCAAGCCGGAGCGACGTCGTATTGATAGGTGCCCGATGGATCAATCAGCTGCGTTCCTATCCGCATCACATCAATGCCCAGAATCCAGTGCGACACCACTTCCACTAATTGGCAGACCAGCAGACGTAGCGGAAAGGTGATGAACTTGGCTTGATCACCCAGTGGAATTGAAAAGACAAACAGGAAAAATGGGAAAAAGCTCTTTCGCAACCATTCGCGGCCCCAGCTCAACCCCGTCAATCCGTAAATCCCCGTGTACAGCGCCACAATGGAAATGCGCGGCTGCTGAAGGACATAGCCCATGACGTGCAGCACCATTGCCAAAACGAGCAGCAACAGTCCCGACCGCCATAGGCTCAACGGCTGCGCGAGCAACTCCTTGCGCTTCCACCAAAACGACCCGATGACCAAAAACGGAATGAAGTCGCCATGCCCGTCGTCGGCGGCGGGATTGGGAGTGTTATACGCCTCATACATCCACGAAAACAGCGACGGCGTGTGGATGTAGCCCAAAATGGAATTGCCCAGAAATTGAAACAGTGCCAGCCACGCTGCCAGCAACACGAAGAAAAACGTCTTGTTGGGCAATCGCCGCCAGCAGTCCGCTGTATCCTGCCAAAAAGATCGAGGCGTTTCGTTCAGTTGAGTTCCGTTCATTTGCGTGTATTGCCAGTCTTGAGATAACAGAAGCCTCGTTTTCGCTCAATCAAATTCGCCTGAAACCGTTTTATTCGAGCGAATACTTCTTCAACCCGCAAAGTTGCGCGGCGATTTTGACGACGAACAGAGGATTGTTTCGGAAATAACGCCTGGCCAGTCGCCGCGGTTCCTGGCACAGGCGGTAGCACCATTCCAATCCACTCCGCTGCATCCAGCGCGGCGCCTGTTTGACGCGCCCGCTGAGAAAATCAAATGCCGCACCCACGCCGATCATCAGTGTCACATCCAATTGCGGTAGAAACTCCGCCATGAATTTCTCCTGTTTTGGCGTGCTCAAGCCAACCCACAGAATGTCCGGTCGTGATGCGCGAACCGTTTCCTGCAGGTGTTTTTGTTCTTCAGCATTGAGCGCTCGAAACGGCGGTGTGTAACAGCCGGCGACCTGCAAAGCCGGAAACCGCGCCGTCAACTTGTCGCGCAATGTTTCCGCCACACCCGGAGCGCCGCCGAAAAAAAAGTGGCGGCACCGATTTTTTTCACTCCACGCGCAAACATCCAGCATCAAGTCCGGCCCATAAACGCGGCTCATCCTGGAGTGGCGGCTCAATTTGCCTGCCCAAACCATGGGCATCCCGTCCGGCGTGCACAGAAATGCCTCATTCAAAATTTTCCGGAACGCCTTGTCTGCCTGCGCCTCCATCACGCCATGCACGCCGGTCACGCAAACATAGCCTTTGCGTCGCGCACGCACTGCGTCAGCGACGGCCGCCCGCGCCGACTGCAAATTGACGACGCTGACGCCGACGCCGAGGATATTGACGCGTTCGACGGCCATAGAAAATTCGGCGGGCAGCATACGCGATTGGGGGTAAAACGCCAGTCGAACCCGGTTTTAACCGGCGCGAAAATTCTTCCGTCAACTCCGGTTTTCGTTTAAATTCAAGTCTGACGTTCACTCACAAATTAGTATGAAGTTGCTTGTTTTCGCCCATGTGCCGCCGCCACACCACGGCCAGAGCTACATGGTTCAACTGATGCTTAATGGTTTCGGAGGCGACCGACGCAGGCAGAAACACGCAGCGCTGAATCCCTTCGGCATTGAGTGTTATCATATCGACGCGCGGTTCTCGCGCGGACTCGAAGATATCGGCGAACTTCAAAGCATCAAACTCGCGTGGCTTTTTCTGCATTGCCTCGAAGCGATTTGGTGTCGCTTCCGCCACGGCGTGGATAATTTCTACTACGTTCCGGCGCCCGGCAAGCGCGTCGCGCTCTACCGTGACTGGCTGGTGATGTTGATTTGCCGCCCGTTTTTCAAAAGGGTCATTTTGCACTGGCATGCCGCCGGTCTCGCCAAATGGCTGGAGACGTCCGTGCAAATCCGAACCCGCGCCATCACCTACTGCCTGTTCAAACCCGTGGACCTCAGTATCGTTCTGTCCAAATACAATTTTGCTGACGCCGAAAAACTTTTGTCCCGTCAAGTCTGCATCGTGAGCAACGGCATTCCTGATCCCTGCCCGGATTTCGCGCAGTCAGTTCTGCCGCGTCGCAAAGCCAGATTTGCCGCGCGCGCTAAATTGCTCAAAGGCGAGAGCCTGAATTCAAACGAATTCGCCGGCACCAGTAGCGACCCTCAAATCCTAAAGGTTTTATTTCTTGCGCATTGCATGAAGGAAAAAGGTTTGTTTGACACGCTCACAGGTGTGGCCTTGGCCAACGCGCGCCTGTCGCGAGCAAATTCGCCTATTCGTATGCATCTGACCGTGGCTGGCGAATTCGTCAATCTGTCCGACCAGACGGAGTTTTATACGCGCATCGCGCAGCCAGACTTGCAGATTGAATCTGGCCGGACGGCAAAATCGTGCGTGACTTACATCGGCTTTGCCAACGATGAATACAAACGGCGTGTGTTCACCGAAAGCGACTGTTTTTGCATTCCGACGTATTACTACGCGGAAAGTTTTGGTTTGGTCGCAGTGGAAGCGATGGCCTTTGGTTTGCCAGTGGTGACGACGCGTTGGCGTTCGTTGCCGGAAATAATGCCGTCCGGTTATCCCGGTCTGGTCGCCATCAAATCACCGGATCAAATCGCCGACGTGCTGCTCACCATGATGGTACAGCAAAATAGCGAATATTTGCGCGAGTACTTTTTGAACCGGTTCACGCTTCAACGCTATCTCACAAACTTGGCTGAAGCCATTCACAGCGTCGAAAACGCTGGACAAGCGCTACCACTGAACCCACGCGAGTAAATTCGTTGCGGAATTGACGTTTGGGATTACTCTCAGCGCGTTGAAAATCGGCGTTCTCCAACTCAATTCGACCGTCGGTGATTTTGCAGCCAACCGCCTAAAGCTTGCAGCCGGCTATGAACGGGTCGTCGCGCTCGGTGCGGAATTCGTGCTGGCACCGGAACTGTTTCTGTGCGGCTATCCGCCGCGCGACTTGCTTTTACGCGCCGATTTCATTGAAACCAACCTCGCCGCGCTTGCCGAAACTGCGAAACAAATTGGTTCGATTCCGCTCTGCGTCGGTTTCGTGGACAAAAATCCCGAGCGTCCCGGACGCGCACTGCGCAATTCCGCCGCCGTCCTGCAAAACGGCAAAATCATCTGGCGCACGCACAAAAGTTTGCTGCCGACCTACGACGTTTTCGACGAGGACCGCTATTTTGAACCGGCCAAAGTTGTCGCGCCGTTTGAGTTCAATGGACGCAAGCTGGGCATCACGATCTGCGAGGACATCTGGAACGACGAGGATTTCTGGCCGGAGCGGCTTTATCGCCGCGACCCGATTAAGGAGCTTGTTGCGAAAGGGGCGGAAATCATCCTGAACATTTCCGCGTCGCCATGGCACGACGGTAAAGAAAAAACCCGGCTGGCGATGCTCCAACGCGTCGCGCGCGACGAGCGCTTGCCGCTGGTGCAGGTCAACCTCGTCGGCGCGAACGACGAACTGGTTTTCGATGGTCATAGCGTCGCGCTGAATCGTCACGGAGAGCCGCTCGCCTCTGGAAAAGGATTTGCCGAGGATATTTTCGTTGTGGACCTGGGTGCCGATTCGCCACCGGCAAAAATCGCGTGGCCCGCCCGCGAGCAACAAATTTTCTACGCCCTCTCGCTCGGCATCCGCGATTATGTCCACAAATGCGGTTTTCAATCGGTCATTGTCGGTTTGTCCGGCGGCATTGACTCGGCGCTCACGGCGGTGCTTGCCGCCGATGCGCTTGGCCCCGACAAAGTGCTGGGCGTTTCGATGCCCGCACGTTATTCGAGCGAAGGCAGTTTGAGCGACGCTGGGGCGCTCGCGAAAAATCTCGGCATCCGTTACGAAATCCTGCCGATTGAGCTGGTTTTCCAATCGGTTGAAAAACAACTGGCGAAGGTTTTTGCCGGAACCAAACCAAACGAAGCCGAGGAAAACATGCAATCGCGGCTGCGGGGCGTGACATTGATGGCACTGTCGAACAAATTCGGCGCGCTGGTATTGACGACCGGCAACAAATCGGAGATGGCCGTCGGCTATTGCACGCTTTATGGCGACATGTGCGGCGCGCTGGCGGTCATCGCGGACGTTTTCAAGACGGACATCTACAAAATTGCGCGTTGGGTAAACCGCGAGCGTGAAATCATTCCCGCCGCTTCCATTTCAAAACCACCGAGCGCGGAGTTGCGACCCAACCAAAAGGACCAGGATTCACTGCCGCCCTACGAAACGCTTGACGCGATCCTTGACCTTTACGTGGTGAAAAATTCGAGCAAGGAGAAAATCATCCGGAGCGGTTTTGACGCGGCCGTGGTGAACGATGTCATCAACAAAATCACCTTCAGCGAATACAAACGGCGGCAGGCTGCGCCCGGTTTGAAAGTATCACCGCGCGCCTTCGGCGTGGGGCGGCGCATTCCCATCGCGCAGCGGTTCCGGATAAAAGATTGACAAAAAGACCATTACCCCCCAGAATCTACCTTAGATTTGGTAACCCGTTCTATGACTTTATTGGCATATATTGATCCGGGTCTTGGCGCACTGATGTGGCAGACCATGGTGGCCGTGTTCGTCGGATTCCTGTTTTATTTGAAAAAGACGCGCCGCTGGATTGTCAGAACCAGCCGGAAAATTTTCGGGCGCAGGCAGAAGGCCGTAACCATCACCACCACCGAAACCCCTGCCGCCAAGGTTGAAACAAAAACCGAAGTGCGGTGATGTCCCCCTCCGCGCCATCGTTCCGCGATCCCGCCGGCTGCTGTCTCATCTTCAATCAACGTGCGCTGCGATTCGTCGCTGCGGATGCCGTTCCTGAATTCGAAAAATTCCTGCAGACCGGCTGCGCGCGCCAGTTCATCGCCGCCAAAAAATTCGTTTCCACGCGCCGTCTGAGTGAAGCTGAAACAGCCCCACTCCGCGAAGCGCCAGAGCTGCAACCGGTTTTTAACGCGCACCCCGCCGGCGCGGTTTTTGAACACGAACGAATTCCCTTTCCGTGTTATCCCCACGAGTGGCCGCCGGAAATGCTTTGGGCCGCCGGGCGTCTAACGCTCGAACTCGCCCGCGCCGCGCTCGTGGAGGGTTTCGGGTTGAAGGACGCCACGCCGCGCAACGTTTTGTTTCGCGGCAGCGAGCCGGTGTTCATTGACGCGTTATCGTTTGAGCAGCGAAACCTTGCCGACCCAATCTGGCTGCCGGAGGCGCAGTTGGTCCGCAGTTTTCTTCTGCCGCTGCTGGCCAACCGCCGCTGGGGTTTGCCGCTGGCGGAAATATTCATGACGCGCCGCGACGGCCTAGAACCGGAGGAGATTTACCGCCTTTGCAGTCCGCTGGAAAAATTCACACCGCGAATGCTTTCGCTCGTTTCCATTCCAACCTGGCTGTCCCGCAAATCCAGTCTGGGTAACGCGAAAGTATACAAGCCGCATCTCCTGGCGGATGCGGAAAAGGCACAATTCATCCTGCAAGCGCTGTTAAAACGACTGGAACGGACCCTGCGGTCGCTGGAGCCGGTGGTCCGGAAGGAATCAACGTGGTCGGATTACATGGCCACGCACAGCTACAATGACCCGGCCTTTGCCGCCAAGGAAAAATTTGTGCGCGAAGCACTGCGCGAATTTTCGCCGGCGCGCGTGCTGGATGCAGGTGCCAACACCGGTCACTTCAGCGTGCTGGCGGCGGAGGCGGGCGCGGAAGTCGTGGCGGTGGATTTGGATGCGGCATGTGTCGGCGCGATCTGGCGTCGCGCCCGCGAAAAAAACCTGAACATCCTGCCGCTGGTGGTGAATCTGGCACGGCCGAGTCCGGCGCTCGGCTGGCGCAACGCCGAGTGCCCGTCGTTTCTGGATCGCGCGACCGGTGCGTTCGACGGCGTGCTAATGCTGGCGTTGATCCATCATCTGCTGGTAACGGAGCGGATTCCGCTTGAAGAAATTCTGCGGTTGGCTTATACAGTAACCAATTCGTTACTTGTGTTTGAATTCATTGAACCTCAGGATGAAATGTTCCGCCGATTGACGCGCGGACGCGAATCTTTGCACGCTTCGCTTGACGCAGCGGTGTTTGAACGTGCATGCGCAGCGCATTTTGAAATTGTCCGTTCGCTTACGCTGCCGGGCACAAAGCGCCGGATGTATTGTTTGAAGCGAAAAGGTGGTATGAATTGATTCCCAAAACCCAACTTACCCCATCGGCGCCTTCCTGTGACGGCGATACGGTTCCCCTGTCACAGCTACTAAAGCAAAAAATCAAGGATGGCATCGTGGCAGTGTCGCTCGCGAATTTGTGTTTCGTCAAAGTGGAATTCGATTTGCTGTCCGATCACGATCGCTACTACAATAAGCTGCCGGTCACATCTTCGATGCTGCTGGCTTTGGTGCTTAACTTGATCTGTTTTGCATCGATGGTGTGGTTGGTAATGCAAGTGTTGCGGCGTTTTCCGCGCAGATCGCTGCAATTGCCATTCCATTTGGCATTTCTACTTTTGTTGTTGATCCCGGTGGATTTTGTCCGGCTGGAATTAACCAATATTGCTGATTATCAAATCGTCGCGTTTCTAAAGCAGCCCGTGGTAATCATCGCTGTGTTGGCCGTATCGGTGCTGGTGGTTTGGAAACATCGGTCCCTCACCAAAATCACGGCGGTGGTGGTGGGGTTTTTTTCCCCCCTTGCTCTTTTTATGTTTGCCAAGATCGCGCTCGTTTGTCTGGGCGTGATACAAATAAAACAGTGTGCCAGCAATGAGCCATTCCCACCATCCGGCGCTGTCCGCGCAGGTCAGCCTCGGGTCTTGTGGATCATCTTCGACGAAACAGATTACCGGCTGGCGTTTAAGCAGCGTCCCCCCGGCCTGCAATTGCCTGAGTTCGACCGTTTGCAGCAACAATCGCTGGCAGCGGCCAACGCGTATTCGCCCAATGATGCCACGATTTTGTCCATGCCCGCATTGATTCTCGGACGGCGCATTTCATCTGTTTCCGACGAGGATGCTTGCGATCTTTCAATCACATTCGCTGACAACGGAAAAACCACCACTTGGACGGCACAACCTTCGGTATTTTCCGAGGCACGCAGCCTTGGTTTCAATACCGCGCTCGTCGGCTGGTATATCCCGTACGATCGAATGTTGGGCAATGCTTTGAACTTTTGCGCGTGGTATCCTTTTCCTTCTTTTCAGCCCACCCGGGATGTCACGTTTGCGGCAAACATGCGTTGCCAAATTTTTTCACTGTCTGAAACTTTCTGGCTTCGGCATCTATACGCCAATATCTGCCAAGACAGTTTACAAACATCCCTCCGGGTGGTGACAAATTCCACTTATGGTTTGATCCTGTTGCACCTGCCTCCGCCTCACAAACCGGGAGTTTATCTGCCGGAAGAGCATAAATTTATTCTCTGGGCCAAATCCAAGGTGCAGGGTTATTTCAACAATTTAGCACTGGCCGATGACGAATTGGGGGCGTTGCGCCATGCCTTGGAGGCGTCGGGTGAATGGGACAAGACTTGGGTTATTCTCAGCAGTGACCACTCGTGGCGCGAGTCGAGACTGTATGACGGCCAACGGGATCGTCGCGTGCCTTTCTTGGTCAAGCCTCCCGGTGCAAATGAATCGATGACTTATTCACAACAATTCAACACTGTGTTGACTCATGATTTGATCCTTGCCATCCTGCACCGTGACGTGACCAACCAACAAAACGTTGTGCTTTGGTTAAATACCTATGGCTCGCAAGCGGCCACAATCACCGGTGGGCGTCAAAACTGATCAGCGCCAGCGAATTTTCACATATCACCAGTATTTTTCCACCATCCGGTAGATGTGAAAATCCCGCCATGAAATTTTCCATTGTCACACCGAGCTTCCGCAATTCACAGTGGCTGAAGCTCTGCATCGCGTCGGTCGCCGACCAGCAAGGCGTGAAGTTCGAGCACATCGTGCAGGATTCATGCTCGGACGACGGCACGCAGGACTGGCTGCCAGACGACAGGCGTGTAAAGGCGTTTATCGAAAAGGACGGTGGTATGTATGACGCGGTGAATCGCGGTTATCGCCGCGCGACCGGCGACATTCTCGCGTATCTGAATTGCGACGAACAATATCTGCCGGGCGCACTCAAGGTAGTGCACGATTTTTTCGAGCGGTATCCGCAAATCGAAGTCGCCCTCGCCGGCACCATCGTCACCAACGGCGAAGGAAAATACATCTGCCATCGTCATTCGATGGTGCCGCATCCGCAGCACGTCTGGTTCCGTTTTCCCGTGCTCACCAGTTCGGTCTTCATCCGGCGGCGCGTCATCCACGAACGCGGTCTTTTCTTCGACCCGCGCTGGCGCGACCTTGGCGATTTCCACTGGGTTCTGGCATTGATGAAAAACAAGGTGCCGATGAAAGTGCTCGACCATTTCACTTCCGTTTTCGCCGACACCGGCGAGAACATGAATTTAAAGCCGAACGCGGTCCGCGAAAAAACCGAGACCGATGCCATGCCGCCGCGCTGGGTTCGAATGCTTAAGCCGGTTTGGATTGTGCATCACCGTTTACGCCGGCTCGCTGCCGGACATTTTGCTTTGAAGCCAACGAATTATTCCATCTACACGCTGCGAAGCCCGGAGCACCGGGTGCAATTTGAGGTGCCGAAACCCACTGCTGTCTGGTGGAATCGGCTCTAATAGACTCTGTTCCCAAACATCCGATTCAGAATGATGCCATGAAGGGCAAATTCGTCATCGCGTCAACCGGTTGGCCTCTTGCTCCTGGCTGGAACCTGAGAGCCCGCGGAAGCCCACATGAACTCAAGAGGCGTTGATTCAAGGGCGTGCGCACCCTCTTGAACGGGCGGCATGGCGAGGACTTCGCGAAACAACTCCAGGTTGGCATTCACCCACCGATGGAGTTTCCGGATGCCCTGTTCGGCGGAGCACGAGGGACGCCATCCAAAATCCTCAAATGCCTTCCTGATATCCGCAACAAACACTTTTTGATCGCCCTGCCTGGGCGCGGCAAAACCGATTTCAACCGGCGTCCCGCCCTCCACCTCGAGCCAATGAATGAGTTGCTTTACGGAATATTGATTCTGCGGGCCACCGCCGATATTATAAACTTGGCCGGCAACTTTGTCGCGTTTCTGCCATGCCAGGCAATAGGCGTCAATCAGGTCATCAATGAAGAGAAGGTCACGAGTCTGTTTACCATCGCCAAAGATAGTGATGGGGCGGCGCAGGGCATGGGCAATCAGGAACCAGGCGACCCACCCTTGATCCTCCATGCCGAATTGACGGCACCCATAAATGCAGGATTGACGGAAACAGACGGTGGCCAATCCATAAATTCTGGAATAATCCCGCACGTATTGGTCCGCCGCCCCTTTGGAACAGGCGTAGGGGGAATAAAAATCAAGCGGCTGCTCTTCCGAAATTCCCTCGGAGAAATCAGCCCATTCATAACGGCCGTTGTGCTCAACAACGGTGACGCCCTCCAGACTGCCATAAACCTTGTTGGTGGAGGCGAAGATAAACAGGGCCTCCGGACAAAACAGGCGGACGGCTTCCAGAAGGTTGAAGGTGCCCAGAACATTGTTCTCCAAGTCGCACCGGGGATTGGTAAGGGATGCGGACACCGCAACCTGCCCCGCACAATGAAGCACCAAATCATACCGTTCCCGCTGGAAATGTTCGGTTACGGCCTTTTCATCGCGGACATCAATCATGGAAAAATGGACCGGGCCGAAACTTTGCAGCCACTGAAGATTGCTTTCCGTGCCGTAGCGGGAGAGGTTGTCCCACACAAACACATCCCAGCCGTCCTGCAAAAAACGGCGCGCCGCGTTGACACCGATGAACCCGGCTCCCCCGGTAATGAGCACTCTTGACACCCGGCGCTTTTGCATTTCTCTCATATTGGTGTGGTGGTTGGCGAAAAGAAAGAAATAAATTCAGTTGCGTTCCCCCAAATCACGCCGTGGAAAGTTCCTGCACAATTTTTTCGGCCACCGCCGGCCAATGATGGCGATGCAGCAGCCCCGCCGCCCAGGCGTGGATGGTTTCTGGAGGCGTGGTCAAGGCCCTGGCCATTGCCTTAAAAAAGGACTCTTGGGAATCGTTTGAAAAAGGGCAACCGGCCTCGCCCATTGCCTCGCGCAACGGCGGAATGTCTGAAAAGACTGGGCAACTGCCTTCCAGAACTGCTTCCACGGCGGGCATGCCAAAACCTTCATACTCGGAAACATAGATTACCACACGCGCCCGGCGCATCATTTCGCGCGACTGTGCAGGAAGCACTCTCCCGATCCACTTCCAACTACGGCCTTCGGGCTTTGGCATCCTTGGTGAGAGAATTCCGATGCAATCAATGACTCCGTCATACTTCGATTCCCGAAGCCAACGGCTCAGAAAACGGATGGCAATGTCCGTCCGTTTATGCGGCATTGCACTGGCGAACAACAAAATCCGGTTTTCTTTTTCCGTCCAGTACGGTTCTGGCGGGGCAAAACCGTAACCTGCCACAATCACTTTGGGACAGGATAATCCGTTGCGTTGAGCCCAACCGGTCAACTCGCGTTTCGAAAACTCGGTATTGGTAAAAATCACGCGGCTTTGCCGAAGGGTCGCCGCCAAACTGTGGGAAAAATAGAACGACTCAAACTTCGACTCAAACTTGGGATAGTGCTGCCGGTAGAAATCGCCCATGATGTCGTGGACAAAGGCCGCGACTTGCAGACGCGGGCGCGCCACGAACGAGCAAAAGCCCTTCGGCAGAAAAAGCCAGCGATGTCCTGTGGCCTGCGCCGACCGGTAAAGGCCCCACTGGTCCCACCATATCCGGCCCACCTTGCTCCGTCGGGCGGAATTGAATTCCCGGACGCATGCTTTTGCCGCCAGACGCAAATGGGGGGAAACCGTGTTGTTGCTGAAAACCGTGAACTTCTGGAGTTGCGAGTGTTCGGACAGGTACTGTGCCAGGTGAAGCGAAAAATTGTAAATCCCAATGGATTTGGTCGTCTCGACGTCCTGGTCGGCAATCGAATAGGCCAGATCAATCATGATGAATTTCCCAAGTTGTATCAGGCTGTTGGCAAAGCTTCAACCGGGTCGGCCTGCCAAGGCTCTGAGTTCGTCAACAAAATCCTGAAAACTTTGCGCCGAATTTCTGTTTTTGTCACGTGGTATTCCTTGGTGGCAATCAACTTGATGACCCCGGCGAAAATGTTTGAGCCTGCATGACCGCGCATTATTGCCTGCACTGACCGGCTGCCAGACATTTTGCTTTGAAGCCGGTGAACGATTTGATTTACCCTTTGCGCGGGCCGGAGCAACGCGTCCGTTTCGACGTGTCCAAGCCTACTGCCGTCTGGTGGAACCGCCCGGGTGGTGGTATGCTTTGAGATCCGAAGCGGGTTTCTTTTCTTAATCGAAAAATGCACGACGATTTGCAGAGGCGGATTCAGGCGGCGCTGGCCAATCCCCAGAATCTGGGCGAACTGGCCGGGGCCGACGCCGTCGGCACAGTCGGCGGCGCGGATTGCGGCGAGATGCTGCGCCTGTGGGTGAAATTCAAGGAGCAGAACGGCAAAAAGGTCATTGACCGCGCCACGTTCCAGTCGTTCGGTTGCGAGACCGCCATTGCTGTCGCCAGCCTTGCCACGGAACTCATTCGCGGCAAGACCGCCGAGGAAGCGTTCGCGCTCAAGACCGAGGAACTGGCAGGCGAACTCGGCCCGCTGCCGCCGATGAAAATCCATTGCGCCCAGCTCGTCGAAGGCGCATTGCGTTCCGCGCTCGAACCGTAAAGTACTGTAGCCAAACCGTCTTCGCCCGCCTCCGCCGGTGCGCCGACGTTGCTCGACAGTTTTTCCCAGCCCAAGGAAGGCGGGGTGAAAATGATCTTTCTCGACGAGGAAAAGCGCTAAGGCCGCGCTGCGGGGCGTCCGCGGACAGCGCAGCGCGCTGTCCCTGCCTTTACATTTCCTCCCGCAATTTTTTCAACGCCGCCAGGGCCGCATCGCTCTCGGCGGCTTTCTTGCTTTTGCCCCGGCCGCGCGCGAGTTCCACGCCGCCGTGATGCACCATGCATTCAAACACGCGGTCGTGGTCCGGCCCGGTCGTCGAAACGACGTGATATTCCGGCGCCTCCGGCGCGCGCGCCTGCAACAACTCCTGCAACTCGCCTTTCGGATTTTCAATGTTCGGCAGCACGCTCACTTTGCCGAACGCGGCGCTGAATTCGCGCAAGACGAATTCGCGCGCGGCGTCCAGGCCGCCGTCCAAAAAAATCGCGCCGAGCAACGCCTCAAACGTGTCCGCTAGCGCCGACGGGCGTTCCCGCCCACCGTGCGTTTCCTCGCCGTGGCTCAAAATCAAATGTGCGCCGAGGCCGAGTGTGCGGGCATGTTCGGCCAGCGTTCGGCGGTTGACGAGCTTGGCGCGCGCCTTGGTCAGCGGGCCTTCGTCAAACGCGGGAAATTTTTCATACAACTCGCGGGTGAGGACGAGCTGCAGCACCGCGTCGCCGAGAAACTCCAGCCGCTGGTTGTGCGCAGGCCTTCGCTGCGCTTCGTCGCCGCCGGCAGTCGCTGCGCTGCTTTCATGCGCGACGGACGGATGTGTCAGCGCCAGCCGCAACCGGCTTTCGTCGCGAAAGGCGTAGCCGAGACGGTTTTGAAGTTCGGAAAGTTCGGGCACGGGGAAATTAGCTCTGTGCTGGGATTAACTGCATAAAAACGAAAAGAAAAAATCCGATCACTATTAAAGTTCGTGCAATTATTTTACGGCGTTTCAAAATGAGAAATCCGCAAATCAATTCTCCAATCCAAGCCACTCCTGTAAACGGAACGATCACATTCAGAATGCTGCCGTTAATGCCAAGATGGTATAAATCGTTCCAATTCATTAAAATTATCACGCCGCCGCACAAGGCGATAGTAGCCAAAACGATGCCAAGCAAACTTGTCAAGCGAACCCAGTCCAGTTTTGGACTTGTCGGATTCATGTCCGTGGTGCGGTTTCGTCAGACACTTGCGACGCGCTTTCAGCCACAACTTGTGGCGGGTTCAGACCATGTTCCAGCAACGCCGCCACGTCGCGCTGGACTTGTTCAAGTTGATCCAGCCGCAAATCCGGATCGGCGATGGTGAACACGTCGCCGGTCTTGGGCTGCTCGTAAATGAACACGCGTCTGCCGTCGCGGACAACCTGCTCCTTCACCTTGAACACGCGCTTGCGTTCGAGCATCACGGCCAGAATGAACATCGCGGGCGCGTAACGCGCGTCGTCTTGTTCGACCAGCTTGCGCAGCAGCGATTCGGCGTTTTCGCGGTGGATCGGCTCCGGGGGCGGCGCCTCGTAAATGCTTTGCCAATGGGAAATGAACCCTTTGCGCTGACGTGCGCCATCGCTGAACTGGTTCTGCCAGCAGGCCTCACAAACGTCCATGCGGCACAAATTCTCCGCGTGCTCGTCGAAGAGGAGCGTGTGCAGCAGTTGCCGATCGGCGAACGGCTGGTTGCACGCCGTGCAGGCATGAGCGCGGGCTTGAATGTTCCAATCGTTCATGAAATCACGGGGAAGTTTTACACGAATTACACGAATTGGCACGTATGAAAATGGCTTGGATAAATCTCGGGTTGATGGGCGCCATTCGCGACGCCGGAATGGAAACGGTGGACGTGCGGGAATTATTGACTCGTTGAAATTTTCTTTGACTCCCGAATATCCTTCATGCGCTGTTCAATCAGACTCCGTGCTGAAATATGCAACTGTTCGCGTCCCGGAATATAAAGCCTGCAATTTAGTCCATTCGTCCCGAAAAAACCTGTTTGAATTATTGGCGCGTCCTCAACCTTTTTTAGTGTGCTTGCTATGATGTGCTCGTCGCTATTTGTAGCTAGTATGTCCGCGATACGACAAGCCGCATAAAACGTGAGATTCGGATTCGGCTCATGTGGATTTTTGCAAATTATCAGATGCACCGCTTGATCAAGACCTACTTCTTGCGAAAATAAATTCCAATATGCACTTTCAGCCGCTTTGTCATCTTCAGAATTTAGGCAGGCCAAAGTAAAAGTCCATTTTGCTGTTGAGGCAAAATATATCAACCAAACTACAATCGGCATTAAAACAAACCACCAACGCAGCCATTTGACTCCTCTTTTTCTAGAAAAAAAGATTAAAATCCCAATTGCAAAACAAACCGCAAAAGCCCAAGCAAAACTTGGAAAATAGCGAAATACAAATTCTACTGTGGCTTCAGGCTCAATTTACAAATTTGTTGGCATTATAGCATTAGATTATTAAGATGCGTTAGCCTTGCCCAAGCTTCTTCGATTTTTCTGTCGCAGCGCGGACGGCGCTCATCACGGTGGCGCGCAGTTTGCCTTTTTCCAGTTCGTGCAGGCCTTCAATCGTTGTGCCGCCGGGGCTGGTCACCTGGTCCTTGAGCGCGCCGGGATGCACGCCGGTTTCCAAAACCATTTTCGCACCGCCCAAAACGGTCTGCGCGGCGAGCTGCGTGGCCACGTCGCGTGGCAATCCCGCCGCCACGCCGCCGTCGCTCAAGGCCTCGATGAATTGATAAACGTACGCCGGCCCGCTGCCGCTCAAGCCGGTCACGGCATCGAGCAGTGGTTCCTTCACCTGAAACGCGAGGCCAACAGCGGAAAGAAGTTTTTTCGCCAATTCGCCGTCCGCCACCGTCGCGGATTTGCCGAGCGCGAACGCCGACGCGCCTGCGCCGACGAGTGCCGGTGTGTTGGGCATCACGCGGATGACGCGCGCGCCGGCGGGCAATGCGGCCTCGAGCTTCGCAAGCGTCACGCCGGCGGCGATGGAAATGAGCAGATGTTTTTCGGTGAACGCGCCGCGAATTTCCGCCAGCGCGGCGGAAACCTGGTCGGGCTTCGTGGCTAAAATCAAAACGCCGGCGAATTTTGCGACTTCGGCGTTGGCCGCAACCGTTTTCGCGCTGACCTCGGCGGCGAAATGTTTTCGCGCGGCGTCCACCGGGTCGCTGGCGATGATTTCACGGGGACTGACGAGTTCGCCGCGAATGAAGCCGCGGGCGAGCGCGGTGGCCATTTTGCCCGCGCCAAGAAAGCCGATTTTCAATTGGGTTGCCATGAAAGTTTTGTAACAGGCCAGTTTGTTGAACGGAAGAAAATAACACCGGTCAACTCACGGCTTGAATTCGCCTCGTTTGCGTTTATCCTAAACGCAGGTCGGAAAAAGCCGCCGAGCTTTGTTTTTTGCGCCATGTCAAACAACCGCCGCACTTGGGACACTTTTGAAGCCATGCGCCAGGCCGCCGAAGAAGGCGACCCGCAGGCGCAATGCTATCTTGGCGTGTGCTATCAGAACGGCCAGGGCGTGGCGCAGGATTACCAGGAGGCGGTGAAATGGTACCGGCGCGCGGCGGAGCAGGACGACCCGGTCGCGCAATGTTATTTCGCTGTGTGCTACCTGCACGGCACGGGCGTGCCGCAGGAATTCGGCGAGGCGGCCAAGTGGCTGCGCGAGGCGGCGGAGCAGAACGATCCGGCGGCGCAATTCAATCTCGGCATGCTTTACGAAACCGGCCAGGGCGTGCCGCAAAATTATGCCGAGGCGGTGAAATGGTATCGCGAAGCAGCCGAACGCGGCTATCCGGCGGCGCAATTCAACCTCGGCGTCTTTTACGAAACCGGCCAGGTCGTGCCGCAGGATTATGCCGAGGCGGTGAAATGGTATCGCGCCGCCGCCGAACAGGAATGCGCACCCGCGCAGTGCAATCTCGGGCTTTGCTACCAAACCGGCCGCGGCGTGGAGCAGAACCGGCGGGAAGCGGTGAAATGGTTCATCCGGGCCGTGCGCCAAGGCGATAAAACTGCGCAATACAATCTCGGCCTTCACTACGCCGACATGGAAATCAAGGAAGCGGAGGCCGCCGAAGCTGCAGAAGACACACCGGGCTAAATCAGCGGGCAAGTTCTGCAAGCTTTGCGGCGGCGTTGCCGGAATCAATCGTTTCAGCTGCCAAATCCCACCCTTCGGTGAGCGATTTCGCTTTGCCCGCGACGAACAGCGCGGCGCCGGCGTTCAACAGAACCGCGTCGCGTTGGGGACCGCGTTCGTCACCACGCAAAATGCGGCGGACGATTTCGGCGTTGGCATTGCGGTCGCCGCCGAGCAAGTCCGCCAGCGTCGCGCGCTGCAACAGGAATTGTTCCGGCGCCAAAATCGAGGCGGCAAATCCGCGCTCTTGGTAGAATTCAGCGACGGTGTTCGGGCCGAGTGTGGACAATTCGTCGAGCGCAGCCGCTGCCTGACTTTCCCCCTTCTCACTTCGCACTTCTCCGCACACGACCATCGCCCGCCGCACGCCGAGCGATTGCAGGACACGCGCGAGCGGCCCGCACAGTTCCGGCCGCGGGACACCGACAAGCATGGCGGACGGCCGGGCGGGATTCAGCAGCGGACCAAGAAAATTGAAAATCGTGCGTTGGCCGCGCTCGGCGCAGAGTTTGCGCGCAGGCGCGATGTGCTTGAACGCGGGATGATAAGCCGGCGCAAAGAAAAATGCGAAGTGGCGTTCGCGCAATGAACGTGCGGCCTCCACCGGAGTCAAATCAATCCGCACGCCGAGCGCTTCGAGCACGTCCGCGCTGCCGGCTTGCGAAGTAACCGCCCGGTTTCCGTGCTTGGCGACCGTCACGCCCGCAGCGGCGCAGAGGATGGCCGCCGTCGTTGAAATGTTGAACGTGCCGAGCCGGTCGCCGCCGGTGCCGACAACATCGAGGATTTCACGGGCGCGGGTTTCGGCATCGAGCGGCGGCGGAACGGATTTGCCGCGTAGTACGCGGGCGAACGCGCCGATTTCGTCCGGCGTTTCGCCCTTTTGCGTCAGCGCGGCTAGAAAATCGGCTTTGACCGCCGCCGGAATTTTTTCGTCGGTCAACTGCTCGACTGCCAGACGGACTTGCTCGTCCGCCAGCGGACGAGCGGCGGTGAGTTGTTGGGTCAGCTTTTCGAGCACGGCAGGATTCTAAGCCCCGGCGCGGGCGGCTCAAACCGAAAGTGTGTGCCGATGAAAGCATGGACAGACGCAGAAAATCGCGTAACCTGTCCGGCGCTGGCACGGTCTAAACCATGAGCGGTGAACGCATTAAAATTTATGGCAGGCAATCGAGGCAGTGGATGGATGAAGTGGGCGGCCGCTATTTTGGCGGTCGTCGTGGTCGTTGTCGGGGTCGTCTGGTACCTTCGGCGCGGCGATGCCGACACACCGTTCTATCAGACGGCCACCGTCACGCGCGGCAATTTGATGCAATCGGTGACCGCAACCGGACAGTTGAATCCCGTGACCAACATCCAGGTGGGTTGCCAGGTTTCCGGCACCATCCAAACAATTTTCGTTGACTATAACTCGGTGGTAAAAGCGGGACAGATCATCGCCCAGATCGATCCCCGGCTGTACCAGGCCCAGGTCGAACAAGCCGAGGCCGATCTGGCCAACGCGAACGCCAATCTGGAGTTGCA